>JAUNOE010000012.1:23146-26513 GCA_030537255.1 Coriobacteriia bacterium
ACCCCCAAGAAGCCCAAGGTCAGCATTTCGCAGATCGTCATTCCTCCCAAGGAAAAGACTCCCGCAGAACAGAAGCGTTTCAACTATCAGGATCTTTGCGGTTTTGATCGCGCTATTGCCCGAATGGCCGAGATGGGCGTTGGGCACCGTGATGATGCGGCGTACCGCAATTTTGTGAAGATGCTGAACAACCGCCATGGTCTGACTCAGCCCCCTGCACTGGGCACCCTAATGTTCGTGAGCGATGCACGTGAAGATGCGGGCTATTTCATGGCTGCCACGGCCGGTGAACTCAAGGTTCCTGCGGTCCGTATGCGTTTCGATCGCAATTCTGCTGGTCAGACGGTTTTGGTGGTTATGGCTTCCCCTGATTTCCCTGCTCGTTTGGGGCAGGTGGCTCAGCATGGCTTCCCAGGTCCTGCTGCGGTCATTCTGGAGGACATAGACTGCTGGCAGGTTCCTGAGCTCGATGTCTCGCTGGACGAAATGAATATGAGCAACCTCATGCAGGTCCAGGTGTCACGTGGTGCGCGTGAGGCACTCACCTTCCTCTCCGTTGCCCTTGCAACGCCCGAGGTTACGGTTATGGCGTCATGCTCTGACGTAAATGCCATCGACCCCTATTTCGGCGATTTGCTGGGTGCTTATGCTCCGATCGAGATAGATCTACCTACTGCCGAAGAACGAAAGTCGTTGTGGCGTAAGGCTCAGACCGACCACCCTTCCCTGCGGGGGCTTGACGTGTTGAGCTTGGTTTCATTTTCGCGTGGTATGTCGCGATACGAGATTCTTGCCATAGCGAACGAGGCGGTAGAAAATGCCTACCGCGAAAGCTTGGCACGTCAGCGCTTCTGTGCCGTGCAGACGAGTGACGTCATCATGCGCCTGTCTTCTTTCCATGCTCTGGATTCGTCAGAGTATGCTCAGATGGAAGACCAGCTGATGTCCGAGCTTTCGCGGAGCCTTGATGGCGGCATCGATGCTTTGCTGGGGGGTCGCTAATGGAAATCACGCGTCGCTGTGACTATGCCTGCCGCATTATCCGTGCGGCTTACGAAAGTGGCGAGCAGTACGTTTCCGTCACTGAAATTGCCGAGCGCGAACAGATCCCCTTGGCCTTTGCCCGTAACATTCGTTCGGAGTTGGTCGAGGCCGGTTACCTCCAGACGATTCGTGGCGTCCGTGGCGGCATCCGCCTGAGCTGCGACCCTGCCAAGGTGACGCTTTATGACGTGTTGACGGCCATCCAGGGGCCTGTGGGGGTGTCTCCCTGCACCATCGAAGACGGTTACTGCTCCTGTCAGAATACCTGTCAGTACAATGCGGTCTGGCGTGCGGCCGACAAGCTGATGAACGATCTTTTGAAAAGCTTGGTTCTGGTCGACTTGTTTGAGCAGGGTGCTGGTCACCCTGCCTTGTGCGCGGTTCTAGGAAATGCCGAATAAGCCAGATGCCTCCCTTTGGGAGGGCCTGCCCCTGGGGCTCGAGGCTTTTCGGAACTTGGTCTGGGAACAAGGTCGTTCCCTGTATCGCGAGCTTCCCTGGCGCAACATTGATGATCCCTATGCCGTTCTGGTGTCGGAGGTCATGCTGCAGCAGACACAGGTGAAGCGCGTCTTGGGCTACTGGCCTCGCTTTATGGCCCTGTTTCCTACGCTTGACGCACTTGCCTCGGCCGACACGACCTTGGTTTTGGAGACGTGGCAAGGACTTGGCTACAACCGACGCGCCTTGGCGCTCAAGCGCTGTGCCGAAGAGTGCTCGGAGCGATACCGTGGCAAGCTGCCTTGCAGTCGGGAGGAGCTGCTGGCTTTACCTGGTATCGGTCCCGCTACGGCGGGAGGCATCGAGGCCTTCGCCTTTCAGCGACCTACGCTTTATCTGGAGACAAACGTTCGTACGGTCTTCCTGCATGAGCTTTTTCCTGGTGAGGAGGGCGTCTCCGACAAGATGATTGAGCCCTTGGTGCTTGATAGCTGTCCTACGTCTGATCCTCGGGCCTGGTATTACGCGCTCCTCGATTATGGTGCGCACCTCAAGGCCACCGTTCCCAATCCGAGCCGACGTAGCAAGCATCATTCCAAGCAGAGCAAGTTCGAGGGTAGTCGACGTCAGAAACGGGCCGAGCTTGTGCGTGTCGTACTCGCACAAGGGAAGGCCGATTTCGGGGAGCTCGGTGCTGCGTTGTCTTGTTTCGAGAGGGATCATGGCCGCGATGCCGTAGACGACGCTTTGGTTGCGGACATTCTTTCCGATTTGGTCTCAGAGGGATTCCTGCAAAAGGAACCCGGTGGTTATTCGGTGGGGTAGGAACCCAGGATCTTTACCTCTCGCAGCTTCAGGCGCAGGCAGTCGAGCGCCGTACGGACGGCCAGGTCGTCCTGAGAGCCTTCGATGTCAATGAAGAACATGTAGTCGCCCAGGCCCTGTTTGGTGGGGCGCGATTGAATCATGGTTAGGTTTACGTTTGCGTAGTTGAATTCCGAGAGGATCATCTGCAGGGCGCCGGGACGGTCGTTTTCCAGGAACAGTGCTAGCGAGGTCTTCATTTTGCTGCCCTTGAGGGCCTGAGGGTGACCGGTGCGAGCTACCAGGACGAACTTGGTCTGGTTTCCGAAATGGTCCTCGATGCCTTCGAGCTCGGTCTTGCATTCGAACAATCCGCCAGCGTAGGCGCTGCCAATACCCGCAACGTGCTTGTCTTCCGCCGCCATACGAATGCCGTCTGCTGTCGACTTCGAGGACACCTGACGCAGGCGGGGGAAGTGTTCGTTGAGGTAGCGGCGGCATTGGCCAAGAGCCTGGGGGTGGCTGGCCACTGTGGTCACGTCATCGATGCTTGCTTCGGGATTTAGGAACAGGCAGTGGTGGATGTCGATGATGGTTGAGCCCACGATGCAGCAGCCACTGCGGAAGGCAAAGGCGTCAAGCGTTGCGGTGACGGCTCCTTCCAGTGAGTTTTCGATGGGCATGACGCCGAACTCGCAGCGACCGCGCTCCACTGCCTCGTAGATTTCATTGAAAGAGGGGAGTCCCACGAACTCGACTTCGGTGGCACCCATCTTTTGAGCGAAGATGCGGGCGGCTTCGTCGGAATACGTGCCACGTGGTGCAAGGTAGGCGATGGAGGTTGAGGACATGAGCTCTCCTGGTTGCAAGTTTTCGTATAGATGCACTAATACTAGGGCTTCTTCTTTGAAGTCTTCTTAAATTTGCCTATTCGTAATGCAACAAGGAGCCTGAAGGAGATACTGGAATTCTCTTTCCAATAGTGATATAGGTCATGGCGCGGTTGCGGGCTTTTGCCGCCGGGAACGTCTTGATTGATGTGATTTTCAGGGCTTGTTAAGAAGACAAGCCTGACCTT
>JAUNOE010000070.1 GCA_030537255.1 Coriobacteriia bacterium
CGCAGCAGCCACCCTGACCGGTTGCTCTGGCTTCGGCAGCTCCTCCGACAAGACCATCAAGGTTGCCGCAAGCCCCACTCCCCATGCTGAGATTCTGAACAACGCAGTCAAGTCGGTCCTGGAAAAGGACGGCTACACGCTTGAGGTCACCGAATTCCAGGATTACGTCCAGCCCAACACCGCCACCGAGAATGGAGACGTTGACGCCAACTATTTCCAGCACGGTCCCTACCTGGACTCCTTCAACAAGGAGAACGGTACTCACCTTGTTTCTGTTGAGCCTGTCCACTATGAGCCCTTTGGTCTGTACTCCGACAAGATCAAGGATCTCAAGGACCTGGCAGATGGCTCCACGGTTGCTGTTCCTAACGACACCACCAACGAAGCTCGCGCACTGCTCCTTCTTGAGCAGGAAGGCCTGATCGAGCTTGACAAGGATGCCGGCATCACCGCAACCACCAAGGACATTACCTCCAACCCCAAGAACCTGAAGTTCAAGGAGCTCGAGGCAGCATCCGTGGCCAAGAACTACCAGGACAAGACCATTGCTCTGGCAGCCATCAACTCCAACTACGCTCTCGAGGCTGACCTGGACCCCTCCAAGGACGCTCTGGCGATCGAGGACGTCAATGGTACCGCTGCTAAGACCTACGCTAACATCCTGGTCGTGAAGGAAGGCAACGAGGACACCGAAAAGACCAAGGAGCTGAAGAAGGCTCTGAACTCTGATGAGGTTCGCGACTACATCAACAATACCTACAACGGCGCTGTTCTCCCCGTCTTCTAATCAGTGAAAACAGCCTAGTTTCAAGAATGCGTCACTCGAAACGGGTGACGCATTCTTTGCGATTGGCTATATTGGAACTTCGTGTTATATGGCATGTTGCCGCAAAGCATCGGTGTTTGGACAAGCGAACTATATATATTTGAAAGGAAGGTGAGCTGCTCCGTGATCGAAATCAAGAACGTATCCAAGGTTTATGAAACCAAGGAGGGAACGTATCAGGCCCTCAAGGACCTGTCTCTGACCATCAACGATGGCGATATCTTTGGTGTCATTGGTTCCTCTGGTGCCGGCAAGTCTACCTTGGTCCGACATATCAATCTTTTGGAGCGACCCACTTCTGGTCAGATCGTAATCGACGGAGTCGATGTCACGAACTACGAAGGCAAGGAGCTGCGAGACCTTCGCACGAAGATTGGCATGATCTTCCAGAACTTCAGCCTGTTCCAGCAGTCTACCGTTCTGAAGAACGTGCTTTTCCCGCTTGAGGTCCGCAAGGCAGAAAAGACTGAAGCCAAGAAGAAGGCGCTCGAGCTGATCAAACTTGTTGGTCTTGAGGGTATGGAAAATCGTTATCCCAGCCAACTATCTGGTGGTCAGCAGCAGCGTGTTGCCATTGCTCGTGCATTGGCAACCGACCCCGAAATCATGCTGTGTGATGAGGCCACGAGTGCACTCGACTCTAAGACCACCGTCCAGATCCTTGATCTTCTGAGTGACATCAATATGCGTCTTGGCGTGACCATGATCCTGATTACGCATTCCATGGAGGTTGCTCAGCACATCTGCAACCGTATTGCTGTTGTGAACAAGGGCGAAATCGTTGAAGAGGGTGCTACCGAAGACATCTTCGCAAATCCTCAGCATCCTGTTACTCGCGAGCTTATCTCGCATCATCAGCCCGGTAGGAACTAGGAGGACAGCATGGACTACATTTCTTCGTTTATTGCCTCCTATGGCGACCTGTTTGCCCAGGGCATCGTTGATACCTTGGTGATGACCTTTGGCTCCTGCTTGTTTGCCTATGTGATTGGTCTTCCTTTGGGTGTTGCGTTTGCTCTGACTACTCCTACGGGCCTGCATCCTATGAAGGTGCTCAATACGGTGCTCGGCTGGATCATCAATATTGGCCGTTCGATTCCCTTCGTCATCTTGATGGTTGCCATCATCCCCTTCACGCGTTTGCTGGTGGGTACGTCGCTGGGCGTCACGGGCGCCATTGTTCCCCTGACGGTTGCCGCTGCTCCTTTTGTTGCTCGTATCGTCGAGCAGTCCCTTGCCGAAGTCGACGGATCGTTGATCGAGGCTGCTCAGGCCTTTGGTGCCACTAATGTCGAAATCGTTACGAAGGTCATGCTTCGTGAGTCAGTTCCTTCTCTTATTCGTGGCGTTGCCATTACCTGGGTGAGCCTCTTTGGCTATGTCGCAATGGCTGGTTGTATTGGTGCTGGCGGTGTCGGCGACATTGCTCTGCGTTATGGCTACCAGCGTTGGATGGCTGACGTCATGCTTGTCGCGGTTGTCATCTGCGTTATTTTGGTTCAGCTGTTCCAGTCCTTCTGTGACTGGTTGGCCGTTAAGGTTGACAAGCGTATTCGCAATTAGTAGCTATCTATCTGCTCGCATTCTTTACTTGAGTGACGGGCTTAGCTGCTCATGACGAAGTGTTACAAAGCCCTCATTTCTCGCTTTGGGAAGTGAGGGCTTTTGTTGTCCCGGGATATTGGTGGCGCTAGGGGAGTGCTGACGTTGTGTACGAAGGTGCTACAGGGCAAGGGGTTCTCGGTCGTCAAGCGGCGAGCTGGCGGCTTCGGTCGCCATGAGAACGAGCCGCACCAGGTCGAGGTCACGCCTCATCGACTAACTCTATCGACTTGATTTCTTCGGGCTTCAGGCCAAGCACGCCATCATCCAGGTAGAACATCATGTCGAGTTCCTCGATGTCGGCCACTGCGATGCCCTTGTAGGTGACACCCCTGGTCGAGGTGACCTCTACTGTTTTGCCATGATAGGGAATCAGTTCCTCAAAAGTCATCCGGCTCACATCCTGAGTCTCGCGTCGGGTAGGCGTGTATTTCGCCCTTTCCTTGCAGTTTACTGCGAAGACTCTGAGCACGATCCCGGCTTCGTTCGGTTTTCCGTGATCTGGTTGCCCAAGTTGTCCAGTTCCCAGGTCGCCAGGTCGACGATCTTGTGCCACAGGCACAGCAGGGAGGAGGCAGGGGAGTCGGACTGGGCGAACCTCCGTCCCTCGGTCGGCTCGTCCCACTTCTGAACGGGTCCTGCTCGATGCCTGGTGGCTTCGTGAGCGGCAACGCGCACCTTTTTTCGGCAATAAAAAGCCGCCCTGGTGGACGGCTTTTGAAGAATGCAATTTCCTTTATTTGAATTGCGAGAGCATACCAGCGAACGGGCTCAACTCTCTCGGTTCGTAGATGATATTCCCGCCGTCTTCGGTTCGATAGTTGCCGGGCGGAAGGTATCTGCCATTAGGCAACACGCAAAGGTTTCCGTCCCATTTGATTCCTTTCGGCATCATGGGAGCACCGAACTCGTCTTCTTCAAACTCGTAATCATAATCAACGTCATACATCATCCCGCATCATCTCCCCGCTATGAGTAAGAGCCTGTCCTTTGCGTGACAAGCTTGCCGCTTCTCTTAGGTTGCTTCACATACGTATTGTTGATGCCTATATTAAGCAAACTCCGAGGTGTAGGCACTGTTTACTGCGCGCCTCATCGCAATTACGCTTTGGTAATTTTTGCCTTTGACGGAAGCGTCTGCGCGTTTTGCGGCAGACCTTACCGACTTATCGCTGACATTCTTCGTCACGACAGCGGAATAGGTTCCTTCGTTCGACGTTGCGACAATCCTTTTGACGCCTCCTTTGCTCGCATTGTAAGCCCAAGCGATGTTCTCCAGGTCTCTTTGCGAGAACGGTCCTCCCCATTTGCGCCAATCCGAGCTTCCGAACGGATGATTATGAATGATTGTCGAGACTCCTTTTTCGTGAGCGATTGCTGAAAGTGGAGCAACCTTAGTAGAACCCTCTATGCCGGTAGACCCCAACGTATGGAGATATCCTGCATCATCAATGTATGCCGAATATTCATGCTCTTTGTCCATGAGCTGTTTGCGAAACCTTCCTACCGCAGTCTCCACCGACGTTCCTCCCGCAACGCCCCTGTTGAGAGAGGCGACAGCGTAGGCGGATAGCACAGAGGTGTCTTTGGAAGAGCTTCCGCCCGAATACGAATATGCGCCCCTACCGCCCATGGAATCCACCTGCCTTGTACTCGACGACCTCGCAGCCGCCGAAGTCGAATCCGATGTCCTTTCCGTAGAGCAGCACGCGGCGCGGCTCCAGGCTCCTTATGGCTTCCCGCATGCCGTCGTGCCACACCCTCTGAGCGTCCTTGTCCTTGGCGATGCCGACAGTGGACGTCCCCAGGGTCGAGTGCTTGGGTATGCCCTTGAAGCAGAAGTCGTAGCTGCTCGGTTGCGCCCACGAGAGCGTGGGGACGACCGTTAGCCCGTTCTCCGCCCAGTAATGACCAAGTGCCGCGCTTCGGTAGCGGTTCCATTCCTGCATCGCGTCGGGCATGTCCATGTAAAGGCTGAAGTCTGGCGTGAGCACGCAGTCGTAGCCGCTCAGAACGTCCAGATAGCGCTCTGGGCGCTGCCACAGACGCTCGAACTGGTAGTCGTCGATGAAGAAGTGGCACCCCTTGCCGCGCTTCTGCTCTCTCAGCGTGCTCTTCGCGAAGTTGAAGCCCTGAAGCTCCTTCGGCTTTGCGCTCGCCTTCGGCATGCGCGGGAACCCGTCCCCTCCGCAGTCCGCGCGCGACAGATGCCGAGGTTGTACGCGTCGCCTGCCCTCAGCCGTTCCGTGCCGTACGGCAGCGCCTTGCTCTTGAAGTTCAGGCCGAACTCGCGGATATTCTCGGCGACCTTCAGGACGGCCTTCTGGTTGTTGCGTGCGTTCCGTTTGCCGCCACCTCCCCAGGCCGTCCTGAAAGGGGAAGGGGCCAGGACGCAGCACGCGCCCCAGCCCCCTGGTGCCAGATATGTTCCCGCCTACCGCTCCCTCGGCACATGCCGCACCCTATATGCTCCCACTGGGTGGCCTGGCATTTCCAGGCTGAAAACGCATGGGAAAAGAAAAGACCCCTCGGAAGAGGGGTCAGGTGAAATGCTGACGAGCATCAGCAAATCGACTATACCATTGCGGTCTTCGGCCTTCCAGTCTTTGGCGAATCCTCGAGCCTGGCTTGGACAGACGCCCTGGACACCATGCGTCGGGTGCCCTCCTTCCACGAGTCGAGCATTCCAGCGTTGATGAGCTGCGCCACCCGTGCCGAGCTGACCCCAAGTTCCCTTGCTGCGTCCGCTGCCGTCATGGCAGGGATGTCAGAAAGCTCCCGGGACACGGCAATGGCGATGACCTTGCCACCTTGGGTCGGCTCGTTGCCTAGCCTGACTGGGGGCAGGGGCGTGCCGTTCATCAGGCAGTCGTCAACCATGCAGGCGAGCCAGTCGGCGGCGCACTCTCCGGCATCCTCAAGGTCGGTGCCAGACGTTGCCCCGCCCCAGTCGTTCAGGCATAGTGCGGTCATTGCCCCACCATCTTCTATGAATTCGAATTCGCAAACGTAGAACATGACCTAGTCCTTTCATGGATGAAATGCGAGGGATTCGAGGGGGCAGGCAAGACATCGATTGTCATACTGTTGACTCGACTTCAATACACCATATTGAAACTGCTCATATCCCTTAAATGCTTAACTTCTCCAAGCAAATAAGTGTCTACTTAATAAACTTATGTAAGAAACTGTGGTCTTATGTAAAGAAAGGCTGATATGACTTGCAGCTCGTATCAGCCTTCATATTCAAACCAGCCTCGGTGTCAACAACGGTAATGCCAACATATGTTTTTCGTTCGTTTGAGGTCAGGCGTATCTACTTCGTGTGGCATTGAACCAATACGTCTAATGTCATCTGGCTCATTAAGTGGAACCCCGAAACTGCGAAAGCTTTAGTCCCTGGCTTCGGGCTGGCGTGTTGGCCCCATCCCCTTCATGTCCCTGCGTATCAGCTCCTTGATGTAGCCTGCCTTGTTGGGCTGCGCCTGGAGGTGCTCCCATAGGTCGGTCTCCGCTGGGTAGAATCTCACGAGCGTCTGCCTGACGTGCTTCTTGCGGTAGTTTTCGTTCGCCCTCAGCTGGGCATCGCTTGCGGCCATTGCTTCCCCTTTTCTCTCGGGTATGTCCTGGGTTAAGATGTCGATGGATGGGAACCCTCCCCGTGTGGTTCGGGTTCCCTCTTGAGCT
>JAUNOE010000071.1 GCA_030537255.1 Coriobacteriia bacterium
TATACCCACGATGACCGTCAGCGACTCTGCCGCATCATGACCTTGAAGTACTTGGGACTTCCCCTATCTGAAATCGCGGAGCTTCCTGAAGAGATATCACCACAGATGATGGCCAAAATGGTCAATTCGAGCCTTGAGTCGATCGAGACAGAGTTCAAGGCCTTGTTTCTTCGTATGCGTACCCTTCGTGAGCTAGAGTCTCGTATGTGCGAGGGGGCCGAGTGGTCTGATCTTGTGGGGGTCATAGAATCCTCTGAGAAAGGCTCTTCCTTTGGTGCGGGTCTTTTGGGGGTAGAAGAATCGTCCAGCTTTAAGGCCGGAGTTTCTCAGGTGATGGTGGACTCCTGGCACGCTCTTATCGACAAGGCGATTCTGCTTATGCGTGAAGGCGTTGCGCCAGATTCCTCCGAGGTCCGTCACGTTGCTCAGGAACTTGTGGGGGCTCGCCATACTGGCTTGGCTGATGATCAGGAGCTTCTGTCCATCGAGGGAGCCATGCCTCCTTCGCACCATCAGGGCGATTTCGGCCTTATGGTCAATGCGGTCTTTTCCTATCTTCGTTCGTCCATGGGAGAGCAGGATTCCACTAGGGTCGATTCCGACGGCCAGGTTTCCGTCAATGCCGAAGGACTTAAGTAATGGGGGATTTGTCAAAGAGCAAGACCACAGGTGTTCTCTTGGTAAACATGGGCACCCCCGATGCGCCTGAGGAAGAAGCAATCAGGCGTTATCTGGCGCAGATGCTTTCCGACCCGGCCCTGATTTCATGTCCGCCTTTTATCTGGAAGCGCGTCTTGAAGTATTGCATCCTTCCGAAAAGGCCAAAGAAGAACGTCGCTCGATATCAATCGTTCTGGACTGACGATGGGTCTCCCTATCTGCTCACCAGCCTTGCGCAGGGGCAAGGTCTTGAGCGTTCTCTCAGAACGAAGGGGTACGACGTCAAGGTCGCTCTTGCTATGCGCTATGGCAATCCTTCGATTGCCTCTCGCCTCCGCGCTTTCATGGAGCAGGGTCTTGACCATGTGGTGGTTCTTCCGATGTTTCCGCAGGAGACCCGTTCGTGCACGGGAAGCATCTTTACGGAAGTGAATCGTTGCTTGTCCGAATTGAAGGCTGAAGGCTGGAATCCGAAGCTTGACTTCGTTCGATCCTACTTTGACAACCCCGGCTACATCGATGAGCTTGTCAAAAGCGTTACGGATCATTGGGTGCCCTTGTCGATGGGGGAGAGCCGTCTGGCAATTTCGTATCATTCGACGGTCATGGCTGATATCGAAGCAGGTGATCCCTACCGTGATCAGGTCGAGGCAACCTCGCAGCTGATGGCTGGTAAGCTTGGCCTGACTCCCGATTCTTGGAAGATTAGCTATCAGTCTCGCTTTGACAGTCGAAAATGGCTCTCGCCCTTGCTGCCTTCTGTTCTGGAATCCTGGGCCGAAGAGGGGATCAAGGACGTATGCGTGGTTTGCCCCGGCTTTGCAGCTGACTGTTTGGAAACGTCCATTGAGGTTGATGTGGAATGTCGTCAACTGTTTCTTTCCAGGGCAGGTCAGGGGGCGCGATTCACGTATGTTCCTGCCTTGGGGGCAAGTTCGGGCTACCTTGAGGCGTTGGCTGGGGTGCTTGCCCCGTATCTTGGGTGAACATACACAGTGTGTTCAAATTCAGTCCAGCTTGCTGGCCATTCTAAGTTGTGCAAGATGGGCTAGAATGGCAGCGCATCATAGTTTTCTCGCACCCAAGAGGTACTCTTCTCATGTCCTTGCTGCACAACGCAAAAGCCCACCTTTCTACCATCAATCGCCATAAGATGCTGGTCATGCGACATTGTTTCCAGGTGGGTCTGTATCGGCAAGGCCTGTGTCATGACCTGTCCAAGTACAGTCCCGAGGAATTTTGGACGGGCGTTCGTTACTACCAGGGTCACCGCAGCCCCAATACCGCCGAGCGAGATGACCTGGGCTATTCGCTTGCCTGGCTGCATCACAAGGGACGCAACAAGCATCATTTTGAGTACTGGCTTGACCAGCGTGCGAATCGTGATCCCGAATACGTCGGAAAGCCCATGCCTACGCGCTACGTGGTGGAAATGCTTTGTGATCGTGTGGCTGCCTGCAAGGTCTATCAGGGTGATGCCTACACCGAGCGCTCCCCCTTGGAGTACTTCCTCATGGAGCAGTCCACCGGCGCCGTCCTCATGCATGAAGACACGCGTGCCTTTCTGTACTGGCTGCTCGAGTACTTCGCCGAGGTTGGCGAAGAGGAGTGCTTTTCCTTCGTTCGCACGCACATCGTAGAGACACGTTTTACCTACGGTGAGCACGCACGCTTCTAGCTTTTGCGTTTTCTTGGGCGAAACAGGTCTGTTTCCCAGTTGTTCCATTGCGGTTTCCAATGGGTATGAGCCCGTTCAGAGGCGGCGAACGGCAATGCCTTCGAGTTTGCGTCCCGTTTACCGAGCTTGCTGCTTAATTGTCACTTACCAACCGTCATTTGGCCTCAATCGGGCGTAGCTTAGAGATGCGGATACCATCCGTTTATCTGTCCGTATCTTTGGGAAGAAGAGGCCTAAAGCATGGAACTCATGGGATTTCTCATACTGTTTCCGGTGTTCGTTGCCGCTCTGCTCATGGTCGTGCGGCAAGAATTTGCCCGTAAGATCCTGGTCTGCGCATCCGCCGGCGTCATCGCCGTCACCTCGGTTGTTTTCGTTGCGTTAAACGTGGGCACCTTGGGGCAGTACTACGAATTTGAGTCGGAGGTCGTCAACTACCTGTGCTTTGGCATTGACTGCCTCGTGGGCGTCACGGTCCTTTGCTATGCCGCCAAGTACCGCAACATTATTTCCGCGCTCCTGGCCATCGTCATGCTGGCGCTGTGCGTGGTCTTCGAGTTCTTCGTTCTTCCTGGTACCACCTGCGCTCGTGGTCTCTACTTTGATTCCTTGTCTTTGATCATGATTCTGATCATCGGCATCATTGGTTCGGGCATCATCGTGTATGCGCTGGGCTACATGAAGGATCATTACAATCACAATCCCAGTCAACCCGATCGCAGCCACAGCTTCTTTGCGCTGATGTTTGTGTTCCTGGGCGCCATGTATGCCATCGTCTTCTGCAATAACCTGGTCTGGCTCTTGACCGCCTGGGAAGTCACCACCTTGTGCTCCTTCCTGCTGATCGGCTTTACCAAGACGCAGGAGTCCATCGTGAACTCCTTCCGCCAGATCATCATGAACATGATTGGTGGTATCGCCTTTCAGGTGGCGCTGTTCTATCTGGTCTTTAATTTCCAGCTGCTCGACTTTGCCCAGTTCATCGTCTACGGTGCCTATGCTCCGGCCCTGTTCGTGTTCCCGCTGACCTGCCTCACGCTGGCAGGCATGACGAAGGCGGCTCAGATGCCCTTCCATACGTGGCTGCTGGGTGCCATGGTTGCCCCTACTCCCACCTCGGCTCTGCTGCATTCGTCTACGATGGTTAAGGCGGGCGTCTTCCTGCTGCTGAAGTGCGCACCCATCTATGCTGTGAGCTTCGCTCCCTCCCTGCTGATCATCCTGATCGGTGGTGTTACCTTCCTGCTTACCAGCCTTATGGCTATCAGCCAGACCAACGCCAAGCGCGTTCTTGCCTATTCCACCATCGGCAACCTGGGTTTGATTTGTGCTTGTGCCGGCGTTGGTACTACCGAAGCAATGTGGGCGGCCGTTTTCCTGATCGTTTTCCACGCTGTTGCCAAGAGCCTTTTGTTCCTGTGTGTTGGTACCGCCGAGCATCACATCTCTTCTCGAGACATCGAGGACATGGATCTGCTGTTCGAGCGCATGCCCAAGCTGGCTCGCCTCATGCTTCTTGGCATCATGATCATGTTTATCGCTCCCTTCGGCATGCTGCTTGCCAAGTGGGCAACCCTGGTCAGCTTCGTTGATACGCGTCAGTTCATCTTGCTGCTCCTGCTTGCTTATGGCTCTGCTGGAACCTTCATGTACTACGCCAAGTGGATGGGCAAGCTCACGGGTATCGCTGCCGAGCCCACTAACGTTGAGCTTGAGGTTCATCACACCGAATGGTTTGCCCTCTTTGGCATGGCGGCAATTGCAGTCGGTTGCTGCGTGGTGATGCCCCTCATTTCCAACGTGTTCGTCGAGCCCTATATCATCAGCGTTGCGGGCCTGTCCATTCAGCCCATCAGTGATGACAACCTCTGGCTCTGCTCGCTTGCAACCGTTGCCGTCGTAGGAGTGCTCCTGTTTGGTCTTAACCGCAAGAGCGACAAGCGCCAAGTCGGCATCTACCTGTCCGGTGCCTCTGTCGACAACGAGCGTCGCGTCTTCAATAATTCCAAGGACCAGCCCCTGCAGGCAACTGGTCGCAACATGTACATGGAGGAGTACTTCGGTGAAACCCGCCTGAAGAACATTGGCTACGTGTGCACTTACCTGTTGATCGTCGCAGCCTTCGCTTGGGCAATCTTGTCCATGCTTGGCATCGCACCCCTGTCCTAAGGGTTTGGAGGTCCTATCGTGCAAAGCCTAATCAACATTCTTGGAACTCTTGCTGCTTCGGTTCTCTTTGCCCTAGTCGCAGCATTGGTCGGTGGATTCCTTGCTGGCCTCGATCGTAAGGTGTCCGCCCGGATGCAGGGTCGAGTTGGCCCGCCCTTGCTTCAGCCTTTCTATGATGTGATCAAGCTCTTTTCGAAGGAAGGCGTTCGCGTCAACGGCGTCATGGATGCCTACATCATGGTGGCCTTAGTGTTTACGGCCATTGCTGGTGGCATCTTCTTCACCGGTGGCAATCTGCTGCTTTGTGTGTTCGTGCTGACCTTGGGCGAGCTGTTCTTTATCCTAGCTGCCTGGTCCGCCCGTTCCCCTTTCTCGGATGTGGGTGCCCAGCGCGAAACCCTTCAGGTCATGGCGTATGAGCCCATGGTTCTGCTGATGGCGGTTGGTTTCTATCTGGCTACGGGCAGCTTTGATGTCTCTTGCGTCTTGCATCTTCCTGCTCCTATCGCAGGTCCTCTTGTTGGCATCTTGATTGGCTTCCTGTTTGTCTTGACCATCAAGCTGCGCAAGTCTCCCTTTGATTTGTCCTATTCGCATCATGCACATCAGGATCTGGTCAAGGGCATCACTACCGAGATGTCTGGCCCAACTTTGGCCTACGTCGAAATCATGCACTGGCTTGAGAACGTCTTGTTCCTGGGTTGGGTTGCCCTGTTCTTCGTTTGGGCCAGTCCCCTCGCCATTCTTGTCGTCATCGTGGTTCTTGCGGCAGTGTACTTCCTGGAAATTTGGATCGACAATAACTTCGCACGCGTTAAGTGGCAGGCCATGCTTTGGTCGGCTTGGCTGGTCACCTTGGTGGTTGCTGGCGTCAATCTGGCCGTGCTCATCTATCTGTAAGGAGGACTCATGGCTCTCGTTTCGAAATCCCCCTGGGTCATTCACTACGACGGTTCCAGCTGCAATGGCTGTGACATCGAAGTTCTGGCTGCGCTTACCCCGGGCTACGACGCTGAACGCTTTGGCGTCGTAAATACCGGTAACCCCAAGCACGCTGATATCTTTCTGGTCACGGGTGGCGTCAACGAGCAGAACAAGAAGGTCGTCAAGGAAATCTACGACCAGATGCTCGAGCCCAAGGTCGTTGTTGCCTGTGGCGTTTGTGCATGTACCGGCGGCATCTTCAAGGACTGTTACAACGTTTTAGGTGGCATTGACCAGGTAATTCCCGTTGACGTCTATGCTCCTGGTTGTGCGATCCGCCCTGAATCGATCATCGATGCCGTAGTTGAAGGCATTGGCGTTCTTGAGGAGAAGGCACGTGCCATGAAGGCAGAAAAGAAGAAGAGGTAGCCACGATGCAGACGCTCGAATACAAAGACCAGTTCGTGCCTGTTGCCTTGGGTGATCTGATCGACAAGACCCGCGAATACAAGGAAGCGGGATATCGTCTGGTTCAGCTTCATCCCAAGATGCAGGAAGACGACCGAATTACGCTTATCTACACGTTCGTCAAGCTCAATGACGTCATTAATCTCAAGGTCGAAAACATCGTCAAAGGCCTTACCAACGTCCCTTCGGTGAGCCCCCT
>JAUNOE010000072.1 GCA_030537255.1 Coriobacteriia bacterium
TGGGGGCCAGCTTCGGATTCTTTCCGGAGCTGGCCTTTTTGTTTTTTGCTCGCGATGAATGAGGGTGCTAGGCACCTGGCCTGATGGTAGAGCTGCATCATGCCCAGTACCACGAACTCGGTATGAGGGCGTTAGGCTCTTTTCCTGATGGTTGAGCTGGTTGGTGCTGAGGATCTTGTTACGGATTGCTTCAAGCCAGGATTCTTGTTGTTAAAGACCAGCTCTCTATCGAGTCTTTCGTTGTTAGCTTGCTTGTTTGCGACTGATGGATTTCCTAGTTTGTTTGGTATTCCTTCGAGGTTTCTTCGGTTTTGCTTCTGAGCTGCTGATTAGGCTTTCTATTGAGGGGGTTGCCTATGTCGTTCGTCTCAAGATCTGAAAGCATCGCATCCAAGCTTCATCTGCGCAGTATTTCTTTGCCAGCGTTGCTGGGCTTGGTCTGCATTGTTGCGGTTTTGTTTGTTCTATGCCTTCATGCGGTTTTGGGGATTGTGTCGGGGTCGGCGTTTCTTTCTGATACAGAGGGGATTGTCGTCGAGTCTCCTGATGGGTCCCTTGGTGCTTCTAATGATGTTGAAGGAGCCGAAAACAGCGACGTCTCCCAGGAAGGGGAGATCAAAAAGGGGGATTCTCAGTCGACATCTAAGGGTGATTCAGAAGAGTCCAAGAGCGCTGCAACGTATCTTTTCGTAGACGTTCAAGGGCAGGTTAAGAATCCAGGAATGTATCGTCTTGCCGAAGGGTCGCGTCTTGCTGATGCCATCGAATGCGCAGGAGGGTTTTCCAAGAAGGCCGATCGCACTAGCGTCAACCAGGCGGCCCTGCTTGCAGATGGTCAGCGGATCATAGTTGCTGCAAAAAGCACGTCTGCGGACGCTTCGGGGTCTGCTGCTGGTTCTGCTGCAGTTGCTGGTTCCACCTCGGCTGCTGGCTCTGGGCCCAATGGGTCTGCTGGTGCTTCAACGGGAGGTGCGGGTAAGGTCAACATCAACAGCGCATCCGCCTCGGAGCTGACGTCGCTTCCGGGCGTAGGGGATGCAACGGCAGCAAAGATCGTTGCCGATAGGGACAACAACGGTCCCTTCAAGCGTCCGGAAGATATTAAACGCGTGTCTGGCATTGGTGACAAAAAGTATGAAGCCATGGCCGACATGATTGCCGTTTAGTTGGCTGCTTGCGATGTGGTAGGCGTCTATGTCTTTCGCTGATCGCCTTCATAGTTTGCTCAAGGACGGGATCGAGGGACTTCGGGGAACCGCTGGCCTTATGGGTGTGGCATCTGGCTCTGGTGGGGAACCATCTGAGACTGAACCAGCACGTCCTTATGTTCCACCCCTGTTGGTGGTGGCATTGTTGTTTTGGCTGGGTGCTTGCTTAGGGCAAGGCGAGATTGTGCCCTTGGTTGCTTTTGCTGTAGTGAGTGCCGTTGTTGGTATTTGCTTGCTGCTTGTTCGCTTGAGAATGATTGCGGCCATAGTGACGTGTTCGCTTGTGGCTGGGATGGTTTGTGGGTTGCTCCAAGTCGGTTTGCTGCAGGTGGGAAGGTCTGCTGTCCTTTCGTCCCCCTATGTAGAGCAGCTGCCTGTCTTGGTACTGAGTGATGCCTCCAAAGGTTCATATGGGTCTCAATGTATTGCAATGGGGCAACTGTCTGGGAGGGACTGCAAGCTAGTATTGTCCTTGGGCAAGGATGAGCTTCCACGTTTTGGTGAGGCCTTGTTGGTCTCAGGCAGCCTGTCTGCGCCTGAGGATGCGAGCTATCTCGACGAACGAGGGGCATTTGCGCGGCTTAGGGTCTCGAACTGCGAGCGCACCGTCATACCTAGTCCCTTTTGTCTCATTGGTGCTTGGCGCTCAGGTTTGATTGATTCGGTTTCGGTCTGCTTTGATGGTATTTTGTCAAGGGCGTTTCAGTTGTTTCCAGGTCTCAAGCCCCTTTTGACTATGCAACACATGGAAGAGCTCAAGGCAACGCTTCTGGCTCTAGGCTTTGGGTATCGCCCGGGGTTTTCCGATACCCAAATTTACTCCGAGTTTCGGGTGGTTGGACTTGCTCACTTGGTCGCCGTCTCTGGTGCTCACTTGGCCTTGGTATCTACATTCTTGCTTTCGTTAGTGGGCCGTACGCATTTGGGTTTCAGGGGCCAATCGGGAGTCTTGGCTGCTTTCCTTGGTCTGTATGTGCTCATGGTGGGAATCCCCGTCTCTTGTTTGCGAGCGGCACTGATGGCTTTGTTAGGTTTGGCTTCGCGGATGGGTGGGAGACGTTCGCATTCATTGTCAGCCTTAGGTCTGGTCATCATATTGTTTATTGGCTTTGACCCGGCTTGCGCCTGTTCGCTTTCATTCCAGTTGTCGGTGTTGGCAACTTTGGGTATTTGTCTGTTTGCTCCTTGGGTGTCCTGGTGGCTTTCGAAGCTGCGCTGCTTGCCAAGGTCTATTGTCGACGCCGTGTCGTTAACATGCGCGGCAACTATTCCCACACTTCCGGTGACTACCGTATTGTTTTCTCAGCTTCCTTTGGTGGCACCTCTCAGTAACTTGGTTGCAGCCCCCTTCCTGACGCTGGTCATGGGGATTTGCCTTTTATTGGTTCCTGCATCGGTTTGCTCTCTGGTGTTTGATTTATTGGTGGCTTCTGGCTCGGTTGTTCTGGCGGCATTCGTTAGCGTGGTTCATTGCCTGAGCGCTCTACCGGCATCTTGCATCCCCGTTTCCTCCGAGCCTCTTCTTGCCTATGCATTGGGCGTGATTCTTTGCGTGGGTTGGTGGGTAGCCTGGCCTAGTCCGTGTTTCCGGTCTTTTCGTCAGATGGCTTCGGGGGCGTTGCTCCTTGTATTGCTTCTTGGCCTTTGGTCTTATGTCCCTGCACTGAGGTCGGGGGATCGCTTGGTTATGCTCGATGTGGGTCAAGGCGATTCATTTTTGTTTGAGAGTCAGGGAAAGACGTTTCTTGTTGATACGGGGCGTTATGACTCTAGGCTTTTGGCTGGTCTTGCAAGCGAGGGCGTGAATCATCTTGACGGAGTCTTGATTACGCATTGCGACGATGACCATTACGGTTCTCTTGAGGCGCTCTTGGGTGTCGTGGATGTTGATAGAGTCTTTGTCGCGAAGGGCTCAGGTGAGCTCGACAACGGCAAGGCGCTTGAGATTCGTACCATGGCCTGGCGTTTGTCTGGGGAGCTTCCCGAAGAGCTGGCGGTTGGCTCTCACTTCGGTCTGGGCTCCTTTTCGTTTTGGGTGGTTTCGCCTAAGCAAGTGGATGACGGAGGGAATCAAGATAGTCTGGTGGTCATGGCTCAGGTGCAAAAGGGTGGCAAAGAATGGCTGATTTTGCTTACGGGGGATGCGGAAAGCGAAACGCTTGAATCAGTAGCTCGAGAGGGCTTGTTGTGCGACATAGACATCCTGAAGGTCCCACATCATGGTTCACGCGTTGCAGTAAGCGAGGAACTGCTTGACGTAATACGTCCAGAGGTTTCATTGGTTAGCGTCGGTGAGGGAAATCGTTACGGCCACCCTACGCAGGAGGCTCTCGAGATGCTTGAGGGCGCAGGCTCCAAGGTGTACCGCAGTGATAAGGATGGGAAGGTCGTTTGCAACTTTAACGATGCGGGGCTCAAGGTGGCTTGTCTGGGGTAGAATGTGCGTCATGCCTACCTCCAATAAACAAGCACCACTCCTTCCTGCGTACCTTGTCGTCGGCGAAGACGAGCTCAAGCGAGAAACCGTTCTGAAGCGTCTTGATCAGCGTCTTTCTAAGATGGGCGACATGAGCTTCAATTCGGATCGCTTTAAAGGCGAAGAGGCTACCGGCGATGAAATCGTCAACGCGGCCAACACGCTTCCTTTTGCTAGCGACGTGCGTCTGGTGCGCGTTGACGACGTCGATCGCCTGAAGAAGGCCGATTCTGAGATTTTGGTTTCGTATCTTGAACAGCCTTGCCAGAGCACCGTTTTGTTGATGGTGGCGAATAAGCTAAACAAGTCCACGCGACTCTACAAAGCCATCACCAAGGTCGGCAAGACTGCCATTATTGACTGCGCTCCCCAGAATCGGAGGGATTTGGGCCGCACTGTTCAGGCCATGGGTCAGACCCATGGCGTCCGGCTTACGCCCGGTGCTGCGAATGCCTTGGTCGATTTGTTGGGTACTAACACCGTTGCCCTTGATTCCGAGGTACGCAAGTTGGCCTTGGCGCACCGAGGCAGCGACCCGGTCAACGAAAACGAAGTGTATTCCCAGGTGGCGCGCACGGCCGAAATCAAACCATGGGAGTTTGTTGATGCCTTCGCAGGTCGCAATCTCGAGCGCTGCCTGGTGTTGCTCCATAAGATGGGAGGAAGCACTTCCCCTCATGCTCTTTTGGCTTTTTGCGTTACGCGTATCAGGGAACTTATTACCACAAAGGCACTTATCGCGCGTGGACAAGGTAAGTCTCTGGGCAAGGTTCTCAAGGTTCCTGATTGGCGCGTGAAGAACCACCCGTCTTGGGCGCGCAATTACTCCATGGCTGAACTTGTTGCTGCCCTGAAGACGGCTCGTGATGCCGAGCGGCAGATGAAAAGCGGCGGCGTTGCTGAGGACGTATATCTGGATTGGCTGGTTGCCACAATTCGGCGTTAGTTGTGTTTTTGTGCAGACGGCAACTGCTTGCTTGTGGGGCCTGTTGCATGCTTCCTCCCGAAGGATCCGCGTCTTGCCTCGTTGTAGTCACTCGCTCTCTCGGCAATCTCGATGGTCTGCTATGCTCAGGGTGTTGTGCTGGCTAGCTCTTTGCTTGCTTGTGCGGCTGCTTGCTTAAGCCCTTGTCTGCTTGTGTAGTTGCTTGAGTAGGGTGTGCAGCTTGTTCGTGCTGTTGCTTGCTTGGGTGGAGTGTGCTGCTTGCGCCCGTTCGTGTAGTTGCTTGTTTGTGCCGTTATTTGCCTGCTTGCTCAGTTGCTTGCTTGTGCCTGTTTGTAGACTTGTTCTTGGGATTGCCTCATCCTTGCGGGCCAACCCATTCAGTTTGACGGCATCTTTCGAACAGCAATTCTTTCCTGAGCTTGTATTTGTTGCTATGAAATCGTTGATTTCTGATTCGGAGTCTAAACTCAAGGCTTTTTGCGCATGCTTGGGCGAGTTCGTCGAAGGCTGCTTGGTCGTATAGCTGTTTCTTGGTCACGGACAAAACATGATAGTCTTCGAGTTCGATAAGGGTTCGCCTCCTGGAGTCTTTGTTGAGTTTTTCGCTTCCCGCATGAAAGGCGTCGCTGTCGTATTCCAGTGCGAATTTTTGCTCTGGCCAACAAAGGTCGCACCAAAACCCATAAAGCCCCGAAACATTTGCGGAAGCGGGCTTAGGGTTTTGAGTTGAGACATGATGATTCATTTTTGGACGGGGGAGGCCGTAGCCACCAAGGTTTTGAGGTAGGCAAAGGAGCATCGCAAGGATGGTCTCCATGGGAGATGCGAAGTCTGCGAGCACATACCCGATTGCTCTTTTGGCATTCAGCACACCAGGGACACCACTGCATCTGTTTAGCAATGTCTTGATTCTTGCCGGAGTGGTTCTAGGTTGCAGTTTAACCAAAGGCCTGCTTTCCCCATGAGGGTCCTTGCCGTAGTATCCGCATAGTTCAAAGCCAAGCTCTATTAGCTTGGACAGCGATAGAGTTTCTGCCATCTGAAGAAAGCAGAGCTCTGGGGTGCTTACGTAGATTCCGGAAGCAACTTTCAGGAAGCAACGATCAGGTAAGTGCTGGCTCATTACGTGGGGCTTGAGACTTTTAGAGCGCCTTCGCTGTCCAGCATTGGATACCACTAGGTGAATCGGTTGATTGATGATTCCGATTCGCTCCAATGCTCCCGTATCGAGCGTTTTATATCCTTGTGTTGCAGATTGTTCTATGCAGGCTCGCGTGGGTGACAAGAACGGGTTGCGCTCGTGGAGCCTCCAGTACTCGAGGGCTGAATTATGTCCAAGAAAGATGCTTATGCCCCTATTGTCTGCATGGGTTTTGATTTCAGTGCGAAGGACCATGGAGGTATTTTCGAGGCTTATTTGAAGCACCCTTAAGATTCGTGCTTTTAGCTTTT
>JAUNOE010000002.1:0-65536 GCA_030537255.1 Coriobacteriia bacterium
GCTTCGGCGGTAACCCCTTTGGCGGGCAGCCTATGCCCCAGAAGGGTGCCGATCGCACCGTGAAGTTGGATATCAGCTTCGACGAGGCTTTCCGTGGCTGCGAAAAGAAGATCCGCGTTCGTCTTGAGCAGGGTTCTGATCCTCAGACTCTTCCCGTGAAGATTCCTGCTGGCGCCATCGATGGTGGCCAGGTTCGACTGAGGGGCAAGGGCAATCCGGGTATCAACGGTGGTCCTGCTGGCGATTTGTTGGTGAAAGTACATATCCTTGATCATCCGCTGTATCGACGCGAAAAGGCTGACGTCCTCATGGATGTTCCCGTTTCCATAGCCGAAGCGGCGCTGGGATGTTCTTTGACCGTTCCCGTTCCTGACGGAACCAAGATTCGCGTCAAGGTTCCTACGGGAACCCAGGACGGCACCAAGCTTACGGTTCGCGGCAAGGGTGCTCCTCAGCTGGGCAAGTCCGGCGTCTCTGGCAACCTGTACCTCGTCATCAAGGTGAAGGTTCCCACCGAGCTGAACGATCAGCAGAAGCAGGCCCTTGAGGCATTCAAGGAAGCTGACGGAGGTGACTTGAGGCAATGGTAGATAACGACAAGGACCGTCCCGTTTTCATGATCGGTGTTGCAGCTGAGCTGGCAGGTGTCCATCCTCAGACCTTGCGCATCTACGAGCAGAAGGGGCTGGTTTCGCCCCAGCGCACTCGTGGTAACACGCGCATGTACTCGCAGTCAGACATCGATCGCCTTCGTTTGATCAATGAACTGACCAGCGAAGGCATCAACCTGGCTGGCGTCATCCGCATCCTTGATTTGCAGGGACGTTTGGCCGAGAGGGACGACGAGCTGGATTCCCTTCATCAGCGCGTGCGCCGTTTGGCCGATCGTGTTCATGAACTTGAGACGCGACAGAACATCAGCGAGCTCATGGAGTCCTCCATGGCCATTCAGCTTCGTCGTATTTAGAAACTAGAGCGAGGTTGAGGACCTTCGTTTAACCAGGCGTCCCCCTGTGACGTTCCACGTGAAACATCACAGGGAAAAAGCCCAAAACCATAGACAACATCTACATCAAACAAAGGAGGCAATTATGAGACTCGACAAATTGTCCCTTACTGCACAAGAGGCAATGCAGGCGGCGATGAGCGTCGCTGGCGAGCACGAGGCGGGTTCCGTCGAACCGCTGCACCTGCTCGAGGCCTTGTTGAGCTCTGGTGAGAACAACATCAAGGCCATCATCACCCGCATCGGTGCCGATCCTGCCGCTCTTCAGGCATCCGTCACGGCAAAGATTGATGCACAGCCCAAGGTTCAGGGTGGCGGCTTCATGGGCATGGCCGTTCCTTCTCAGGCTTTCATGGGCCTGTTCGACAAGGCCGTGAAAATTGCCGAAAAGCTGGGTGACCAGTATGCGACCACCGAGCATTTGCTCATCGCCCTTTCCGAAGACAAGGGA
Source organism: Coriobacteriia bacterium (assembly GCA_030537255.1). Taxonomy (GTDB): domain Bacteria; phylum Actinomycetota; class Coriobacteriia; order Coriobacteriales; family Eggerthellaceae; genus Anaerotardibacter. The sequence continues at coordinate 1,458 of JAUNOE010000002.1, forward strand.
GACGCTGGTCGTCTGATGACGGAGCAGGGTATCACCCGTGCCAACATCGAAGAGGCCTACGAGGAGCTTCGTGGAGATACGCGTGTTACCGACCAGCAGTCGAAGACCGAATTCGAGGTGCTGTCTCAGTACGGTGTTAACCTGACCGACGCCGCCCGCGAAGGCAAGCTCGATCCCGTTATCGGCCGTTCCGAGGAGATTCGTCGTACCGTTCAGGTGCTTTCGCGTCGCACCAAGAACAACCCGGTTCTGATCGGCGAGCCTGGCACCGGCAAGACTGCAATCGTTGAGGGCTTGGCTCAGCGTATTGTGGCCGGCGACGTTCCTTCCAGTCTGCGCGATCGCGAGCTCATCTCGCTTGATTTGCCGAGCATGCTGGCTGGTGCCAAGTATCGTGGTGAATTTGAAGACCGCCTGAAGGCTGTGCTTCGTGAGGTAAAGCAGTCTGATGGTCGCATCATTCTGTTCATCGACGAGCTGCACACCATCGTCGGCGCTGGTTCTTCTGGAGACAGCTCCATGGACGCAGGCAACATGCTGAAGCCTGCTCTGGCTCGTGGTGAACTCCACGCCATCGGTGCAACTACCTTAGACGAATATCGCAAGTACATCGAAAAGGACGCCGCTCTGGAACGCAGGTTCCAGCCCGTGTTGGTGGATGAGCCCTCTGTTCCCGAGACTATCGCTATCCTGCGTGGCTTGAAGGAGAAGTACGAAATCCACCACAGCGTGCATATCAAGGACGCAGCTCTGGTTGCTGCTGCCGAGCTGTCGAATCGCTACATCTCCGATCGTTTCCTGCCTGACAAAGCAATCGACTTGATGGACGAGGCTGCCAGCCGTCTTCGTATCGAAATCGACTCCAAGCCCGAGGAGCTTGACCTGCTGGATCGCAAGCTGATCCAGATGCAGATCGAAGAGCAGGCCTTGATGAAGGAAGACGACGCTGCTTCGAAGGAGCGTCTGGAAGCCCTGCATCGCGAAATGGCTGATGTTCGTGAGTCCCTGGATGCTGGTATGGCAGCCTGGAAGAACGAAAAGGACGTCATCGATAATGTCCAGCAACTGAAGACCGAGCTGGAGACGGCCCAGTACGAAGAAGAGCGTGCAACGCGCGAAGGCGACCTGGCTCGTGCATCCGAACTTCGTTTCGGCACCATTCCTGGCCTGAGGGCCAAGCTGGCCGAAGCCGAGGCTGCTCAGGAGGCTCGCAACGATGACGAAAGCATGCTTCATAACGAAGTCGGCGAAGAGGAAATCGCCGAAGTCGTGAGTGCTTGGACTGGCATTCCCGTGACCAAGATGATGCAAGGCGAAATGGCCAAGCTGGTCGATCTGGAAGACAAGCTTCACGAGCGTGTCATCGGCCAGGACAAGGCCGTGTCTGCCGTAGCTGATGCCATCCGCCGCAGCCGTGCTGGTCTGGCTGATCCCGACAAGCCCATCGGCAGCTTCCTGTTCCTGGGCCCCACGGGCGTCGGCAAGACCGAGCTGGCAAAGGCACTGGCCGAGTACCTGTTCGACACCGAGCGCAACATGGTGCGTATCGACATGTCCGAGTACATGGAGAAGTTCAGCGTGCAGCGTCTGATTGGTGCTCCTCCGGGATACGTTGGCTATGACGAAGGTGGTCAGCTGACTGAGGCCGTTCGTCGTCATCCCTACAGCGTCATCTTGCTCGATGAGATCGAGAAGGCTCATCCCGATGTCTTCAACATTCTGCTTCAGGTGCTTGATGACGGTCGCTTGACCGATGGTCAGGGTCGTGTGGTCAGCTTTAAGAATGCCATCATCATCATGACTTCCAACATCGGCTCCGAGAGCATTCGTGCTTATGGTCAGCTCAAGGCCAACAAGGCAAAGAGCCTGGGCAAGAGCGTTGAGGACATGATGTCGGGCGATCTGGACTCCGTCGCCGAGAGTCTGGCAGAGCTTACTACCAAGGTGAACGACTCGCTGCGCAATACCTTCAGGCCTGAGTTCCTGAACCGCATCGACGACATCATTACCTTTGACGCCCTGTCTATCATGGATGTCGAACCCATCGTCGACCTTCAGCTCAAAGAAGTCTCCGAGCGTCTGGCTGGTCGCCATATCGAGCTTTCCGTCAGCGCTGCAGCTCGTGAGCGTCTGGCTATCGACGGCTACGACCCGGTGTTTGGTGCTCGTCCCCTGAAGCGTCTGATCCAGCGTCAGGTGGTCGACCGTGTGGCAACTGCCATGATTCAGGGAGAGGTGCTTGCTGGCTCCAAGGTCTCCGTGGATCTGGATGCCGAAGGTGACTACTCCGTGGTTATCACGGGTCCCACTCCTGTCCTCGAGGCAGTAACGGAATAGGCGGAACCGTTCATGCGGGATAACGCATGAGGGTCTTTCTTTAGCCCCTCATCGTCCCTGACCCCTGCGTGGAGCGCTCGCTCTGCGCAGGGGTCTTTTCTGTATTAGAATGGGCGGAATGAAACTACCCGAGTTGGAAATATCCGCTTCGAAGAAGGACCAGGCCAAGATCTCTTTGGCGGGGCTGGGGGCTCTGCTCGTGTCCCTGGTTTCTTTCGTGCTGTTTCTATACCTCATCACCGTCGCGGTGAAGCTCGTGGTTACCTTTTGGGGTGCGTGATGTGGCAGCGCTTTAGTTTCGATGACGTTCTCACTATTGGTCATTACCTTGGTGTGCTGACCTCGGTGTTTGCCTTTGCTTTTTTGGCTCCCTTGATCACCGCCCTGCTGTGTCAGGAATGGGAACCCCTTACGAGGTATGCCATGGCGGCAGGTATCGCCCTTACGGTGGGAACCCTGCTTCGTCTTATGCGCGTGAGTCCCGGCCGTCTTTCTCACCAGCAGGCAATGGCCGTCACGGGTCTCGCCTGGATGTTTTTGGCCCTGATTGCCTCCATTCCCCTGGCCTTGTCGGGTCATTATGCAAGCTACCTGGATGCCCTGTTCGAAGGCGTTTCGGGTCTCACCACCACAGGTGCTTCTCTGGCCCTTGACCTTGAGCACATGGCCTTCGCTGATAACATGTGGCGCTTCACCATGCATTTCCTCGGTGGCTTGGGCTTGATCGTCGTTGCCTTGGCGTTGGGCCTCATGGGTTCGAGTATGTCGGGTCTCTATTCGTCCGAGGGTCGCAGTGACCACGTGCTTCCCAACATCGTTTCGACCACTCGCCTTATTGGCCGTATCGCCATCATCGTCATCGCAGTTGCAACAGGCGTGATGACTCTGTTCTGTCTGTTTTCGGGCATGGAGCCTGTTCGCGCCTTTTTCAATGCGCTATGGGTTTCCGTTTCGGGTTTCATGACGGCTGGCTTTACGCCCACAAGCCAATCCATTTCCTACTACCACTCTTATCCGCTTGAATTGATCTGTATGGTGCTCATGTTGCTGGGTTCCATCAGCTTTGCTTTGCTGGTTGAGGTGTGGAAGGGTCGCACCGGTCGCTTCTTCCGTGACATCGAAGTGCGTGTTGGCTTCATCTGGATTGTGGTGGCAACCTTGGTGCTCATGTCTTCGCTTGCGGTGTCTGACACCTTCCCCAACCTTCCGGAGTTGTTGCGCCGCGGTGTGTTCATGGTTGTTTCCGCCATGTCTACCACGGGCTTTTCTGTGATTACCGGCAATCAGCTGGTCACGAGCTTTTCGTCAGGTGCTCTGTTCATCTTGATTCTGCTTATGGCCGTCGGTGGCTCGAGTGGATCGACCGCTGGTGGCATGAAGCTCATGCGTATTGGCATCGTGGTCAAGTCGCTGGTCTCTACGGTCAAGGAGACCATGGCTCCTGAAAATGCCCGTGTCTCGGTTGTTTACGAACACATGGGAAAGCATGTTCTTTCGACAGACTTGGCTCGTTCTGCCATGACCGTTTCTACCTTGTTCGTGGTCACCTTCGTCTTGGGCGCCCTTGCGGGTGTGGCTTGTGGCTACGATGCCATCTCGGCCATCTTTGACTCGGTTTCCATGGCGTCGAATGGTGGTCTAAGCACGGGCGTCGCAAGTCCTGGCATGCCTGCATTCCTTGAGGGCATCTACATTCTTGAGATGTGGGCGGGTCGTCTTGAGTACGTGACGCTTATCGCTCTTCTGGCAAAGATGGTCATGTCCGTCATTCCTCGCCGGAGGGGTGGTCGCTGATGAGGGCTCCTTGCATGATCGGTATGGCATTTGGACGGATGGCCGCAAGGCGCATTACCGCTGCGTTGCTGGCTGTTTTGATGTGTTGGTGCTTGCTTGCTCCCTCTTATGCCCAGGCTGATGAGTCTGATGCTTCGTCAGGCAATCAAGTGAACCAGGTCCAGCTGCCCGACAGTTCTTTTTTGTATGACGTTCCCATCTCGGAGTTGGTGACGGCCGATTCCTTCCACGACGAGCAGACCGTTCAGGTTCAAGGCGAAGTAGTGGGAGATCTGATCGCCGACGAAGCAGATGCTTCGTATTGCTGGGTAAGCCTGCAGGAACTTGACTCCCAGGCTCCTGCCGTGGTTTCGGTCTACATGACGCGTGAGCTTGCGAAGCAGATCGATTCTTGGGGGCATTACGGTCAAAGAGGCACTACCTTGCAGGTCATGGGCACCTTCCATCTTTCTTGCGGTGTGCATCAGGGCCTTTCCGACATTCATGCCGAAACCGTGTCTGTCGTTGAGTCCGGCAAAAGCGTGGAATACCCCATAAGCAGCATCATTTGCACCCTTGCTTGGGTGTTCCCTCTGGTAGGTGCGGGCTTGGCCCTGTATTACCGTCATCGTAACGAACAGGAGCGCTAGTAGTGCAAGGCGTCGTGGTAAAGCTTGATCGTGGTTTCCCTTTGGTGCTGTTGCCCAATGGTGACGAAGTCCGGTGCGAACATGCGGTTGCCCTGGTCAAGAACAAGGAGCACCGTGCCGTCATCGGAGATAAGGTCGAAATCGAGCTTCCTTCCGGTCATGACAAGGGCCGCATCATCGACGTCCTGCCCCGTCGTACGAGCTTCGTGCGCAAGGATCCGACCGAACGGGCTCTGCCTCAAACCCTGGCGGCAAACTTTGACATGGTGCTGGTTGCCCAGCCCCTGGACCAGATAAACACTCGTCGCCTGGAGCGAGAGCTGGTTCTGGCGCATGAGACGGGTGCCGAGGTTGTTGTCGTCTTGACCAAGGCTGACTTGTTGGCCTCCGAAGACGAGGTCTCGTCTGTACTTGCCGAAATCGAAGGCTTTGTGGGAGACGATCGTGTATTGGTTCTTTCCGGCGATGACCAGGCTTCTGCTGAGCCAGTGGCCGACTTGATCGCCGAGGGCAACAAGACTGCCATCTTGGTAGGCCGCAGTGGCGTTGGCAAATCTACGCTGGTGAACATGCTGGTTGGCTCCGAAATCCAGAAGACTACCGAGGTGCGCGAAGACGGCAAGGGCCGCCATACCACGGTTTCCCGTGAGATCATCCCCCTGCCCAAGGGCGGCTACATTGTTGATATGCCAGGTGTTCGTGGTCTAGGTCTGTGGGATGCCGACGAGGGCATTGGCGCAGCCTTCTCCGACGTCGAAGAGCTGGCCGAGCAGTGTCGTTTTCGTGACTGCAGTCATATAAACGAGCCGGGTTGTGCTGTTCGTGCGGCGGTCGAGTCGGGCGATTTGGCTGAAACCCGCCTGGAGAGCTATCTGCGCCTTAAGGATGAAATGGCACAGATGCTCAAGCGCCGTACCGAGGCCGAACGCATCCGTACCCGGCGGGGTCACCCTCGTCGCCGCCGTTAGTTGTCGACGTTTCCTTCTTGTTGGATCGCCTATTTTGTTGGACAGTCCCTCAAAAGCGAGGGTCTGTCTCATGCTCTGTCTGCCTTTTGTGGGCTTCTGGGTCCATTTGGCTGAACTGCGTTTCTAATTCCCACTAAATTACTATGATATAGTCCGACGCGAATACGAAAGACGTTTCCTGCCGTGTGTTCGGCTTGCTTGCGTATCGCCTGGCCGACCGCACATCGACCGAAGCGTCTGAACATATCAGGAATTACGAAGAAGAGGAGTGATTCCCTATGCCGAATGCCCTTTTGGCTACCAAGGGTTTGACCATTGCCGCCGATGATGTGCCCCTGCTGCACGACATCGACTTGACCATCGAATCTGGCACCACCCATGTTCTCATGGGTCCCAATGGTGCCGGCAAGTCAACCCTGGGCCATGCGCTCATGGGCGACCCAGAATACACCGCCACGGCGGGAAGCATTGTCTTCGATGGTCAGGACATCACCGAGTTTTCGCCCGACAAGCGCTCCACCGCAGGTTTGTTCATGAGCTTCCAGGCACCCGTTGAGGTTCCTGGTGTTCCCCTGTTTACCTTCCTGCGCGCCATCGTTGCACAGCGTCCGGACCTCAAGTTGCGTGGTCCCAAGCTGAAGAAGCGCATCCTGGAAATCATGGCTCAGCTGGACATGGATCCGAGCTACCTTGATCGTGAGCTCAATGTGGGCTTCTCTGGTGGCGAAAAGAAGAAGGTCGAGATGCTTCAGCTGCTGCTTCTGCAGCCCAAGCTGGCCATTCTTGACGAAACGGATTCTGGCTTGGACGTCGATGCGCTGGACACCGTTTCCCGTGCCATTCGTATCTACCAGGACGAAATGCAGGGTACGCTGCTGATGATTACGCACAATACCCGCATCCTGGAGCACCTCGATGTCGATCAGGTGCACGTGCTTGTTCGCGGTCGTCTGGTCGATGCTGGTTGTGCATCGCTTATCAACGAAATCAACGACCACGGCTTCGAGCGTTATGTGGGCCAGGCAGGTTCTGGTGCGGCTTCCGTTGCCGCAGCTAAGGCAAAGGCCGAAGCAAAGGCAGCTGCCGTAAAGCAGGAGACCCATTTTGACGTCGCCGCTGCTATCGAGAACATGGAGGCAGCTCTCGAAGCTGCCGATGAGCAGGCGGGCGAGTAATCATGGTTGCCCGTTCGAACGTTGCCGACGTCGATCGCAGCCGCTATGACTTCGTCAAGAGCGAAGCCACGAGCGAGCGTCTGAGCGCCGGCCTTACTCCGGAAATTATCCGGGAGATCTCAGCACGCAAGGACGAGCCCGAATGGATGCTCGATCTGCGCCTGAAGTGCCTGGACATCTACCACCGGACCCCTGTTCCCAACTGGGGTCCGGCACTTGATGGTCTGGACATCGAAAACATCGTGACCTATGTCAAGCCTGAAGGCGAGCAGAAGTCTGATTGGGAGTCGGTCCCCGAGGACATCAAAGACACCTTTGATCGATTGGGCATTCCTCAGGCGGAACGTGCCTACCTGGCGGGCGTTGGTGCTCAGTATGACTCCGAGTTGGTGTATCATAACATTCAGGATTCAGTTGCTGACCAGGGTATTGTCTATTCTGGTATCGAGGAGGCCATGAAGAATGGCTGGGAAGGGGTCATTCACGACCACTTCATGAAGCTCGTTCCTCCCACCGATCATAAGTTTGCCGCCCTGCATGGTGCAGTTTGGTCGGGTGGCTCCTTCGTTTACGTGCCTGCGGGAGTCAAGCTCGACTTCCCCCTGCAGAGCTACTTCCGTCTGAACGCCAAGGGTGCTGGCCAGTTCGAGCACACCTTGATCATCGTTGAGGATGGCGCAGAGTTGCACTTCATCGAGGGTTGTTCGGCTCCTAAGTACAACGTTGCCAACCTGCATGCGGGTTGCGTCGAGCTGTTCGTGGGCAATGATGCCAAGCTGCGCTACAGCACCATCGAAAACTGGTCCAAGAACATGTACAACCTGAATACCAAGCGCGCCACCGTGGGAGCACGTGGCAGCATCGAATGGGTGTCGGGTTCTTTTGGTAGCCACGTGGGCTGTCTCTATCCCATGAGCATCCTGGCGGGCAAAGAGTCAACCAGCGAGTTCACGGGCATCACCTTTGCGGGTACTGGTCAGGACTTGGACACGGGTTGCAAGGTGGTATGCGCCGCTCCCGACACCAAGGCCGTGGTCAATACCAAGTCCATTTCGAAGGGTGGTGGCGTGTCAACCTTCCGTTCGTCGGTTGCCGTCACCCCTGCCGCTGAAAACGCCAGTGTCGCCGTTTCGTGCGCATCGTTGATGCTCGACGACGAATCGCGCTCTGACACGATTCCTGCCATGGACATCCGGAACCAGAACGTCAGTGTTGGTCATGAGGCTTCTATCGGGCGCATTGGCAACGACCTGATGTTCTACTTGATGAGCCGAGGCATTCCCGAAGGCGAGGCTTCGACCATGGTGGTCAATGGCTTTGCAAACCCTGTTTCCAAGGAGCTTCCCCTGGAGTACGCAGTTGAAATGAACAACCTGATCAAGCTCGAAATGGAAGGGGCGATTGGCTAAATGGAAACCCTCTATCAACCCAACAAGCCCGAGTTCCAGGACGCAGCCATCGATCTTGGAGTCGTCAATGGGCTCCTTACGAGCACGTGGAACCGCCTGCAGGCAAACGGGCAGAACGTGGAGCTGGCTGGTTTGCGACCTGCGAACCAGTGGGCAGCCTACGAGCTGGACGTTCCTGGTGACGTCCGTGGTGTCGATCAGGCAACCTTCGATGTTGCCTGGGCGGCCTATGAGGAACAGGCTCGAGAAATCAGTGCTCAGCGCCTGACCGTGAAGTCGACCCCTGATGTGAACGGTGTGCCTTTCGAAGCCTTCAAGGTTGCCGCCGCAGACGATCTGGACGTGCCTGCCCGTAATGCCATCGCCCGCGGAGCAGTGGATGCTGCCCTGGGTGCTTCGGCCGATGCCGTCTTGCGTGCCCTATCAGGTGAGCACTTCCTGGTGGACGTGCCTGCCTATCACGCGGCATCCGCCCCCGTGGTCCTGCGTCTGAAGGCGCAGGATGGGGCCTTTGCTTGTGCAAGCCTGGATATGCACGTGCACGAAGGTGCCAAGGTCAAGCTGGTGCTTGAAGCGGATTCGCCCGCCGAAGGCGCTGGTGCTCTGGCGCTGGTCGTTCGCGTTATCGCTGATGCGGGCGCTCGCGTGTTCATCAAACAGCAGCAGACCCTGGATGATTCCTGGACCTATCTGGAATCCATCGAAATCAAGACTGCCAATTCGGCACGTGTCGATGTCGACCAGGTGTACCTGGGTGGCAAGGAATCCTATTTGGGATTCGGCAATGCTCTTCTGGGTGCCAAGAGTGTCTGCAATATCGATACGCACTACCTTGCCGCAGGTACTTCGAAGCTCGACTTCAACTACCTCATCAGGCAATTCGGCAAGCAGTCCACCTCGAAGCTCATCTCCAATGGCGTGCTTACCGGAGCATCGGACAAGGTGTTGCGCGGGACCATTGACCTGATTCATGGTTGCAAGGGTGCGGTTGGCCACGAGCTTGAGAGTGTCCTTTTGGCAAACAAGGACGTCCGAAACCGCACCATCCCCATCATCTTGTGCGATGACGACGACGTTCAGGGAACTCATGGAGCCACCATCGGTCACGTTCCCGACTCCCAGCGCAACTATCTTGCGTCGCGTGGCTTGGATACCTTGCAGATCGAAGGTCTGTTCCTTCGTTCTTTGTTCGAGCATGCCTTGATCGACGCCTTTGATGAGGAGTCGGCGCGTGCCATCACCCGTCTGGCAAAGACGGTGCTGGGCTACGACATCGCAGATGCCGAGGAGCCTTTGTCCGAAACTAACGAACAGCAGGTTCAGGCAAAGATCGATGCAAAGATCGCCGCCGGTTTGGCTGCAGGTCTCGCCGCCCGCGCCAATCAGTCAGAGCAGAACTAAGGAAGGTCGCATATGACCAAGATTACGAAAGAAGAAGCGCTCGATATTGCGGCAAATCCCTTCAAGCAGGATTTTCCGCTGTTGGTGAACGAATCCGAGCTGGCTTTCTTGGATAGCGCGGCAACCGCGCAGCGTCCTCGTGTAGCGTTGGATGCCCAGCGCACCTTCTACGAAACCATGAATTCGAATCCCTTGCGTGGCCTGTATCGCCTGAGTGTTGCTGCCACGCAGGCCATTGACGATGCACGTCGCGATGTGGCCCGCTTCATCGGCGTTGAAGATTCTGACGAAATCGTCTTTACCCGCAACGCCAGCGAATCGCTGAATCTGTTGGCGTTGAGCTATGCACCGAGCATCCTTGAGCCAGGCGACGAGGTGGTCATCTCCATCATGGAGCATCACTCGAACCTTATCCCCTGGCAGCAGGCTTGTGCTCGAACGGGTGCCACGCTGGTCTTTTTGCGCCCCGATTCCGAAGGCGTCATTACCGAGGAAGAGATGGATGCCAAAATTGGTCCCAAGACCAAGATTGTCTCGTGTACCCATGTCTCTAATGTCCTGGGTGTTCGCAATCCCATTGAGCAGTTGACCCAGAAGGCTCACGCTCAGGGTGCTCTCATGTTTGTGGATGGTGCCCAGTCCATGCCTCACATCCCCGTGGACGTGCGCGCCTTGGGCTGTGATGCTCTGGCATTCAGTGGTCATAAGGTGTTCGGTCCCATGGGCGTTGGCGTGTTGTGGGCCAAGCGTGAGTTGCTTGAGTCCATGGATCCGCTCTATACCGGCGGTGAGATGATCGACAACGTGACCGAGGCCACTGCCACCTGGGCGCCCATTCCCATGAAGTTCGAGACGGGCACGCAGGACGCTGCTGGCATCGCCGGTCTGGGAGCTGCCATTCGCTATGTTGAGGATCTTGGCCTGGATGTGCTTGAAGCTCGCGAGGCTGCTTTGACCGCAGAGTGCGTGCGTCGCTTGTCCGAGCTGGACTATATCGACATTATCGGCCCTACCGATCCTGCTGCTCACATTGGGGTCGTTTCGTTCAACGTCCGCGGCATTCACCCTCACGACGTCTCCTCCATCATGGATACGGCAAACGTGGCTATCCGTGCGGGCCATCATTGTGCCCAGCCCCTGCTTGCCTGGATGGATGTCGAAAATGGCAGCTGCTGCCGAGCAAGCTTGGCTTTCTACAATGACGAATCCGATATCGACCGCCTGGTTGATGCGGTGAAACTGGTTTGGAGGATTTTCCATGGGGCTTGAGAGCATCTATCAGGGTGCGTTGATGGAGCATAACTCCTATCCCACCTGCAAATATCCGCTTGACGAGGCAACGCATGTTCACGAGGGCGTGAACCCTTCCTGTGGCGACGACATCGTCCTGTCGCTCATTGTCGAAGACGGCGTCATCGTCGAAGCCGCCTTCCAGGGCAGCGGTTGTGCAATTTCGCAGGCATCGGCTGACATCATGGCCGAGCTGGTAACCGACAAGACGGTGGAGGAAGCAGAAGCCCTGGCCGAAACCTTCCTTGCCATGATTCGTGGCGAAGAGCTTACCGAAGAGCAGAAAGCTTCCTTGGGTGAGGCTGCCGAGCTCGAAGGCATTTCTCGCATGCCTGCCCGCGTCAAGTGCGCTCAGCTGGGCTGGCGTACCCTGAAGCAGATCATCGACGAAGGCGAGGACGCAGGTTCGGGCAATTCTGACTTCGAGGCCCTGGACGGCGAAGACCCTGCGCAAGCTGCGGCCGAGGCCGCGGCTGTTCGTGCGGCGGGCATCGAATAGCGTTGGGGCTGATTCGGCATGATGATCACGACCAAGGGACGCTATGCCTTGCGCCTGATGATTGACGTAGGATGCCTTCCCGAAGGGGAGCGAACCAGCCTTCGCTCGGTCTCCGAGCGAACGGGTATCAGCGTCAAATATCTTGAGCAGCTGGCAAAGACCATGGTGGGTCAGGGTTTCCTTGTTTCGGCTCGAGGTGCGCATGGGGGCTACTCTCTGGCCTTGCCTGCTGCAGAGATTTCTGCGGGTGACATTCTGCGTGCTGCCGAAGGTTCCTATGCTCCCGTCGAGTGTCTTCAGGATGGGGCTCCCTTGTGCCCTCTGCACGACGATTGCGCCACTGTTGGGTTTTGGGCGGGTCTCGAGGCGGCCATCGACTCCTATGTCGACAGCGTTACTTTGGGTAACCTGGTTGCACAGCAACGTATGAGCCAGACCATCTCAGGCGATAAGTTTTTTCGGGAAGTAGAAGGACGCCTGGCGAATTGCTAGGATCGCTCATTGCGATATTCCCTTGCTGACCAGCTCGGACACCTTGGAACCAGCCCGATGTGCGAGTGGGTTCACCGAATGTTTAACGTGAAACACCTACAAAGAGGCCCTCTCTTCTTGCATGAGAAGAGAGGGCCTCTTGCTTTATATGGGCGCTCGGATGACGAACGCCCAGTCCGGTGCCTTGACTAGAGGGCGCTTCCCAGCTTGCCGCTCTTGGTGGTGAAGATGCGTACCAGCGTGTAGGGGTCGCTGCCATCGCTGGGAGTGATGTTGCTGACGCCCACCAGCTTAGTGCAGATGCCGCTGCTGGCTAGGTACTCTCCCCAGTCGTCAGTGTCGGAGGGCAGATCGATACTGAAGTAGCGCTTTTTTGCAAAGTGGATGCCTGCGATGCTACGGGTGCTCTTCACGCAGAACCATTCTCCGCACCAGCAGGGCTCGGCACTCGGCGTGCGGCCGTAGCGTAGCCAGCTGCTCAGGTTGTCGTATTCGTGAGGCTGAGTCTTTTGCATGGGGGTGTAGGTTCCCAGCTTGGCGATGCCGCCGCCGTAGTTGTAGGTGTCGGTAAAGCCGAAGGAAAAGCCCGTCCGTCCGTAGCTGGCTTGGTCGGGGTGCATGTTGGAGGGCAGGACCATGGTGTCGGTCACTTCGCCCGAGTTGCCATCAAGCAGGGTGAGCTGGTAGTAGGTGCCCGTAGCTTCTGCTCGAGGCGTGCACACGACGCCTTCGTCAACGGGGGAAAGGCGGGTAGCAAAGGCGCGCTTGCTGCTTACGAGGTCAGTGTGGTCCTTGCTGCCAAAGGTGGCGCTCCTGACCACGCTTGGCGAAGCGGCTTCATCCCCTTCGGTGTTGGGGCACAGCTGCCAGAAGGCGCGCGATTGGGTTGCTGCAATTGAGGGAATCAGCCAGTTGGCATCGCCTTCGTCAAGGCGCAGGGCCTTATCAAGCTTTCCCTCGGAGAAGCTTGCGGCATAGACGCGCCAGCTGGATTCGTAGGGATTGGACTCGACCCAGACCAATCCCTTTTCGGAAAGACGGGCATCAACGATTTCGAAGCCATCCTTCGTTCCCTTTGCCTTGCTCAAGAGCTTGGTTGTGTTGCCCGAGGAAAGGCTCATGCAACGAACGGTGTTCAAGGGCGAGGAAGTTTCTCCGGGGACCAGCAGGCAGGCATAGCTGTCGTTGTCGGCGAACACCAGGGTGCCAAAGGGAAGGTGGTGCTTGCCCTTGGTTTCGACGTAGGTTGACTGCTTGACCTGCTTCAGGTCGTCGACGCCCGTGATGGCTTCTTCGGCGACGGAGATGTAGTTGACGGTGTCCGAGGAACCTTCGAAATGGTCGATAGCCATGCTGATGCCGCCACCGACCAGAGCTACGCCACCGAGTGCTGCCGCTCCGACCACCACGTTACGACGAGTCAGGAGCATCTCGGGGCCTTGGTTGGGGGCGCCTCCTTCCAGACCCACGTTGCCAGGGCCAGAGGTTTGCGCCTGCTGGGAGGAAAAGGTAGGCAGGGTTCCCTTCTGGGTGCCAGCAAACGACGTGGAGAAGCCACCCTGGTCCTTATGTGAAAATGAATTGACCACCGAGCTAATTCCTGCACCGATGCTGCCGACGACGCCGCCGACAATCTGCGGGATGCTGGGTGTGGGGCTCTGGACCGAGCCGCGACGGCTTCCGGGTGCCTGATTTCTGTTGCGGGTTGTGCTACGAGACGCCTGCGTCGGGTTTTTCATGCGCGGGGACGTGTAGTTCTTTCCGCTGCGCTTGCCGGGGCTGGTGTAGCCTTGGGTCCCCCTTCCAGTGCCGCCACGTGAAGCAGAAGGGCGTGCGGCAGGACGCTGGGTGCGCTTGCCTCGTCCGTTATCGGTTCGCTTTGTGGGCACGGCTGGTCCTTTCTTTCGAAAGAGGGGGTATGCATTCTTTGTGGTAAATGCGGGAAAACATTGTGGCATCAACGCAGCCTTTAAGGGAGCTTTGAGGCTAATTGATACAATAAATCACAAAGATTGGACGCGGGACATTTGCATCGTCTCGCTCCTCTGGAATCGGCGTCCGCCCGTCAAAGTGGAAGTACGAGCGAAAGCGCATGTGGGATGCCCGTTCCAAGCGTTCTGCACGAAGGAGAGAACATGAACACTGCAGACACTCGTCGTATCCTTCTGGTTGAAGACGAAAAGGCTATCCGTGACGCCGTCGCTGCCTATCTTGAGCGCGAAAGCTATCTGGTTGTTGCCGTGGGCGATGGTCAGGAGGCACTCGAGGAATTCTCGAAGCACCACTTCGATCTGGTCATCCTTGACCTCATGCTTCCCCGTGTTCCTGGTGAGCGCGTCTGCCGCGTTATTCGCGACAACTCGGATTGCCCCATCATCATGCTGACGGCAAAGGGTGAGGTCGAGGACCGTATCATTGGTCTCGAACTGGGCGCCGACGACTATCTGGTGAAGCCCTTCAGCCCTCGTGAGCTGGTCGCTCGCGTTCGCGCTTTGCTTCGTCGTGTCCACGCTGATGCAGAGCCCCAGCGTGAGGTCATGGAATTTGGCGACCTCACCATCGACATCAGCGGTCACAAGGTGTTGGTGCATGGCAAGGAAGTGGACTTTACCGCTTCTGAATTCAAGCTGCTCACCACGCTGTGCCGTCAGCCTGGCCGCGTCTACAGCCGTATGGAGCTGGTCGAAAAGGTCCTGGGTTACGACTTCGAAGGCTATGAGCGCACCATTGATTCTCACGTGAAGAACCTGCGCGCAAAGCTGGGCGACAACCCCCGCAATCCCACTTGGCTGCACACCGTGCATGGCGTGGGCTATCGCTTCGAGGATCCTACCAAGAACAACTAGTGCGCTTAAGGAGGGGCTGACTACCCAATGAGCACCAAGAAGCCTTTGGCTGACGCCACCGAGGGAGTAGATCCCGAGACTGGCCAGCCCCGAACCGAACGCAAAACGGGCTCCTATACCTCCCGGGTCATGGGGGCCTTCTTCGCAGTTGCCAGCATGACCGTGCTGATCATCGTGGTCGTGCTGGCTTCTGTGTGGAACACCCATTTCAGGGACTACACGCATGACAGCATGCAAAACCTTGCTGCCTCTCTGGCAGAGTCCATTGGGTATTCCTACGGAAGCAGCGCGTCCAAGGACGAGGAATGGGACCTGGACACGCTTGCCTGTGTAAACGTGGCAAGCGACCTGTTCGATACCTGGAACATTAGGGTCGAAGACGAAAAGGGTGCGGTTGTCTACGACAATGATCAGACTTCCAGCAAGTTGTTTGGTCCGCAGAAGGGTGGCGAATCTGTCGCCAGCGCCCCCATCATGGTCAAGGACGAACAGGTGGGCACGGTGTATGTGCGCGTGTTTGGCTCAACTGATCTCTCCACCGCGCTTGATAGGGAATTTCAGTCTCGTTCGTATCAGGCCATTGTTTTGGCTGGTTTGATTGCCCTGATTGCTGCCCTTATCGTGGGCTTCCTGTTCAGCCGGGCACTGGTGAGGCCCATCAACGGTATCGCCCATGCCGCCAACCGCATCAAGGAAGGCGACTACTCCGCTCGTTCGGGCCTGTCGGGCAATGACGAAATCTCGCGTCTGGGCGAAACCTTTGACCGCATGGCCGAGTCCATCGAAGCCAACCGCGACCTCGAGCGTCGTCTGGTGACCGACGTGGCCCATGAGCTGCGCACCCCCCTGATGGCCATCCAGGCAACGGTCGAAGCTATCATCGATGGCGTGTACGAGCCGAGCCCTGAGCGATTGGAGACCTTGAATTCCGAGGTCAGACGTCTGTCGCGCCTGGTTGATGCGCTGTTGAAGCTCTCGCGCCTGGAAAACAGGGCTAACCCTGTGGAGATGACGCGCCTAGACCTCTCGGAGCTCTTGGAAACCGTGGCGGAAAGTCACAAGGCCTTCGTCGTTGACTCGGGCTTGAACTTCGAGTTCCGCCGCGATCCGCATGTCTACATCCTCGGCAATGCCGACATGATTCGTCAGGCCACGGCAAACCTTATTTCTAACGCCGTGCGCTACACACCCGAGGGCGGCACCGTGACCCTTTCTGTGAAGAAGGGCGACATCATGGGTCAAATCGCCGTTAGCGACACAGGTATTGGCCTGACCCCCGAGGAAGCCAAGATGGTGTTTAGCCGTTTCTGGCGCGCCGATCGTGGTCGCGCCCGTGATACGGGCGGCTTGGGCATCGGCCTTTCGGTCGTCAAGGAAATCGTCGATCGCCATAACGGCTGGGTGCACGTCGACGGTCGCCCCAACGAAGGTGCCTGCTTCACCATCTACATTCCGCTCATCCGTGAGCAGGAGCGTCCTCGCCGCTTGCGGATTGGGCGAGAAAACCCGAAGAATCTTTCATAATGTGGGGCCTTTGTTCCATAATGAGGAGATAACTCAAACGTTTCGTGACGAAAGAAGGCATCCATGCCGGGAATCGACATCAAGCCCGATGCACAGGGCAAGGTCCGCGACCTGTATGACCTGGGCGACAAGCTTCTGCTGGTCGCAACTGACCGTATTTCGGCCTTTGACTATATCCTGCCGGACGAAATCCCCTACAAGGGCCAGGTGCTCACCCAGCTTTCCCGTTTCTGGTTCGAGCTCTTGGAAGATGTCACCGAAAACCATCTGATTAGCTGCGATGTGAAAGATCTGCCCGAGCAGTTCAAGCCTTACGCCGATTACCTGGCAGGTCGCTTCATGCTGGTCAAGAAGGCCGAGATGTTCCCCGTGGAATGCATCGTCCGTGGTTATCTCACTGGATCTGGTCTGAAGGATTACCAGAAGACCGGTGCCGTCTGCGGTATCAAGCTGCCCGAGGGCTTGGTTAACTCATCCAAGCTGCCCGAGGTCATTTACACGCCTTCCACCAAGGCCGAAATTGGCGGTCACGATGAAAACATCAGCTACGAACGCACGGTTGAGCTGATGGGCGAAAAGGACGCAGCTGCTCTGCGCGACCTTACCATCAAGGTCTACACCACCGCTGCTGAGCATGCCGCCAAGCGTGGCATCATCATTGCTGACACCAAGTTTGAGTTCGGCATGATCGATGGCAAGATTGTCCTGGGCGATGAGGTCCTCACTCCTGATAGCTCTCGTTTCTGGCCTGCCGACACCTATGAGGTTGGCAAGGAGCAGCCCAGCTTCGACAAGCAGTTCGTCCGCAACTGGCTTAACGCCAACTGGGATCGCACGGGCGAGCCTCCCCATCTTCCTGCCGACGTCATCAAGGCAACCAGCGACAAGTACATCGAGGCCTACGAAAAGATCACGGGCCGTCCCTTCGTTGCTGCCTAACGCACAAACCCAAAGGCTGACACCGTCTGGAGCACCGGTTGTTCTCAGGCGGTGTCAGCCCGTTTAAGTAGTAGTACCCCCCCCAGAGAAGAAAGCGGTTCGATGTCAACTCGCAACCCCATGAACGAGCGCAACACTACGGCAAAGCCCGCAGGTCAGACGCGCAAGTCCGCCGCCTCCGCCAAGCCGGTGTCCAAGGCTGCCGCATCCGTCTACGTCAAGGAAGCCAACGCAAAGCCCAAGAAGCAGGGCTTCCTGGCACGTGTTTCTGGCAAAGAGCCTGAAAACGAGACCAGCAAGGAGCGCAAGGCTCGCGAGGCAGCCGAGGCCCGCAAGGCCGCCGAAAAGGAAGAGGCGAAGGCTCGCCGCAACTTCAAGGCAAACACTCCTGAGTATCGCAAGTGGCGTCGCGTCTTTTGGGGCTTCATGGCTCTGTCCGTTTGCTGCATGGTGCCCGTCACCTTCTTCTCCCAGCTTCTTGAGACCAACTACATGGCCTACGTCACCATGTTGATTCTGGCTTGGGGTTGCCTGACTGGTGCCATCATTACCGACATCCGCAAGGTCAAGCCCGCACGTGATGATGCCTACTACGCATCCGTCAACGTGCGCAACAAGTCCAAGAACGCCAAGAAGCACAAATAGCTGTGTCTTATGGCCGAATGCCCACGTTCGCGTGGGCATCTTTCGTCTACGGTGGTCTTTTACGTTTTGCGTCCAACCAAAATTGGACGCAGGCGTGAGTCATTGAATTCCTTACAAATGTCAAGGAGGAAGGCAGAGAAGCAATGGTTTCCCGTGTCTACGTTGAAAAAAAGCCTGGGTTTGACGTCGAAGCCCAGCAGCTGTTTGGTGAGCTGCGCACCATTCTGGGGATGCAGGCGCTGACGGGCCTTAGGCTGGTCAATCGCTATGACGTCGAGGGTATCGACGAAGAGCTGTTCGCCAGCTGCGTGCCCACCGTGTTCAGCGAGCCTCAGTCCGATAACGTGAGCTTTGAGCTGCCTTCTGCCGAAGGTGCAACCGTGTTTGCGGTCGAGTTCCTTCCCGGACAGTTCGACCAGCGCGCCGCTTCTGCATCTGAATGCATCCAGCTGATCAGCCAGGGCGAGCGTCCCAGCGTGCTGTCCGCAACGGTCTATATGCTCGAAGGCGAGCTGACCGACGAAGACGTGGCTGCCATCAAGCGCTACGTCATCAATCCCATCGAGGCACGCGAGGCTTCCCTTGCCGAGCGCGAGACACTGAAGATGGAGTACCCCACCCCTGGCAAGGTCGAGGTCATCGAGGGCTTCACCGATCTTGACCAGGAAGGATTGGCTTGCTTCATCGAAGAGCGCGGTCTTGCCATGGACTTGGCTGACATCACCTTCTTCCAGGCTTACTTCCGTGATACCGAGAAGCGCAACCCCACCATTACCGAGGTGAAGATGGTCGATACCTATTGGTCCGACCACTGCCGCCATACCACCTTTGGCACGGTGCTCACCGACGTTGAAATCGACGACCCCAAGGTCAAGGCAGCATACGACAAGTATCTGGAAATGCGTCATGAGCTGGGCAGGGACAACCGTGACATCTGCTTGATGGACATGGGCACTATTGGCGCCAAGTACCTGAAGAGCAAGGGTATCCTGAAGAATCTGGACGAGTCCGATGAAATCAACGCCTGCACCGTGAAGGTGAAGGTCGATGTCGACGGCGAAGATCAGGACTGGCTCTACCTGTTCAAGAATGAGACCCACAACCATCCCACAGAAATCGAGCCCTTCGGTGGTGCGGCAACCTGCGTGGGTGGCGCAATTCGCGACCCACTTTCTGGTCGCTCCTACGTCTATCAGTCCATGCGCGTGACTGGTGCCGCCAATCCCTTGGTCCCCGTTTCCGAAACCATTCCCGGCAAGTTGCCCCAGCGCAAGCTCGTCACCACTGCTGCAGCTGGCTTCTCCAGCTATGGCAACCAGATTGGTCTGGCAACGGGTCAGGTGCACGAGCTGTATCATCCCGGCTATGCCGCAAAGCGCATGGAGATTGGTGCCCTCGTGGCTGCCGTTCCCGCCGATCACGTGGTGCGTGAGGTTCCCGCACCCGGTGACGTGGTCATCCTGCTGGGTGGTCGCACCGGCCGTGACGGCATTGGTGGCGCAACGGGTTCTTCCAAGGCTCACAACATGGATTCGCTCGAAGAGTGTGGTGCAGAGGTCCAGAAGGGCAACGCTCCTGTTGAGCGCAAGATTCAGCGCCTGTTCCGCCGCAAGGAGGCAACTACGCTGATCAAGCGTTGCAACGACTTTGGTGCCGGCGGCGTTTCTGTTGCTGTTGGCGAGCTTGCTGACGGCGTTCTGGTTGACCTGAACGCAGTGCCCAAGAAGTACGAAGGCCTTGACGGTACCGAGCTGGCCATCGCCGAGTCCCAGGAGCGCATGGCCGTTGACGTTGCTGCCGCAGACGCAGAGCGCTTCATCGAGCTTGCCCACGAGGAGAACCTCGAGGCTACCGTCATTGCCAAGGTTACCGACGACAACCGCGTGCGTATGATCTGGAACGACGATGCCATCATTGACGTCTCCCGTGAGTTCCTGGCCTCCAACGGTGCTCCCAAGAGCCAGGCGGCGAAGGTCGTCGCTCCTGGTACGTACTCCCGCGACTGGGAGGGCACCACGCTTGCCGAAAAGATGAAGAACCTGGTCACGGATATCAACGTTTCGTCCAACAAGGGCTTGGCCGAGCGCTTTGACTCCACCATCGGCGCTGGCACGGTGCTCATGCCCTTTGGCGGCAAGAACCAGCTGACCCCCACCATGGCCATGGCCGCCAAGATTCCCGTCTTTGGCGAGACCACTACGTGCTCCGGCATGGCCTGGGGCTTCAACCCCTACCTTACCGAATCCGACCAGTTCACGGGTTCCTACATCGCAGTCCTCGAGTCCGTGGCGCGTATGGTTGCCGCTGGCTTCGAGCGCAAGAACCTCTACCTGTCCTTCCAGGAATACTTCGAGCGCCTGCGCAACGAGCCTTCCCGTTGGGGCAAGCCTGTCGCTGCTGTTCTGGGTGGCCTGATGGCTCAGCTCGACTATGGCGTGGGTTCCATTGGCGGCAAGGACTCCATGTCCGGCTCCTTCGAAGAACTGGATGTTCCTCCCACGCTGGTGAGCTTCGCTACTGGCTGCGGCAAGGTCGAGCGCGTCACTTCGCCTGAGTTCAAGAAGGCTGGCAGCCGTGTCGTCCTGATCGAGCCCCTGCGCGAAGAGGACGGCATTACGCCTAGGGCTACTTCCGAGCTTGAGGCCATGAACCTCGTCGAGGCTCTGGTGGGTGCTGGCGCCGTTCTGGGCGTAAGCACTCCTGGCTACGGCGGCCTGGCCGAGGCTCTCTTCAAGCAGACCGTGGGCAATGGCATTGGCATTGCCCTGTCTGACGACATCGAGGTTGCCGATCTCTTCGAGCCTGCTTACGGCTCCTTTGTCGTCGAGCTTGCCGAGGGTACCGATCTGGAGAAGATTGCTGCCGAGGCTGGCGTCGAGATCGAGTCTGCTGTCGTTTCTGAGCTGGGTGCCACTACTGAGGCCTACAAGTTCGCTGCCGCTGGTGAGGTCCTGGATCTGGCTGAGTTGCAGGAGGCTTGGGAAGCCAAGATCGAGCCTGTCTTCCCCTACCGCGCTGCTGGCGAAGCGGTCGAAACCGTAACCAGCGATGACAAGCTGCCTCTGACCTTCTCGGGCACTGTGGCCAAACCTCGTGTGGTCATCCCAGTCTTCCCTGGTACCAACTGCGAGTACGATACCGCCCGTGCCTTCGAGCGTGCTGGTGCTATCCCTGAGGTTCTGGTGGTCAACAACCTGAACCCCAATGCGGTTCACGAATCCATCGAGGCCCTGGTCAAGTCCATCAAGAACAGCCAGATCGTCATGCTTCCTGGTGGCTTCTCGGGTGGCGACGAGCCCGATGGCTCCGCTAAGTTCATTACGGCCTTCTTCCGCAACCCTGCGGTTACCGAGGCCGTCCGCGACTTGCTCCAGAATCGTGACGGCTTGATGCTGGGTATCTGCAATGGCTTCCAGGCATTGGTCAAATTGGGCCTGGTTCCCTATGGCGACATTCGCGCCATGGATGCCGACTGCCCCACGTTGACCTTCAACACCATCGGTCGCCATCAGTCCCGCCTGGTTCGTACCCGCGTGGCGTCTTCGCTTTCCCCTTGGCTCTCCAAGACGAAGGTGGGCGACATCCACACGGTTGCCATCTCCAACGGCGAAGGCCGCTTCGTTGCAAGTCCCGAGCTCATGGCAGAGCTTGCTGCTAATGGCCAGATTGCCGCTCAGTACGTTGATGAGGCCGGCGTTCCCAGCATGGACCTGTCGGTCAATCCTTCGGGTTCGCTGATGGCTATCGAATCCATCACCAGCCCTGATGGCCGCATCCTGGGCAAGATGGGTCATACCGAGCGTTCTGGCTTCGGTCTGTACAAGAACGTTCCTGGAGACACCTACCAGCCTCTGATCGAGGGCGGCGTGGAGTACTTCCTGTAAGCGCTTCGGCCTGCATGGTTCTTCTTGGGCGGTCGGTTAGCCAATGGGCTACCGGCCGCCTTGTTTGTTTGCTGTAACCTGGTAAACGTGAGCGGGTTTTGGGGTTGCTTCGTGAAAGGAGACGGCGTGGTCGCTGAGTTTGACCGGACGTTCGATCAAAAGGGCACTCCAGGCGCCCAGATTAAGGAAATGAGACGGGAGCTGCGTGCCCAGGTGAAGGAGCGCCGCAACGAAATGACTCCCGAGTCCAGGCGGCTCAAGAGCCAGCAGGTGTGCGAGCGTCTTCTGGGTTTGCTGGATGGCATCGTCGAGCAAGAGCGCGCTCGGGGTGTGGGTGCGTCTTGCGACATGTCTCGCAGCATCAATCTAGGGGTGTACTCGGCCTTTGCGGAGGAACTCGACCTTGGGTTGTTGATTGAGGGTGCGTTTGAACGTGGTGTTACAGTTTCGTTCCCCTGCATGATGCACGACGCACGGTGTTGTCAGGGTTCCTGCGAGCAGACCATGGAGTTTCGTGCCGTTTCGTTTGATGACTACGCTTTGACCAAGAAGACCCTGGCGGGGAAGGGCTCAACGCGCAAGCTTGCCGCCGAGGAGGAAGAGCGGGGCGTTTCGTTTTTGCTGCATCCGCTTCGCCGCTACCACCATGCCGATCCTGAGCTTGACCAGCTTCCCTATGTTCCTGCTGACGAGCTCGACTTGCTGGTGTGCCCCTGTGTTGCGTTTGACGGAAAGGGGAATCGTCTGGGCTACGGAGCCGGCAACTATGATCGTTATTTGACCCAGTTTAGATATCGAGGGATTGGGCTCGATGGAGGAATCGACGATGCGACGGCAGGTCTGTCTGCGTTTGAGGCCTGCTGCATTGTCGGCGTGGCTTTTGAGGAACAGCGGGTGGGCTCCATTCCTGTTGAGGAGCACGATATCCCGCTTCCCTTCGTGAGCGCTTGATGGCCGCTTGGGAGAAGGCGCAGGGGTGACGTGATGCCATGGCGTCGACTCCCGGCGAGAGGGCGGGTTGCCTAGGAAGTGGGTCGGTTCTTTGCGCTTGGTGCGGGCGTTGACTCTCGCCGAGAGGGCGGGGTTGTCTAAGTCGCGCTGCCTGCGGTTCTTGTGGTGCCGGCTCTCGTGGTGCCGAGGGCTGAACTCGCCGAGAGGGCGGGATTGAGGTTATGGTGCGTCTGACCCTGTACCTGTGACGTAGGGCCGAACCCCGCTGGGGGGCGGGGTTGAGGTTCGATTTCTTTCGTTGTGTTCGCTGATTAACTGCAGTTCGATGACGAAGCGCAGATTCCTTCGAAAGAAAATCAAGGCTCTGACCTGGGATTATGCAAATTGGTCAAAAATATTCAAAAAAGTTGTTGACGCCAAGGGCAAAGCCTCGTATATTTCTTTTTGCTGCAACGCGCCGTTACCTCAGCTGGATAGAGGGACTGACTACGAATCAGTACGTCGGGGGTTCGAATCCCTCACGGCGCACCATTTAAAATGCGAGGTCACCACCTGTTTTGGGTGGTGACCTTTTTCGTTTCCCGGGGTGGTTTTCGGGGGCATTCCATAAGTTCCCCCAATGTTCCCCACAAGTTACCGCCGTGACCTTCGCCTGTCTGGCAAGGCTGGTACGGACACCCCGATGTTTCCCCTGCCTTGCTTTTTGGCCAACCTTAGACGGTTTCAACGTGCTCCACGGGTTGTCAAATGCGGCAGGTGCCGCTTCAGCTTTCGTCCTGTGCTGCTTTTTGGCTTTGGTGCATTCCCGTTATAGAAATCGGCTCTTATGTTCGATTTTCTTTTCGCAAATTGGGACATTTCGTGCATGAGGCAGAAAAGGCAGCGCAAAAACGACGTTTGGGGCCAAAAGGGATGCTAATTAGCAAGAAAATGAGCGCAAAATCGTGCATAGAAGACGTTTTGTAGGAGCGGAAGGCACAGCTGCCCAAAAGTAGCTCAACTCCATCTTCCTTGGCAGTGATGGCGGATTCGCTGAGTGCATGGGCGCAAGCTGCTTGAGGATCTCTGCGGGACACCTTGGCAGTGACAGTAGGTCTGGTGGGTGCATAGGCGCCAAAAAGTGGCTGGTTCGCTCCGAGATTCCCAAGCAAATTCCCAAGTAATATGACTGACACGACAACCAATGGCTGATGATCACGAATTTCGCTCTGGGAGCACCGAGAATCACCCTCCGCAACAGGTCGCGATGGGAGCCGTTTGTCATAGCTTGTCGCAGCAAGTTGTAGCGAGCCTCAGCGGGGAATCGCCTATGGTCAGGCGCAGGATACTGTCCCATGCGTCCTTCCGCCCTTCTTCTGCACCTTGATTCATGCGGTATCATCTCAAGGCACATGCAATTAAGTCGGCAGAGACTACCAGGTCAGGGGAGGGGAAATGAACGGCGTTCGTTTGGGCCATATGTGTTCTGGCAATGTTTGCCCGGGCGAGGTACGTTTCGATAATGCTCGCCTGAATAGTGTTCGTTCGCGTGACGGTTTCACGCTTGCGGAACTTCTTGTTGTCGTGGCCATTATTGCGGTGCTCATCGCTATCGCCATTCCCCTGTTCAATGCCCAGCTCGAGAAAAGCCGGGAAAGCACGGACCTCGCCAATGTGCGAGCAGCTTATGCCGAAGTGATGACTAGCTGCATCGAGTCGGGAAAGAGCGCATCTCAAACCGTTCGCTTGGTACAAGAGCAGGATGGCTGGCAATCCTTTGATGCCGTGACGATCGGCGGAATCACGCACAAGGTGGGAGACCCCGACACCAAGCACTGGAAGGGCGATCCTGAAGCGAAGGGGGTCTGTGAGGTCTCCTATGCTCCCGAAACGGGAATCGTGTTTGACTGGCGCGCCTATTCCTTCAACATCAACGAAGATTTCTTTGATGCGCTGAACAAGAGCGGTGCGCTTGTTGGGTTGGAAAACAACGGTAACTTCGAATTCGATTCGAAGTGCCCCAATTCGGAGTATTTGCCAAAGATCGAGCAGGCTATTGCCTCCAACAGCTTGCTCAAGCATGGCACCTACGCTTTCTTGGGCAGCGGCAAGATCGAATCTAAGCGTTACCTGTTCTGGACCTCGGTTGACGTGAACAAGGTTGGGGTAGGTGCGGAAATCCCTGTCATCATCCAGACGACTGGTGGGAAGTACTACCTGTCGAAGTCGACCACTGCGCAGCGCTCCGGCGGTTATGTGGCCATCGCCGACCATACCTACAATTATAATCAGTTCCTCAGCAGCGGAACGAAGTACGACTCGCTCCAGGAAGCCTTTGACGCATACAAACAGACGGTTCGAAACGACTATCCCGATTTCAGCGAGTCTCTTAAGGACATCAAGGGAACGAAGTAAGTTCGGGCTTTTGATGTAAGGGCTCTTGGTCTGCTTGAGTTGACTGAGCGAAGGATGCGCCCCAACTGACGCAGGAAATCGTTGGGCTTGCCTGCCTGGCGTCTCCAGCAAACGGGGTGCGTCCCCGTCGGCGTAGGTCGGCACCCCTTTTGCACAATTAAAATCGCTCGCTCATCTAAGCCCTCGGACAAAAGCGTGTCCGAGGGCTCGTTGTTTAGCCAGGCGCCTTTTGGCTCGTTCTGTCCGTAAGGCTGGTTTGCGGTTCGGCATAAGCCACTGTTTTGCAAGCTGGGGTGACAAACCCTCACGCTCAGGGCTGACGGCCACAGCATGGATTTGAGGTAAGCCAGGAGGTGGAAAGCCATAGTCGAGAGTGGTGGTAGCGTGCCAAGAGGAGGTTCTCGACAATCCGAGGCCATGGTCGCCAGCCCCGAGCGTGAGGGTTTTGTTTTCGAGGAAGGGTCGAGGGGCGCCGAACAGTATAGGCTAGATGGGTTCGGCGCCTGCCCCTCGCTACTTTCCACGTTTGGTCTTTGCCATGTAGAAGTTTCCCGTGGACGAGCTTTGTTGCTTCGTGTAGCCGCCGAAGCTCTGTCCGACGTGTTGGTGGGCTCGGGCGGAGGAGTAGGACCTCGCCCCGGATGACTTCCTTGCCCCGTTAGTCCTGTATGCCATCGTTGCTCCCTTCGTTTTTGAGGATGATGTTTTCCTTCAAACCCTTGAATACCAGCATGTTCGTCCATTCCTCCGACGAGGAAGTGCTTGCGAACCTGGAACAGAGCTGCTTTCCGTTTCTGTAATAGACCAGCAGGGCTAGGCTCATCGCGTCGTCGACCTTGTCGAGGAAGTCATGGAGGTCGTCTGCCTCCCCGATAAGGTCGTTGACCTCCTTGTCGGCCATGAGCCGTTCCCCGATGGACGTGGCAACCCCCACGGATATGTCACGAAGCTCGGGTGCGGCCGCGATTACTTCGTCCGTGATCAAGGCGAGCTCTGTCTCGAGCTGCAGGAGTGAGTTGCCCGGCATCGTGCACTGATTCCAGCAATTGGCCAGTCTTTCAGCCGCACGCTCAAATTCCTGTTGAAGACTCTCGTCGAACTTGTGGCTCTTGGCGTTGAATTCCCAGCAGCCTTTCACTTCCTCGTCCTGCTTGATCTTGAGGTACTTCCCGAAGATGTTCGAGTTGATGATCTTCGCCGCTTTGCTTACGGCCGCCTCGTCGATCCAGAACTCGGGGTCAAACTTGGGGGTGAAGGGAAGCCCCGCCTCCTGGGCGACCTGGCGCAGGCACATGCCGATGTAGCTGCTCAGGTTGAGCCCCATTCCCGACAGGACGCCCTCTGCGCTCTCCTTGACGATGCTGTCCACTTTGAAGTTGACCAAGGTGGTTTCGTTCTTCTCTGCCATTGGTGTTTCTCCTTTTCATTTGTTGTAATCCGTTTGGCTTGCCTTCAGTTTACTAAAAGAATTTAAAAAGTAAAGAAAAAATAAATGAAAAGTAAAGATGACAGAGAATTATGGGTGATATAAGAAGGCGACAGCTGTGTGCGTTGCCACTCGTGGGTCGAATTTCATGTCACGGTATTAATCGGTAAAGAATCCGTATTTACCAAATGTTGTGTTCTTGATTTCTTTGGCTCCGCCAAGGTGGGGTTGATGCGGGAAATCCCAAAACGACTCGTCTGGTTCATATGGGGACTCGTATGCGGTGCCAGCGAATTGGCCTGACCCAGCTTCGTGTGCGGTGCTGGCGAATCGGTTTTATCTAGTTTCATAAAGCTATTGCGAGTATTGATGATATTCTGGTGTCTTCGTTGTAGAAATGCCGCTTCACCAGGCATTATGAACGACAGGTTTCTTGAGATATTTCTTATTGCTAAAAACCTAGGGGAATAGTAGGCTTTAACCCATCAACAAGGAAGCACGTTTGATTGGACCTTGTTCCGGTCAAATCGAGAAAAGGAAGCGTTATGGCAATCAAGAAGAGCGTCGCAGAACTCATCGGCAACACCCCCTTGCTGGAGCTCACCAACTTTGAAAAGAACAACGACCTGAAGGCAACCATTCTGGCAAAGGTCGAGCGCACCAACCCCGCTGGTTCCGTCAAGGACCGTATCGCAAAGGCCATGCTTGCCGAAGCAGAGGCTCAGGGCGTTCTCAACGCCGACACCGTCATCATCGAGCCCACCTCCGGCAACACCGGCGTTGGCCTGGCTGCCCTGGCTGCTGCACGTGGCAATCGCATCATCATCACCATGCCTGAGACCATGTCCGTCGAGCGTCGCAACCTCATGAAGGCCTACGGTGCCGAGCTGGTTCTTACCGATGGCTCCAAGGGTATGAAGGGTGCCATTGCCAAGGCCGACGAGCTTGCCGCCGAAATCCCCAACTCCTTCATTCCCTCCCAGTTCACCAATCCTGCCAACCCCGCAATCCACGAGGCAACTACGGGTCCTGAAATTTGGGCTGACTCCGAGGGCAAGGTCGACATCCTGGTTGCAGGTGTTGGCACGGGTGGCACCGTCACGGGTATCGGCCGCTACCTGAAGTCCCAGAACCCCAACATCAAGGTTGTTGCCGTTGAGCCCGCTGGCTCCCCCGTCTTGTCCGAGGGTCATGGCGGCGTTCACAAGATTCAGGGCATCGGCGCGGGCTTCGTTCCCGACACGCTCGACACGTCAGTCTATGACGAGGTCCTGCCCATCGAAGACGAAGAGGCTTTTGCAACGGGCCGCGAGCTTGCTGCCAAGGAAGGCCTCCTGGTGGGCATTTCTTCCGGTGCTGCCGTCGCTGCAGCTAAGAAGCTGGCCGAACGTCCCGAAAACGCAGGCAAGGTCATCGTCGCGGTTCTTCCTGATACGGGCGAGCGTTACCTGTCTACAGCGATGTTCAACTTCTAGGCGGTCTTTCCTAGCTGAGCATTTCGCTTCAAGCATCTTGCCTTGAGGGGTTGGCAGAGGCGGTCGTCGGCTTTCGTGCGAAAGCGGGGGCGTATCCGTGGTAGCCAACCCCTGCGTTTTGTGTGCTTGGGGCAGGAAACGAGCGAGGATGACCAAGTAAGTACGGTATCCTCAAAAGCCAATGACCTGGCCAGCGCGCCACGGGACGGGAGCCCCGTTGCCGGATTGAGCCAGGGACGAGCCCAGAGGCCAAGGCCTCGAATCAAGGAAATGGGGCCACATGGATTTCACGGCGCAGAATCGCCAGGCAATGATCGACTTCATCTTGAAGGGGTCGCATGAGGTGTGCGACAAGCTTGGCGTGGAGGTCGAGCACTTCGTTGTAACCGACAAGGGTGACGATGTCAGCTACTTCCCCCGAAACGGCCAGGTGGGTGTGGTTGATGTCCTTGAGCACTTGAGCCAGTTCTACCCTGAGCGTACCGTGACTGATGATGGCGATTTGCTGGGACTCGCCTCTGAGGATGGCTCTATTACGTTGGAGCCTGCAGCCCAGATCGAAATCAGCATCGCACCCTTTGCAAGCATCGAGGAGATCGTAGCTGCCTATGAGCGCTTCCGCTCCCGCATCGACCCCTACCTGGAGGAGCATGGCCTGAAGCTGGTTCATGGCGGCTACCATCCCAGCAGGAAGGCCTTCGACCTGACGCTCATCCCCAAGAAGCGTTACGGTTTCATGGATGCCTACTTCACCGAAATCGGTACGGTGGGCCATCGCATGATGCGTGGCAGCGCTTCCACCCAGGTTTCGGTTGATTTCCATGACGAAGCTGACGCTGTTCGCAAGATGCGCATTGCGAATGCTTTGTCGCCCATCCTTGCGGTAATTGCGGACGGAACCAAGGTGTTCGAGACCGAGCCAGTCACGTCTCCCATCGCCCGTTTTGACTTGTGGCGCCAGGTCGATCCTGCCCGTTGTGGTGTGGTCCCTGGCTTGTTCGATGAAGGTTTCGGCGTTGGTAGCTACGTTGACTGGATGCTGGCAACCAGGCCTATCTTCGTGACGCGCGCCGCAGCAAACGACCCAGAGGGCCCTTCCTTGCGTGCAGACGGCGGCAAGACCGCTGCGGAGCTCTATGCGGATGCCCCTATGAGTGCCGAAGACATCGAGCACGTCATGTCCATGTTCTGGCCTGATGTTCGCCTGAAGCGTTTTGTCGAGATTCGCCCCGCCGATTCTCTGCCGGAGCCTCAGATGACTGGGTACGCTGCGTTGGTGAAGGGTATTTTCTATAGCGAGGAAAGCCTTGCTGTCATTGAGGGCTTGCTGGGCGTAAAGGGCGATGCGTGGAGCCTTTCCGCCGAGGACACCGATGATGCGGTGGCGGCAATTCACGAGGATCTCTTTGAGGCCCAGGTTTATGGCATGACGCTTGCTCGGTGGATCAAGCTGCTGTTCAAGCTGGCCGATGCCGCGCTGCCTGAAAACGAAAAGGGATACCTTGCGCCCCTGTATGCTTTTGCAACCGATAAAATCTGGGGAAGCATGCAATCGACCCAGGAGGACAAGCAGTGAAGATTTCCACGAAGGGCACCTACGCGGTTCGTCTGATGTTGCTTCTGGCTATGCGTGGGGACGAATTGGTGTCGCTCAAGGAAATCTCGCGTGTCACGGGCATCTCGAAGAAGTACCTGGAGCAGATCGTCCCTAGCCTGACGTCGGCGGGTCTGCTCAGGTCGGTTCGCGGTGCTCAGGGCGGCTATCGTCTGGCGAACTCTCCCGACAAGATCACCATCCTGGATGTCCTGAATGTCATGGAGGGCAGCATTGCACCCGCATCGTGCCTTCAGGGCGAAAAGTTCGAGTGCAATTTCCCTACTCCTTGTATGGAGTTTTACGTATGGAAGGGCCTGCACGAGGTCCAGCAGAACTATCTGTCCAGCATCACGCTGCAGGATGTTCTGGACCATTCTTCTTCTGCGGCAATTGATAACTATTGCATTTAGTAGAGGCTTATATGGACAAGCTTGAACGGCTGAAAGACCTGCTGCGATCGTATGGCAAGGTCACCGTTGCTTTTTCTGGTGGCGTCGATTCGACCTTTCTTGCAAAGGTGGCGCACGATGCGCTGGGCAAGGACGCCGTGGCTCTCACATCAAAGTCTCTGCTGAACCCCGAAGGGGAGTTTCGTGTCGCTCGGGAATGGTGTGCTTCCGAGGGAATCAAACAGCTGGTGGTTGAGTCCGATGAGCTGTCCATTCCGAGTTTTGCGGCAAATCCCCCCGAGCGTTGCTATATCTGCAAGCGCGCTTTGTTTACCGAGCTTTTGACAGTGGCCGAGCAGGAGCATCCTGGCAGCGTGGTCATCGACGGTTCCAACATGGATGATTTGGGCGATTATCGTCCTGGCGCTCGCGCTTTGAAAGAGCTGGGCGTTAGGAGCCCCTTGCAGATTGTTGGTCTCACCAAAGACGAGATTCGCGCCTATTCTCGCGAGTTGAACGTGCCAACCTGGAACAAACCTAGCTTTGCTTGCTTGGCCAGCCGTTTTCCTTACGGAAGCACCATCACGGCAGAAGGCTTGGTACGCGTAGGAGAAGCCGAGCTGTATTTACGAGAGCTGGGCTTTGCTCAGGTGCGTGTGCGCATTCATGGTGATTTGGCTCGTATTGAGGTGCCGCCAGCCCAGTTGGGACATCTGGTGGCCCAGCGTCAGCAAGTGGCAGCTCGTTTGCACGAGTTGGGCTTTGCGTATGTATCAGTTGACCTGGATGGCTATCGAACAGGCAGCATGAACGAAGTGCTTTAGCTCTCAGTCCGGGTCGTTCGGACGGCTGCGTTTCGATAATGGGCTTCGACAATGAACTCCATGACGGGGTTCGATGATGGGTCCGACTCTTTTGCGCCGAGGGCGTTCTTTGTCTGACTAGGTTGTTTGTTGTCGTGGCCGTTATTCTGTTCGGTCGGGTTGTCTTTGCGCTGTTGCGCAGGCTTGCTTGTCGGCATTGCTTGAATGCGATTTGCGGTTCATGAATAGGGCTGCTTGTTCGTTGTGACTGCGTCTTGCCTGTTGAGCACACCCTCCAAAACCAGAATGCATGCGTGATTTGGCAATTTTGAGCGCAAATGTACGACTGCCGAACGCTTGGTTCCGGGGTCTCTTTACTGCATTCAGGCGGACAATCTTCTGACCTGGGGTTTTGTTGGGCCGCTTTCGGGATTGCCGACAGACAGCGCCCCTGTGCTCCTCAATGGTCGTACATTTGAGTGCAAATTTGCCACAAAGGGCTCGTTTGCTGGTTTTGGATGCCTTGAAGCGCTGCCCAGCTGAAGAATGAGTGCCGACGGGCCTGGTTCCGGGATTCTTCCGGGACCAGGTCCTTTGTTGTCAGTCTTGGGCGGGTGAAGCTTGGCAAAAAGAACCATTGCGTTAACCATTAAGGTTAAATGGCACCCTGAATTAGGTGCGAATAAAGTGGGGCCGGCATTCTGCGGATGCTGGCCCCACGTGCGATTGAAGGTTAGCGATAGCTCCGAATGGTGCCGCCGCCTACCACGGTGTCGCCCTGATAGAGCACGACGGCCTGTCCGGTGGCGCAGCTGCGGATGGGCTCAACGAAACGAACGTGCAGCATGTCCCCTTCGACCCGAGCCCAGGCTTCGACGGGGGTGGCCCGGTAGTTCACCTTGGCCTCGACCTTCACGGCTATAGGCATTTCAGCCACGCTGATCAGGTTGACGTCATCGGCCCACAGCTCGCCTACATGCTGGCTGGAGCGGGGTCCTACCACGAGCGCGTTTTTCGCGAGGTCCTTGCGAAGCACAAACAAAGGCTCGCTCCAGGCAACTCCGAGTCCCTTGCGCTGCCCTGGCGTATAGGCGACCAGGCCTTCGTGCGTACCTACGTGCGTTCCGTCCTCCAGCACGATAGGGCCAGGACCAGGCAGGCTCCCCTCGTGCTTTTCGATGAAGGCAGCGTAGTCACCGTCGGGCACGAAGCAGATGTCCTGGCTTTCGGCTTTTTCCGCAGTCACGAAGCCGTGACGTCGCGCCACCTCGCGCGTTTCCTCCTTGGTGAGTTCCCCTAAGGGAAACAAGGTGTGTGCCAGCTGTTCCTGCGTCATGCCGTACAAGACGTAGCTCTGGTCCTTCTTGGGGTCGAGTCCCTTTTTCAAGAGGAAGCGCTTGCTCGCGGGGTCGAAGCAGCGGCGTACGTAGTGGCCCGTTGCCACGTAGTCGTAGCCAAGCTGTTCGCGCCGACGTTGCAGGGCCGTAAACTTGAGGAAGCGGTTGCAGTCGATGCAGGGATTGGGTGTCTCTCCGGCCAGATATGACTTGCAGAACTTGTCCATCACGTCGGATTCAAAACGATCGGTAAAGTTGAAGGCGAAGTGGTCGAGCCCCATGCCCCAACAGACACTACGGGCGTCCTCCACGTCCTTCTGCGAGCAGCATGATTGGTTCATGGCCTCGATGTCGGCATTTGCTAGCTGATCGTAGTCGAACAGGCGCATGGTGACGCCAATGACCTCGTAGCCCTCTTCATGCAGAAGCGCACAGGCTACGGATGAATCTACACCGCCGCTCATTGCTGCGATGACCTTTCCCTTTGGTGGGGTAATCGTCTCTTCGGCGGAGCTCGTGTCTCTTGTGGGATCGGCTGTCTCTGCAGGGGTGCTCAGCGAGCCCGTGAGTACGTCCTCGTTGTTGTCAGGCATGAGGGAACCTTCTTCGACCTAGTCTTCAGTGCTTGTGACGCTAACGTCGCGGTTGACCAGCTCAGGATACAGGCTCATGGTCTGGAAGCGTTGCTGCATGAAGTCATCGCCAAAGTTGTCGGCGAAGAATGCTTGAACAGGCGTTTCGACGGGGATTCCGGCGGAGCGTTCAAACCAGCAGTTGAAAGCGCCAATGGTAAGCACGATGTTGGCTGCCATGAACAGGGCGCAAACAGTAGTGAGTCCCTTGGCGGCAATCGGGGGAATCAGGGAAATCAGATCCATGACCAGGGGAAGTAGCATGCGAACCCAGATAATGCCAAGGGCACCCCACACCAGGGCAATGCCAAGGCAGGTGTGACCCATCAGGTTGAAGGGCTGATCGAGATAGCTCCAAGCGACGATGCCAAAGCCCTCTTCGAGCACCCATCCAACGAAGAATTCGAAGGCGCCACCCAAAAGTGCTGCAAACACGAAGGTATGAATGGCGGTCTTGCCGCGCATGCCGTTTAGGCCCACGGTCATCAGTACGCCGCCTACGCCGTAGATGGGCGAAAAGGGCCCCCATACAAATCCAGCGCGGTCTTTCCAGATGCCATCGATGGGATAGCTCACCAGGGTTTCGATGATCAGGCCAAAGAAACTGGCGACCACGAAGATCCAAAACAGGTTGTAGAAAGAAAGCTTGATAGCGCCATTGTCGCCAGAGCCATCGATGGAGCCGTCAATGGCGCCATCAAGCTGTGCGGCACGGCGCCTCTCTTCAAGGGCGTCCTTTAGGGTTTTGGGGCGAGTGCCCGTGTATGTCTGTTCTTTTTCATTCATGCACCCTGTAGTTTCGCACATTTCTTCACTCGAATTTGCCGCAACCTTTGCGGCTTGTTTACCTGGCTTTGATGCAACACTGCGGCTTTTTTGAGTAAAAGAACATGGACAAGTTGAGGAGAAATGACAAGCTGCTCTGAATTCGTTGTCGAAAAAAACCATACAGTGTGTATGATACTTGACCCCATAAGCGTTCTATTTGTCGGGGATCGAACGGAACGTCAAGGAGCTTTCTACCGAGAATGGCACCCTGCTGCCGTTCGTCTCTGACGAGCAAGCAAGAAAGAGGCGTGCCCTTATGCAGGCTGCTCCACATTCCTCCTGCGTACATATCGGTGTTGACGTCGGATCAACCACTACCAAGTTGCTGGTGCTCGATCCCGCCACGCACGAGGTGCTCTATTCGCGCTACAAGCGCCATAACGCTCATCAAGCGCAAAGCTTGAAGGAGGCCTTTGCGGAAGTCGCAGAGTTCTTTCCCCAGCATCGCTGGCGCGTTGCTCTGTGTGGCAGTGGCGGTGAGTCCCTGGCTCGTCAGACGGGCATCCCCTTTATTCAGGAAGTGGTGGCAAACGCTCAGGCGATTGCGCGCCTGCATCCGGAGGTCCGTTGCGCCATCGAGTTGGGCGGCCAGGATGCCAAGATGGTGTTTTTCCGCAAGGATGAACGAACAGGCCAGCTCACGGTTGCCGACATGCGTATGAATGGCTCGTGCGCAGGCGGTACTGGTGCCTTCATTGACGAAATTGCCGCCCTCCTCAAGGTTCCTGTGGAGCGCTATAACCAACTGGCTTGCGAGGGCCAAACGGTCTATGACGTCTCTGGTCGTTGCGGCGTGTATGCCAAGACTGACATTCAGCCCCTGCTGAATCAGGGTGTGCCCAAGACCGACATCGCCCTATCTGCCTTTCACGCCGTTGCCAAGCAGACCATCGGTGGCTTGGCTCAGGGTTTGAACATCGAGCCTCCAGTGGCTTTTGAGGGCGGTCCTCTGACTTTCAACCCCCGTTTGGTCGAGGTCTTTGCCGAGCGTCTCAACCTGAGTCCTGAGCAGGTGGTAGTGCCCGAGCATCCCGAGACCATCGTTGCCTATGGCGCCGCGCTTTCCTTGGAGTCCCTGTTTGCCCAGGAGGAAGGCTTCACCAACGCTGCCGATGCGCTGGAGTGCGTTTCCCGGCTTGATGAAGCTGTGTCATCGGGGCCTTCGGCGGCACCTCTGTTCGCCGATGCCTCCGAGCGAGAGCGCTTTGAGGTCCGTCACCGTCTGGGTCTGGCACACAGGGAACCCCGTCAAATTAGAACCAAGCGCGACCAGAACCAGCCCCTGCGCGTGTACCTGGGTATCGATTCTGGTTCCACGACCACCAAGTTCGCTTTGATTGACGAAGACGGCGTGCTGGTGGATAGCTTCTATGCCTCTAATCAGGGAGAACCCCTGGCCATTCTGAAACAGGCACTCCTTGACATGAATCGGCGCTATCTTGACCAGGGCGTTCGGTTGGACGTCGCAGGCGTGGGCTCCACGGGCTACGGCGAGTTGCTGTTTGCCCAAGCGCTGCACGCCGATCACCATACGGTCGAAACAGTGGTGCATGCCCATGCCGCAAGTACCTATGTGCCAGATGCCAGCTTCATCCTGGACATCGGCGGGCAGGATATGAAGGCGATCTGGCTTGATGGCGGCGTCATCACGGACATCGTGGTGAACGAGGCCTGTTCGTCTGGTTGCGGATCGTTCCTTGAATCCTTTGCGGCAAACCTGGGCATCAAGGTGGGCGACATTGCCGAAGCAGCCTTCCGTTCCCGCAATCCAGCCGTGCTGGGTAGTCGCTGTACCGTGTTCATGAACTCGTCGATCGTGTCCGAGCAGCGCAACGGCAAGACGCCCGACGACATCATGGCGGGTCTGTGCCGCTCCATTATCGAAAACGTGTTTACCAAGGTCATCCGCGTGAACAACCTGGATAGCCTGGGCAAGCGCATCGTTGTCCAGGGTGGCACCTTCCAGAACGACGCCGTCCTGCGTGCTTTGGAGCAGTACCTGGGTCGCGAGGTCACGCGTGCTCCCTATCCAGGCTTGATGGGTGCCATCGGCGAGGCGTTGATGGTGAAGGAGCAGATGGAGAACCGCGACTCGGCCCATCGAACGACAAGCTTCATCGGTTTTGAGGCTCTGGAACGCCTGGATTACACCCAGGAGACGAATTTGCGCTGCCCCTTCTGCAGTAACCACTGCAACCGCACGCGCACCGTATTCAGCGACGGCACCACCTGGATGACGGGTCATCGCTGCTCGCGCGGCGAAATCTTGGGAGACCCCAAGGATGACTCGGTGCGCGAAAAGGTGCGTGCTGCACTGAAGCGCGACCAGAGTGTCCCTAATCTGTACGACGTGCGTGAGCGTCTGCTGCTCGAAGACCGCCCTGTTGTGCCCTTGCTTGCCGACCAGGACATCACCATAGGTATCCCACGTACCCTTGCTTTCTGGGACCGCCTTCCGTTTTGGCGCTCCTTCTGGAAGAGTTTGGGCTTCAAGGTTGAGGTCAGCGGCCCCTCCACGCGCAAGATGTACGAGCAGGGTCTTTCCGCTGTTACCTCCGACACCATGTGTTTTCCGGCAAAACTGGTGCACGGCCATGTTCGTGACCTGGTCAAACGTAAAGTCGATCGCATCTGGTACCCCATTTTGACCACCATTCCGTCCGAAAACGCCATGTCTACCTCCGAAAGCATGTGCGCCGTGGTGAAGGGCTATCCCATCGTCATGCGGAATTCCGACGATCCGGGTCGGGTGTTTGGCGTGCCGTTGGATGCGCCGCTCTTCCATTGGTATACCTACGAGGACCGCGACAAGCAGCTTTGCGAATATGTGCAGAAACAGCTCGGTATCGATCCGTCGCTGACCCTGCGTGCTATCAAGCAGGGCGATGCCGCAATGGACGAGTTCCGCAGCACCCTGGAGGCTTGGGGCGAAAATGTCATCAGTCAGGTGAGGGAGCAGGGTCGCTATGCGGTGGTTTTGGCTGGTAGGCCCTATCACAACGATCCTTTGGTCAACCACGACCTGCCGCGCTTCTTCACCGAGCTGGGCATTCCCGTGCTTACGCCCGATAGCGTGCCGGGGCGCAACGAAGTTGACCTGTCCAACTCCTTGATCGACGTGGTGAACAACTTCCATGCCCGCATGCTTTCCACTGCCGTAATTTCGGCGCGCAGCGAATGCCTGGAGTACGTGCAGATCGTGAGCTTTGGCTGTGGGCACGATGCCTATCTGTCTGATGAAATCATTCGCATGTCCAAGGAGATTTCGGGCAAGGCGCCTCTGGTGCTGAAGGTTGACGAATCTGATATCCAGGGTCCGTTGCGCATCCGGGTCCGCTCCTTCGTGGAAACGGTGAACGCACGGCGTGGTCTGCCTAGCACCAGTGCCCTGGAAGCGGGCGACCTTTCCCTCGAGATTCCCTGTAAGGCTTGCGCTGCCCTTGAGGTGCACGAGCTGTCCGATCCCTATCAGCGCAAATTCACCAAGGAAGATTTCAAGGACAAGACCTTGTTGGTTCCTAACACGAGCCATGCCTTCAGCATGCTGATGGCGGCCTCTTTCGCTCGACAGGGCATCAAGACCGAGGCTCTGCCTATTGGTCGCGAGGAAGCCATTCGTCTGGGAAAGAAGTATGTGCACAACGACATCTGCTTCCCGTGCCAGATTGTCATCGGCGAGGCCTTGGCAGCACTGGAAAGTGGCAAGTATGACCCTGACAAGGTAGCTATCTGCCAGGGCAAGTACATTGGCGACTGCCGTTTGACGCACTATGCCGCCCTGACGCGCAAGGCACTTGACGATGCGGGTTATCCTCAGGTGCCCATCGTCACCAATGACGATGTGGACTTCCACAACATCCATCCGGGCTTCAAGATGAGCTTGGCTTCGGCCATTCGCATTGCCTACACGCTGCCTGCCGTTGACGTGATGGAGGAGCTGCTGCGCAAGATTCGACCTTACGAACTGGAGCCGGGTTCGACTCAGGCTGCTTTCGACGAGGGCCTGGATCTAATGATAGATGGCTTGAGGAAAAAGGGCGTTCGCGGCATGCACCGTGGCTTCAAGCAGGCCATCGATAAAATGTGCGCAGTTAAGTACGACCGTTCGAATCCACGTCCAACCGTGTTGATCGTGGGCGAGTATTTGCTGAACTTCCATCCTGGAGCCAATCACGACATCGAACAGTATCTTGAGGACAACGGCCTGGAGATCATCGAGGCTCGCATGACCGACGTTATTCGCAAGTCCTACTT
The DNA here is from genome assembly GCA_030537255.1 of Coriobacteriia bacterium. Taxonomy (GTDB): domain Bacteria; phylum Actinomycetota; class Coriobacteriia; order Coriobacteriales; family Eggerthellaceae; genus Anaerotardibacter. The sequence continues at coordinate 39,376 of JAUNOE010000002.1, forward strand.
CTACAAGGATCGCCAGGTAAAGGAATATGGCCTGAACAAGCCGTTCAGCTACAAGACGATGTTCTCGATTGAAGACAAGTTCTTCGACTTGGCACACGATGCGACGGACAAGGTCGCCATCAAACATCCGCTGTACAAACCCGCAAAACGCATGGACGAATTGGTGAAGGCCTCCGACCCCATCATCCATCACACCTTTGATGCGGGCGAAGGCGTCCTGATTCCTGGCGAGATTCTGCATCACGCGGAAGAGGGCTGTCGTTCGTTTGTCATCTTGCAGCCCTTTGGATGCCTGCCCAATCACGTGGTGGGCCGCGGCATTGCCAAACGCCTGAAGGAGATGTACCCCGATGCCCAGATTCTGCCGTTGGACTACGATCCGGACGTCAGCTTCGCCAATGTAGAAAATCGTCTGCAAATGCTGATCATGAATGCCCGCACTCTGAAAGAAGGTGAGTAGCGTGGCCCGTCCCCGCAACAACGCCCAAGAGCCTCCTGCCACCGAACGTATCATGGCTGCTTTCTGGCATTTGCTTGAGGACCATGCAGTGAAGGACGTGACCATCAGTATGGTTGCGGCAGAGGCGGGATGTAACCGCGGAACCTTCTACTATCACTTCTCCGACATGGATGACCTGATGTTCCGCTGCATCGAAAACGAGCTGATGGGCGATGGCGAAGACTCGTACGCCTTTGCCATTTTCCGCTTGCTGACCAAGCCTTCCAGCGAGCTTCTTATGGAGCCCGCTCAGCGTCAGATGGCCCGCAAACTGTGCTTGCTGGTGAGCCAGGGCGGCATGGAGATCGTCGACAGCAAGATGAAGGCGATCATCTTCCGCATGTGGCGGGACATCTTATGCGATGAAGGCCAGGAGCTGTCGTTCGAGTCTCTCCTGATCATCGAGTATTCCGTTAGCGGTCTTATTGCCCTGTTCAACCTGGTATATCGCATGGAGACCAAGGGCGAACCCCTGCCCGAATCGGTGGACATGGAGGTGTTCCAGTCCATTGCCCGCATTCAGCTGGCACGCCTGGCAAGCTGCGAAAACGTGGAGTTGCCCGAGATGCTCATGCGTCTGAAGGTCTACGACAAGTTTCTGAAGAACAAGTCCTAGGCCCCTAAGACCCCTAGGCTTCGTTGACGGCCTTTACGCATTCGGCGGCGAAGGCGCCAACCGCTGCAGGTGCCTTCGTGCCTTTCTTGGCGATCAGTTTTACGATGGCCGAGCCGATGATGGCGCCGTCGGCCTTTTGTGCCATGTCCTGGGCAGCTTGTGCGTCCGAAATACCAAAGCCGATGGCAATAGGTGTGTCGGTGACGGCGCGAATCTGCGCCACGATGTCATCCAGGTTAGTGGTGATGTGGCTGCGCGTGCCCGTGACGCCAAGCGAAGAAACCAGATAGATGAAGCCTTCCGCCTCACGGGCGATCATGCTGATACGGTCCTTTGAGGTAGGGGCAATCATGGAGATAAGGTCGATGCCTGCCGCCTTGCAAGCTGGCGCGAATTCCCCGCGTTCCTCAAAGGGCACGTCGGGCAGGATGATGCCACAGATGCCCGCATCGGCTGCCTTTTGGGCGAAGCGCTCGATGCCGTAATGGAACACCACGTTGCCGTAGGTCATGAAGACCAGGGCTACGTCGAGTTCTTCGTTGAGCTCTGCTGCAAGTTCGAAAATCTTGTCGGTGTTGACGCCGCCGGAGAGCGCCCGCAGGTTGGCTCCCTGAATAATGGGTCCTTCGGCGGTTGGGTCGCTGAAGGGGATGCCCAGTTCAATGACGCGAGCGCCCGCTTGGGCCAGGGATCGTACGATGGCTCGCGTGGTTTCCAGGTCGGGGTCGCCGCAGGTGACGAAAGGAATGAAGGCCTTTCCCTGGGCGAAGGCCGTGGCAAGTTTCTGATTCATGAGATTCTCCTTGGGTTCCTTCTCTTGCTATTCGGAAAGGTTCTGGCCGCGGTACTTGGCCATGGCGACGCAGTCCTTGTCGCCGCGTCCGCTCAGGGTGATTACCATGATCTGGTCCTTGGGCAGGGTGGGTGCAATCTTGATGGCGTGGGCCAGGGCATGGGAACTTTCGATGGCGGGAATAATGCCTTCCGTACGGCTCAGGTATTCGAAGGCGTCGACGGCCTCGTCGTCGGTGATGGCCACGTATTGAGCTCGGCCGGTGTCATGCAACCAGGCGTGTTCGGGCCCGATTCCGGGATAGTCCAGACCGGCACTTATCGAATAGACCGGGGCGATCTGCCCGTACTCGTCCTGGCAGAAGTAGCTCTTCATGCCATGGAAGATTCCCAGGCTGCCCGTGTTGATGGTGGCTGCCGTTTCGAAGGTATCGATTCCACGCCCTGCCGCTTCGCAGCCAATGAGCTTGGTCTGGGTGTGCTCGATGAAGGGATAGAAGGTGCCGATGGCGTTTGAGCCGCCGCCGACGCAGGCCAGCACGTAGTCGGGCAGGCGACCTTCCTTTTCCTGGCACTGATCGATGATTTCGGTTCCGATGAAGCTTTGGAAGTCACGCACAATGGTGGGGAAGGGATGCGGCCCCATGCAAGATCCCAGAAGGTAGTGGGTGTCTTCGATGCGGTTGGTCCATTCGCGCATGCATTCGGACACGGCGTCCTTGAGCGTGCCCGTTCCTGCATCAACGCCGTGGACCTCGGCACCCATGAGGCGCATGCGATAGACGTTGAGGGCTTGGCGCTCCATGTCTTCGGTTCCCATGTATACGTGACATTCCATGTCCAACAGGGCGGCGACGGTGGCAGTTGCCACGCCATGCTGGCCAGCACCGGTTTCAGCGATCAGGCGGGTCTTGCCCATCTTCTTTGCCAGCAGAGCCTGGCCAAGGGCGTTGTTGATCTTGTGGGCACCAGTGTGGTTGAGGTCTTCGCGTTTGAGGTAAATTTTACATCCGCCCAGGTCGCGCGTTATCTTTTCGGCAAAGTACAGCAGGCTGGGGCGGTTTGCGTAGTTGTCCAGCAGGTCCTTGAACTCGGCCTTGAATTCGGGATCGTCCTTGTAGTGGTTGTAGGCTTCTTCCAATTCGATTACGGCGTTCATCAGGGTTTCGGGGATGTATTGGCCACCGTGGGCGCCAAAGCGTCCGCGGGAAGTGGTGATAGAAGAGGAATTCATCGTGTTTCCTTCCGGTGCGTGCGGGGTCTGTTTGTGACGGGGGTCCGATTCGTCCGCTTCGTCTGTCGCGCCTGTTGCGTCCGCTTCGTCCTGGGTCGCGGGTTGTGACGAGTCATGGGGCCCCTTTTGGGTGATGGGTTCTTCGGTGGGCACGTCCTGGCTCGCCGAAAGGTCTGCTTCACATGGCCCGCAGGGCCACGAGTTGGTTTCCTGGGATTGGGCGATCTGCTCTTCGGCTGCCTGTTCTATCGACGCTGCGGCGCGGCTGAGCTCGCGGGTTGCCTGGGCAAGGCGGGCTCCCTTTTTGGCCATACGCCAGAAGGCGCGCATCTTTTCCTTGCTTTTACGGGCCTTTCCGTTGTCGTCGAGTTCGTCCTGTTCGATTCCGCTGCTTACGTCGATTAGGCTGGGCTCACATTGGAGCAGGGCCTGGGCCACGTTTTCGGTGCTTAGTCCGCCGGCGAGTGCGAAGGGGCGCTGTATTCCCTCCAGCAGATTCCAGTCGAAGTTCTGACCGGAACCCATTCCGCCGTCAAGGAGCACGAAGTCGGCGCTTGATGCGTTGGCGGCGTCCAGATCGGCGGGGCTGCTTACCTGGAAGGCCTTCCAGATCTCCAGGCCAGGAATGCGCTCGCGCAGTTCTGCGATGTAGGCTTCGTCTTCGGACCCATGAAGCTGAGCGGCGCTGATGATCCCTTCGTCAAAGAGCATGCCGATCAGCTCAAAGGAGGCATCGACGAAGACGCCTACTGTCTTGATGCGGGGCTTGAGCATGCTGCGCAGCGTTTCGGCTTCGCCTACGGTGACGGCGCGCTTGCTTTTGGGCCAGAACACCAGGCCCACATAGTCGGGCTCAAGGAAGTTTACGCAGGCGACGTCATCGGGGTTGCGCAGTCCGCAGAACTTGATCGAGGGCTTTTTGGTGTCGTGGGGAATCATGGACGCACTCCTGGATCGGTGGTTTCTTGCATGCGTGACAAGTCGAGACGAGCTGCCTTTCGGAAAGCGGCAAGCGTCTCCGTCCTGTCTTTGCTGCGCATAAGCGCCTCGCCAACAAGTGCGGCATCGGCCTTCATGTGCGCAATGCGGGCGATGTCCTGTTCTACTGAAACGCCGCTTTCCGCAACGAAGAGGCGGTCATCGCCAACTAGGGAGCGCAGGTGCCCCGCATTCTCGAAGTCTACGCTGAAGTCGGCGAGCTTGCGGTTGTTCACGCCGATGATGCGAGCGTCGGCCTGGAGCGCCTGCTCGACCTCTCGTTCGTCATGGGCTTCGACCAGCGCAGCCATGCCGAGCTCGTGTGTGAGCTCGAGGTAGCTTTGCAGGTGTTCGTCATCCAGAAGCGAGCAGATGAGCAGGACCGCATCGGCGCCCATGAGTCGTGCCTGGTAGATCTGGTATTCGCTCACGGTGAAGTCTTTGCGCAGCATTGGCGCATCCACACTCCGGCGAATGTCGCGGAAGATCTTGTCTGTGCCCAGGAACCATTCGGGTTCGGTCAGGCAACTGATGGCATCGGCGCCTGCTGCTTCGTATTCATGTGCGATTGCCAGGTAGGGGAAGTCCGGAGAAATGATCCCTTTGCTGGGGCTTGCCTTCTTCGCCTCGCAAATAAGCGAAAGGCCTGGTTTGGCCAGGGCGTCGGTGAATCGTTTGCCTTGGCCCAGCTTGCTGCTGCCGTATTCGGCGGCCTTGCAAAGAAGTTTCAGCTCGCCAAGGCTGATGTGGGCTTCTTCCTGGGCGACGCGCCTGCGGGTCGCGTCTGCGATGCGGTCGAGGATGTTCGTCATTTTGCGCCGCCTTCTAGCTGTTCGAGACTTCGACGTAGTGTGCCAGGGTCTCTGCGGCGGCTCCGCTGTCGATGAGTTTCGTCGCAACGTGGATGCCATGTTCGAGCGAGGCGGCCTTGCCGTTGAGGTAGAGACCAGCCGCGGAACTCAAGAGCACGGTGTCGCGCATGGGCCCTGTGATTTGTCCTTCGAGGATGCCGCGGGTGATCCGGGCGTTTTCATCGGGGTCGCCGCCAACGAGGTCCTCCTTGGAGCAACGTGCAAGACCAAGGTCTTCGGGGCGAATCACGTAGTTGCGGTAGAAGCCCTTGTGGAATTCGCAGACGGCGGTTTCGCCGGCGGTCGACAGTTCGTCAAGGCCTGCGCGACCATGGACCACCATGCCGTCTTCCACGCCCAGTGCAGTAAGCACTTCGGCCAGGGGCTGCACCAGGCTTTCGTCGTAGACGCCCAGGAGGAACTTGGTGGCGCCCGCGGGGTTGGTGAGGGGTCCCAAGATGTTGAATACGGTGCGAATGCCCAGCTCACGGCGGATTGCTCCGACGTAGCGCATGGCGGGATGGTATTTCTGGGCGAAGCAGAAGCAGAGGCCTACCTGGTCAAGGAGCTTTTTGCACAGCTCGGGGTCCTGGTCGATGTTGACGCCGAGGGCTTCCTGCACGTCAGCGGTGCCACACTTGCTGCTTGCAGCGCGATTGCCGTGCTTGGCCACTTTCACGCCTGCAGCGGCAATGACCAGTGCGGCCGTGGTGGAAACGTTGAAGCTGCCCGCCTTGTCGCCGCCCGTGCCTACGATTTCGAACAAGGGCTCGGGGTATTCCAGGTGCTCTGCCGCATCGCGCATGGCAGCTCCGCAGCCAGCGATTTCGTCGATGGTTTCGGCCTTGGTGCTCTTGGTGGAAAGCGCAGCCAGGAAAGCAGCCGTTTGGGTGGGGGTAGTCTGGCCCGTCATTATTTCGCTCATGACGGCATAGGATTCTTCGTAGCTGAGGTCCTGCTTGTCAACGATCTTGAAGATGGCTTCCTGAATCATGGGGTGCTCCTTAGGTGCGGGGGTGTTTTGGTCGAGGTGTTCGGGGTGCTTGCCGCTGCTTACCAAAGGGGCGTCCATGCTGATAGCCAGGCCGCTTTGATCGCCTTTCGTTGCTGTGGGATGCAGGGCTTTTGCGCGCTTTGCCCTGCCTGGCTTGGGGATGGCCAGGAAGTTGGCGATGATTTGCATGCCGTCGGGCGTCATGATGCTTTCGGGATGAAACTGCACACCGAAGGTGGGATAGCTGGTGTGCTGTACCGCCATGACTTCGCCATCGTCGGTGAGCGCCGTCACGCGCAGGCACGACGGAAGGCTGTGACGATCGGCCGCAAGCGAGTGGTAGCGCGCTACCTTGAAGCGCGCAGGCAGGCCACTGAGCAAGATGCTGTCTTCGCGATTGACGAGACTCTGCTTGCCGTGCATCAGCTGTTCTGCGTAGCCGATCTTTGCGCCATAGGCCTCGCAGATTGCCTGATGGCCCAGGCACACGCCCAGAATGGGGTAGTTGGGACCCAACTTGCGGATGAGGTCAATGCAAATACCGGCTTCATTGGGTCGGCCGGGGCCGGGGCTGATCACGATGTGGTTCGGATCCAGTTCGGCAAGTTCCGTCGGCGTGATTTCGTCATTGCGGAAGACCCGAATGTCGGGGTCGATCGATCCGATGAGCTGGTAGAGGTTGTAGGTGAAGGAGTCGTAGTTGTCGATGATTGCGATCATTGCTCGATACCTCCCTGCGCAAGTTCAAGGGCCAGGCGTACGGCGGCGGCCTTGTTGATGGTCTCCTGGTATTCGTTTTCGGGGATGCTGTCTGCGACGATGCCGGCGCCCGAACGAACGAAGACGCGTTCGTTTTTCTTGAACACCAGGCGGATGGCGATGCACATGTCCATATTTCCAGTGAAGTCCAGGTAGCCTACGGCGCCGCCATATACGCCACGCTTGCAGCGTTCCAGGTCGTTGATGATCTGGGCAGCGCTGATTTTTGGGGCGCCTGAAAGGGTGCCGGCGGGAAGCACGGCCGTGATTGCATCGAGGGCATCCTTGTCCGGACGGATGCGTCCGACAACCGTGGAACCCAGGTGCATCACGTGACTGAAGCGTTCGACGGCCAGGTACTTCTCGAGTTTCACGCTGCCGTACTCCGATAGCTTGCCGATGTCATTGCGGCCCAGGTCGACAAGCATGTTGTGCTCGGCGAGTTCCTTTTCGTCGGCAAGGAGCTCAGCTTCGATGCGGGCGTCTTCTTCTGGTGTCGCGCCGCGGGGGCGAGTGCCTGCCAAGGGAAAGGTGCGCAGGGTTTTGTCTTGGAGCTTTACCAGCGTTTCGGGGGAGGCACCCGCTACTTCGACGTCAGTGCCGGAAAGGTAGAACAGGTAAGGGCTGGGATTGGTGGTGCGCATGATGCGGTAGGTGTCCAGCAGGCTGCCTTCGAAGTCGGCATCCAGGCGATTTGACAGCACTACCTGGAAGATGTCGCCTTCTCGGATGCGCTCTTTGGCAGCTTCGACGATTCTGCAGAAGCCCTGTTCGTCGAAGAGCGACCTGAACTCGCTGGTGATGCGACCGGGCTGGTGGTCTGCCATCTTGCCGCTCAGGATGAGCATGCGCATTTCGGTCAGGTCTGCTTCGGCCTGCGCGACGCCTTCAACGCCTTCGGCCACCTTTGCATTGGTTACCAGGATGATCTTCTTCTTAGCGTTGTCGAAGGCAATGACCTTGTCGAACAGCATCAGGTCAACGTCGTTGAAGCCTTCTTCATCAGGGGCATCGAGCTTCAGGCTAGGCTCGGAGTACTTGAGGAAGTCGTAGGAAAAGTAACCTACCAGTCCGCCTGTGAAGGGAGGCAGGTCCTCCAGGCGGGGGCTGCGGTGCCTCGCCAGAAGAGCTCGAATGGTTGCGGCGGGGTCGGTCGTGTCGAATTCGAGCGCAAAGGCGAAGGAGCTTTTGTTGCCTGCGTCATGCGCGGTGTTCGGCATTTGCGGCTCGATGCCTTCGGGGGCCAAGGCGTGAAGTTCGCTTTCGGAATTGCTCAGGATTCGCAGGTGACCCTCTTTGCAGGTGAGCACCATGCTGGGGTTGTAGCCGAGGAAACTGTAGCGTCCTTCGGCCGAGTTTTCCACGGATTCCAGCAGGTAGCAGTGCTTGCTGGCCTTTTGCAGCTTGCGGAGAACCAAGATGGGGGTCAGCTCGTCAGCCATGAGTTCGCAGCTGATGGGTTGGAGGTCGTAGTCGCAAGAGGCGGCCGCGGTTGGGCTTGCGGGGGTCGTGGTTGGGTCTGCGGCGGCTGATGAGGTAGGCTTGCTCGACCTATCTGCATTGCAAGAGGGCGCCAAGCTGGGTGCTTCGACGGCGATGCCTGGTTGGATGCCTGGCTGATGAGCGAGGTGACCTAGGACGCAAGAGGTGGTTGGGCCTGCGGTGGTGCCAGTCGTTTCCGGTTTCATTCCCGCTCCTTTCTGGGCGGAAACAAAAAGCCCGCCCTTGGTCGTACAACGATTCCAAGGACGGGCTCGAAAGCTCGCGGTGCCACCTTGATTCACCAAACCCCTTGATGGGGTGGTGCCCTTTGTGAAGCGCCATCACGCTTCTGGTCCTTAACGTAGACCTCACGCCATGAATACTTGGCTGGCTGAAATGCTAGCCGTTCCTCACGCCCTCGGCGGCCCATTTGATGGCTTGCTTTCTGTCCGGATCTCAGCACCCCGGACTCTCTGTGAGTGCACAGCCACCGTTACTTCCGCTTCATCGGTTTCGGTGATGGTCTGAATATAGCGCGCTCGTTGCGGCGTGGTCAATTTCGAGAGTGTTACGTTTCGTCGAAAGGTTTTGGCCAGATTGGCCGGATCGTTCCCTTGATGCTGGGAGCGGCTCTTCGCTTGAGTGTGGTTTGCGGCTCTGCGTCAAGCATAGTCCGCTTTCGTTGAGGTGCGTTGAGTGCGGCTTGCCTTTGGCGGGGAGCCGTTCTGGCTCGTTTTGTCTTCAGTTTTGTCCTCGGTTTTGCCCCCCAGTCGGATTTTCCATGGCTCTGCTCCCAGGCTGGGCCTTGTCAAACTGGGCCCAAAACCAGGTATCGCGCTCTGTTTGGCAATTTTGGTCGCAAATGTACGATTGCGGCCATTTTGCTTCGGAATCATTGCTGGGCGACGAGCCAGCCGATCTCCCAACTTGATGCGCTCAACCTTCTGACCTGGTGTTTTGTCGGGAGTGCTTTTGCTCTTCCAAAAGACGGCATGTCTTGAGTCTGAACTGGTCGTACATTTGGCCTTCTTTTTGCCATGAACGCCTTGTTTGCTGGTTTTGCCGTCTTTGAAAGCCAGGTTTGCGGCCTGTCGCCCGTGTCCATGATCCTTGGTGATGGCTCTGCTCGGTTTTGCGGATGTTCGCAGCCCGGGACTCTTCCCTGCCTTCAGCGTGGGGGTGGTGCTCTTTCGGGGTTTTGTGGGCGTCCTCAGCCTGGCATTTTTCCTTGCGTATGTCGGCTTGCTTTCCTGCTATTTCGGTTGTCAAGGGTTTCCGTGGGTCATCGAGGCTGGTCTTCCTTTGATTAGCTCTGAGCTAATGAATTCAATCGAGGTGATTTTCTATCATGGCTTTACCTTGTTGCGCGACTTCCAGTTAAAGAGGTTACGCGCGCGACTACGGCCGCCTTCAGCCTCAGCGGGCGAGCGACGGTCTGGTTATTTCGATTCGGTTGGGGATGGGAGTCCCCAAGTGAGAATAGGGACGCAAATGGATAATCAACCCAATCAGCAGCTGCAGGGTGGCAACCAACAACAGGGCGGCCAGCTGCGGGACGGCGGTCAGCAACAGGATGGCGGCTGGCCTCAGGCTCAGCCCAACGGCACTGGCCAGCCCCAGCCCAATGGCCAGCCTTATCAGCAGCCTGGACAGGGTCAGCCTCAGAACCAGTTTCAGTATCAGCAGAATCCCCAGGGTCAGTACCAGCAGCCCTATGGTGCACCGCAGCAGGGCCAGGCTTACATGAACAACGGCCAGCAGCCTTATGGCCAGCCTAGCCAGCAGGTCTATTACACTCAGCCAGGGCAAGATCTCCAGCAAAAGAAGCGTTCGATTTCGGCAATTGTCGGACTGATCATCGCAATTTCTGCCCTGCTTACTTGCTTGCTTCCCATCGTGAACAACGGTTCGTTCTTCTTGGCGCTCCTCTCACTTCTTATGGGCATCATCGGCTTTGTTGCGACTGGCAAGAAAAAGATGAAAAAGGGCCGAAGTGTGGCTATTGCAACAATCGTCGTTTCCCTTATTGCTTGTGGCGGGGTGTTGTCTTCTCAATCGGCGTATGATGATGCGCTGGATGGCCCCTCAGCCTCTTCGGTTAGCCAGGCCGGATCAAGCGACCCTTCAAAAACCGATTCCGACGAAACCAGTGATGCAAACAAGCTCTCCATCGGCGATACTCTCACCCTTGAAGATGGCTTGAAGGTGACCGTGAATGAGACGAAGAAAGTGAGCCAATACGGTTCTTCCTATGTAGGAATTCGGGTCACCTACAAGAACACTGGAGACGCAACTGCTTCCTACAATTTCTACGACTGGAAGGGCGAAGATAAAGATGGTGCCCTGGAAGAACCCGAGTATACGTCCTTCGACAATGAGCTCAGTTCTGGCGATTTGAAGCCGGGTGGCAAGAAAACGGCTTGGGTCTATCTTCCCAAGGCTTCGAAGAAGGCATGCTATTTCAGTTCTACATTTGCTGACGAACCTGTTGGCTCTTGGGTCTTGAAGTAAGAGATTCCGCTTATTCTGCATTTTGTTGATTGGGGTTACTGATTGTCTTTTTGGCATGACTGACAGCCAGTTGGAAGAACTGCTTGTCTGGGGAAATGAAAGAGCGGCTTGAACAGTTTGACGAGAAAGGCCGAACGGAAGAACTGACGTTCAAGCTGGAGAAAGAGGGAAACCAGTGAAAGCCCGAGGTCTTACCGAGGAACAGCAGGACACGATATGTGGCGGCTTCCGATTATTCAAAAGAGTTCCGCAAGAGCGGACACACCCAAAAACATGGCGCACTGGGGCTGCTGGAATTCGAGCTTGAAGACGGCGGCTTCGCCGCAATTGGCCGTCGGGTAGCCGACGAATTGTCGCTTCGACAAATCCGTCAGTAACCTCAGGTCAGCACGTCAAAACGCGTCCCGCTCTCTCCCCGCAACTAATAAAGACGCACGATTTGGAAGGAAACCAATGGAAGAACCTTTGACCGAAGAGCTCCTAGACGAGCTTCTGTCTGCGTCTTCTCCTGCTGACTTTTCGGACGGTCGCAACTTTCCCTTCTCGTCGGCGAGCGAGTATCTGGCGCACCTGTTGAGGGAAAAGGACTTGAAACGTTCCGAGGTGGTGGCGGCGTCAGGCCTGAACTCGACCTTCGGCTATCAAATATTCACGGGAGCCCGCAACGCCTCGCGCGACAAATTGCTGCAACTCGCCTTTGCCATGAGCCTCAAGCAGCACGAAACCGACCGTCTGCTCATGCTGGCAGGACACAGTCCCCTGTACGTAAAGCTGCGTCGGGACGCCATCATTCTGTTCTGCATGCAGAAGGGCTTCACCTTCGCCCAAACGGAAGAAACGCTGTTCCGTTTCGGCGAAAAAACCATTGCCTAACTGGTGCGACCGAAGCATCGCACCCTCCGGTCGCGCTATCCTTGCAGGATGGAAAAGGAGCTTCAGGAATACCTCGATTCTCTTGCCCAGCCCCTCGAAGGGGATGGGCTTTCTTCATACACGGAGTATCGCATCGAGCGGCTGCTTGGCTGCTCTGACCTCGAAGAAACCCAGCTGGTTTACCGCTCGGTTGGAGCGTCCCAGCCAAAGGGGCTGGTCGGTAACCGGTCTGAGCTGAAAGAAGAAGGTCCCTTTGTCCGCAAGTTCATCGATGCCTCGGCGTCAGGTGCCCAGGTGTACGAATTGCTGTATCGAGCGCAGGAGAAAGGGGCCTGCCTGCATCACGTCCCGCATGTTATCGAGTGCCATCACGAAGGTGAGTCCTTGGTGGTGGTCACTGAGTATGTGGAAGGCGCTTCGCTCGAATCTGCGATTTGCGCATATGGGCCTTCCGCCCGTTTAGCGCGCTCGGCTTTTCTTTCTCTCTGTGACGCAGTTATTGAATTGCACGAATGTCTCGATGTACCTGTTATTCATCGCGACCTCAAGCCGTCAAACGTCATGCTGTCAGACGGTACGGCTTATCTGATCGATTTCGGCATCTCGCGCGCATACAAGGAAGGTGCGCAGAGGGATACCTCGCATTTCGGAACGCGGAGCTATGCGCCACCCGAGCAGTTTGGCTTTGGCCAGACCGACGTACGCAGTGACGTGTATGCCTTGGGTATGGTGCTGTACTTTTGCCTCACGGGGCGGGAGCCTTGTCCCTCCTTGGCTGAGGAAGGCCGTCCTGCTCAGATTTCTGCGGAGTTATGGGACGTCATCCTGATGGCGACTCGGTTTGATCCCGTGTCGCGTTTTGCAGACGTGCGCGCTCTGAAAACAGCAGCTGCCTGGGCTTTTGACAAGGGGCGTGAACCCTCACAAGACGCAGGGGCATATAAAAAAGGGGCATATAGAGAAGCGGCGCATAAGGAGGAGACGTACAAGAAAGAGGCGTACAAGGACGAAGGTGCTTCCGACAAAAGTCAAGACACTATGGCTTCCTCGTCGCCTCTTCGGAGACTCCCGCGGTTCGTGGGCGTGCTTTGGAACCTCTTGTTGCTATTCGTGGTTGCGTTTTTTGCTGCAGACACGATTGGCGACGTGGTTCATCCGTCCGAAGGAGGAATCCTTGAGGTTTTTGTACCGCGGATTCTCATGGATTTGGGCTTGATGCTCATTCCGGCGGCATTGCTTTCGTACGGCTTGGCCGACCTGAGGGGCTGTCCTCCCATCCTTCCACTTTCGGAGCGCAGCTGGAAATCGCGCTTCGGTCTCATGGCGAAAGCAGTGTGCGTCGTAGCCGTGGTCACTGTTCTGGTCCTGGCAATCCTGCTTTCTGTCGTCTAGCTGCTTTTGCGGCTGTGGTTCTTTCATAGGCAGGGGCGGCTGCATGGTAGAGTTTGCTCTGAAATTGAAGTACCACGTTCGGGATGCCAACGGTGCGGGGGAGCGCCTTGGCAGGATGGGTATCTGGCGTTTTCGCAAGTCGTCTAGAGCCAGTCCCAGAACGTGGTGTTTACGATGTCGCTGTGCGTTTCGGCGACAAGCAAGGTAAGGAGTTCCTTATGTACGAAGGCCGCGTCACCCTGCTGGATCATCCTATGGTCCAGCACAAGCTTTCCATCCTGCGTCGTTCCGACACGCCCACTAAACTCTTCCGCGAAATCGTGGGCGAGTTGGCCATGCTCGAGGCCTACGAGGCCACGCGTGACCTACCCATGGAAGACGTGGAGATCGACACGCCCATGGCTCATATGACCGCTCGTCAGATTTCGGGCAAGAAGCTGGTCATCGTTCCCATCCTGCGTGCTGGACTGGGCATGGTCGATGGCGTGCTGGAAGTGGTTCCCGCCGCTCGCGTTGGTCATCTGGGCATGGAGCGCGACGAAGTGACCCATGTGCCCCGTTCCTATTACGCAAAGCTTCCCGCCAACAGCGACCAGCGTGAGATCCTGCTGGTTGACCCCATGCTTGCAACGGGGGGCTCGGCTATTATGGCGGTCGAGTTCCTTCGCAAGGCTGGCGTGAAGAAGATCAAGTTTTTGAACATTGTCGCTTCGCCTGAAGGTATTAAGGCATTGCTGGATTATGACCCTGACCTGCACATCTACACGTGCGCCATTGACGAACGCCTGAGCGAAGACGCCTACATCATTCCTGGTCTAGGTGACGCGGGTGACCGCATTTTTGGTACCAAGTAGTTTTTGGCACCCGGCTTCTGGCGGCTGTCGCTCATCGGTCTGTGTCTTCAGGCGGTTGGCGACTATCGGTCTGTGCTTTCTGGTGGTTGTCGCCCTTCGGTTTATGCTTTCTGGCGGCTGCCGACCATCGGTCTGCGTTGGGTCTTCCCCATCAAGCAAAACGGCGACCCCTTCCGTGCGAGGAGGGGGTCGCCGTTCGTTGTCTTGCCTGGGTCTAGAAAGGGCATAGATAGGAGTGGGGACGCCGTCTAAAACCCAAAAGGACGCCGGTAAATCGCGAAAGTCCAAAATGAAATCGGACCGAAGGTGGGAACGCCAATAGAATCGCTGAGCGCCCAGGGACAAGAGTGTCAGCAGAGCCGCTGCATGCCCAGGAGCAGGGGCTCTGGCGGACAGCTGCGCTTCCAGGGGACAAGAACGCCAGCGCATCGCCGAGTGCCCAGGGGACAGGAACGCCAGCGGACCGCTGCGCTCCTGGGACAAGAACGCAGGCAGAGAAGCCGCATGCTCAAGGGACCTGAGCGCAGGCAAAGCCGCTATGCGCGCAGGTCGATTCCCAGTTCGTTCTTTACTAGGTCGAATGCCGCATCGATGCACTTGTCCATGTCGTAGTACTGGTATCCGCCCAGGCGGCCAGCAAACACGATGTCGCCATCTTGCTTAGAACGCTCCACGTAGCGCTGGTACAGCTCGGAGTTGCGCTCGTTGTTCAAGGGGTAGTAGGGCTCGTCGCCGGGATGCCAATCTGCGGGATACTCGCGCGTGATGTAGGTGACGGGCTTGCCCTCGGCATCCTTCACAGGCTCACCCTGGTCATTCAGACAGAACTCGAAGTGCTTGTGCTCGATGATGCGCGTCCAGGGAACTTCGCGTTCGTTGTAGTTCACCACGGCGTTGCCCTGCCAGTTATCGCTTGCGATGCGTTCGGTTTCGAAGCGCAGGGAACGGTACTCAAGCGTGCCCAGCTCAAAGTCGTAGAAGCCATCGATGGTGCCGCAGTAGATAGTGCGGTCGGCAATCCCGGGATGCTCCGCAATGAAGCTGCGGTACTCGGTGTTCAGCAGGACTTCGGTGTCGCCGAACATGTTGGCCACCATCTTCGTGTAGCCACCCATGGGGATACCTTGCCAACGGTCGTTGAAGTAGTTGTTGTCGTAAGTCAGGCGTACGGGCAGGCGCTTGATGATGGATGCGGGCAGGTCCTTGCAGTCGCGGCCCCACTGCTTTTCGGTGTAGCCCTTGACCAGTGCCTCGAAGATGTCGCGTCCAACCAGGCTGATGGCCTGCTCTTCCAGGTTCTGGGGCTCGCCCGTGATTTCAGCGCGCTGCTCGTTGATCTTGGCAAGCGCTTCATCGGGAGTGACGACGCCCCACATCTTGGAGAAGGTGTTCATGTTGAAGGGCATGTTGTAAATGGTGCCCTTGTATAGCGCAACGGGGCAGTTGACGTAGTTGTTGAACTCGGCGAAGCGGTTCACGTAGCGCCAGACAGGCTCAAGGCTGGTGTGGAAGATGTGCGCGCCGTATTTGTGCACATGGATGCCTTCGGTGGGCTCGGTGTACACGTTGCCAGCGATGTGGTCGCGTGCCTCGATGACCAGGACCGACTTGCCGGCCTTCTTGGCGGCGTCAGCGAACACGGCGCCGGTCAGGCCTGCGCCAACCACGAGGTAGTCGTAATGGGCTTGGTTCATGTGATCTCCTTTTGATGATGGCTCGCAGGAGCCAATGGTTCATGGTGGCTCCTGCGAGCCGGGTTTGCGGCAAGGTGCCACATGCAGGTCGGGGCTGCGCCATCTTGGTGGGCGAGGCCCCGACGAGGGAATTAGTCTTGCTTTACCACCAGCACGTCGCAGCGCAGGTTGCGAATGAGGAAGGTGGAGGTGCTGCCCACGAAGGCATATTTTATGTCAGACAGGCCACGCTCGCCGCAGATGACCAGGTCAGGGTCGAAGGGATCGATGAATTCCTGGGTCAGGGTGCTTTGGATCAGGCCATATTTCACCTGAACTTCTACGCTGGGGATGTTGGGATCCTTTTCCGCGGCGGCCAGTGGTTCGCGGAGTTCGTCTTTGATGCGTTCGCAAACGCGGCTGCACAGGTCGCGGTAGTCTGCCACCGTCAGTGCGTCGGGGACGGAATCCAGGACATGGCCCATGAGCAGGGCTGCATGATTGCTGCTTGCTTCGCGAACGGCGCGCCAGGCGATGCCTTCCATGGTGGGACCGCCGTCAAGAGCCGCGAAGATACGCTCGTATTCCTTGATCTTGGGTGCCATGGTTCCTCCTCTGACGTGGGATTTGGTATCTTTGCCAGTTCGCCAAGTGTTCGGCAGGCTGGTTTCATGGTGATTAACAATCCCCATTCTAACGCTGCTCGATCTGGCGTAGCGCGACCGGGGGTTAGAATCGTGCTCGGAAAGAATGAGGGTGGAGGATTTGCTCGGTCGCGCCTTGGCGGCGAATTCCTCCAAGAAGACACGAGGGAGACAACCATGAATCGCCAGATGAACCCCGAGCACGTACGCCAGCTGTTGGAGCTGATTGACGAAAGCCCCTTCTTGTCCTTGCTGGGCGTGAAGACCACCGCTTTGGGCAATGGCTTTGCACGCGGTGAGGTAGACGTGCAGCGTTGCCACCTCAATGCTTTTGGTGGTGTCCATGGGGGTATGTACGCTGCCATGATGGACCACTTCAGCTACTGGGCGCTCTACAGCGAGCTTGCGCCTGACATGGGCGCCATCACGTTGGACCTGCACACGGACTACCTGCGTTCGTGCAATCAGGGGCATCTGGTTGCGGAGGGCCATTTGATCAAGGCGGGCCGTCAGATCGCCCTCTGTGAGGTGAAGATTACCGATGAAGCTGGTCGCATGATGGCTCATGGCACCTCGAAGATGATGTGCTCGCCTACCTTGCAGCCCGTAAGCGACGTCATCGAGCTGCTTCGTCCTGGCTTTGTGCTGCCCGACAAGTTTTTGCCCGAGGACGAAATCTAGTTCTTGCTAGTAGCCTTCTGTTCGGAAAAGATGCGCTCTTCGGTTTCGAAGAAGTCCTTTACCTGGTCAAGGGCTCCAATAAGGACGCGCGCATCGTCGGGGTCCAAGCCCTCAAGTGCTCCGTCGGTCATTTTGCGATGGAAGGCGTCGTGTGCGCGCCAGGCCTTGCGGCCCGCGGTGGTCAGGCTCACCATGACCTGTCTGCGGTCGGTGCTGCAGCGCTCGCGCTTTACATGCCCTTTTGCCTCAAGCTTGTTGATGGCAACAGTCACCGTTGCCAGCGTAACGCCCAGCCGTTGCGCAATCTGCTTCATGGGCACGGATTCGTGCAGGCCAATGGCAGCTATGGTGTGGAGCTCGGCAATGGTGAGGTTCTGGGTCAGCCGATTGTTCAGCGACGCTTCCTCAATGCGCGTAATGGAATCAAACACCGAGGTCAGAAGTTGATTGACCACGTGCTTCTCCTGCTTGGTGAGGGGCTGCTTTTCGGTGGGTGCCTGACAGACGGCATCTATGTTGTCTTCGCAAATCATGCAACAGTTCTACCACAAACGGGGAAGTGGCTTTCGTGTTTGTGGACTATACGGTACGATGAGGTGACTGCAAGATACTCGAGTGGGCCTCCAAGAAGGACTTAGGGTCCTAGCCTAGTGCGGCCGCTCCTTTATTCCGCAATCTAATCAGACTTCGACGAAAGCGAGACGCGTGACTCAACGAAGCACCTTTGCCCAGCCCAACGGCATCCAGCAAGCCAATGCTTGGCCTTGTGCGCTGGCTTGCGCTCTGATGGCGGCCTTCTTGTTCGTGGCACTCATGTTTGCGGCACCTCAGCTGGCCTTTGCTGACGAAGACTTTGAAGACGAAACCCCCACCGCCGAGGAGGTCGAAGTCCCCGTCGAGTCAAGCGAGGAGACCGACTGCGCCAACAGCTGGCGCTTTACGAATGGCGAGCCAACGCAGGAATCTTCCCTGTATCGCACGACGCGTGCTTCGAGAGCCCCTTCTTCCAAGGGCAGCCTGGGCAAGCTGATTGACGTTTCCAAGTGGGACGGAAAGATCAACTGGGAAAAGGTTCGCAAGTCTGGCATCCGTTACGCCATCATCCGTTGTGGCTATGGCGAAAACAAGACCAGTCAGGATGACAAGCAGTTCCGCAATAACGTGCGTAATGCTCGTGCTGCAGGCGTGAAGATTGGCGTCTACATTTATTCCTATGCCTATAACACCAAGAAGGCTCAGTCCGAAGCGGAGCATGTGCTGCGTTTGCTGAAGTCCGAGGGACTGACCCCATCCAAGCTTGCGCTTCCTGTGTACTACGACTTGGAAGAGCAGGCGGGTACCAGCAAGCCCTGCGTCAAGAGCGACGGCAAAAAGTACAAGGTCAGCAACGCGATGCTGGGCAAGATGGCCACCACCTTTGCCAAGACCATCACCAAGGCCGGCTACAAGGTGGGCGTCTATGCCAACAAGAACTGGTGGAACAACTTCCTTACCGACAAGGCCTTCTCGAATAAGTCGTGGAGCAAATGGGTCGCTCAGTACAGCACTAGCTGCACCTATAAGGGCAGTTATGACATCTGGCAGTACAGCTCCACGGGCCACGTCAGCGGCATCTCGACCTACGTGGACATGAACTATCTGTACCGCAACTTTGACACCAAGATTGCCACGGCCAGCATTGGAATGACCGGCATCACCTGTCCGTATCAGGTAGTGCGGGGCACCAATGATTTGAGCCTGGGCGGCAAGCTGACCTCGCCGGTTACTTTGAAGACGGTGACGGTACGCATCCTTGAAGGGGACTCTGACGCAGGTGCGGTCAAGAAGTCGGTGACGCTCTATCCCGGAGCCACGACCTTCGACTTGGCTTCTGCGGGCAAGTTGGTGGAAGACCTGTCGTTCGATGGCTTGCCGCTGGGCACCTACACCTATCAGGTACGGGCAGGCGTTGAGGACGGTCAAACCACGGTCTTCAGCAAGTCTTTCAAGGTGGTTGAGCCCCGCTCCGATGGCAAGACCTTCCTTCTGGCAACTTCCTCTAATGTCGAATCGGCCTATTTGGACTACACGCGTCCCACCTTTGGCACTTCGGGCCTGACCTTGTCTACGGGCCTGACCAAGGGCGGCACTCTGCCCCTCAAGGGCGGCAAGGTGACCTCCTCGGTCGCATTGACCCGCGTCCAGGCTACGCTGACAAACCTGACCACGGGTAAGCAGGTGGCACAGTGGTCGGGCAAGGCCAGTGCCAAGAGCCTGGCTCTCCCTGCGGCATGCATAAGCAAGCTTTCCACCAAGAGCCTGCCCATGGGCAAGTATCGTTTGGTGGTGACCGCCTCTTCCAGCAGCGCCACAGGTACGGCTCTGAGCAAAACCTTCACTATTGGCACGGCTGCTCCTGGGGTAGGCAAGGCCAAGGCGGCCAAGAAGAAGTTCACCGCCAAGTGGAAGAAGTCCAGCGGCGCTACCGGCTATCAGGTGCGCTATAGCCGCTACAAGTCCATGAAGAGCGATTACTTCAAGACCACCAAGAGCACCTCCAAGACGATTAAGGTCAAAAAGAAGAAGACCCGATACTACTACCAGGTGCGCAGCTACAAGGTGATCAAGGGCGCAAAATGCTACGGTTCCTGGAGTTCCGTCAAGAGTGTCAAAGTAAAATAGCAGCGAGCAACAAGGTTGAGGCGATCAGCGTAGGTGCTGGTCGCCTCTGCTGATTCAACAAGAAGGGGAGAGATCCATGACTTCGGAAAAGAAACGAAAGGTGCACGGCGTTTCGTCACCGTGCCTTGCGGCATCAAGCCAGAATGTGTTGAAGACGGCCACGGCGGCACTGTGCGCAGCGCTTCTGTCCGTGACGCTGCTGGCGGGTTCGGCATGGGCCGACACCAGCGCCTCTGTTGCGGGATCCGGCTCGGGTGTCCCTGCGGCATCTTCGGGTGAGGACGGCTCCACGGGCACTACGGGCACCACGACTGGTGGCACCACCGGTGGCTCCACGGTAACGCCGACGCCCAGCACTCCGACCACCCCGGTTCAGCCTACCGTGGCGGACCTCTCCAAGGGCGAGGCTACTATCACGCTCTCTTCTGCGAGCTACACCTATGATGGCAAGGCCAAGAAGCCTGGCGTGACGGTCAAGGTCAAGGATGCTGTGGTCAAGGCCTCTGGCAACTACACCGTTTCGTACGCAAGCAACGTTAAGCCCGGCACCGCAAAGGTGACCATCAAGGCAAAGTCTGGCAGCACCAAGCTCAAGGGCACCAAGACCGTCACCTTCAAGATCAACAAGGCCCAGGCCTCCAAGGTGTTTTCGGTGACGCTCTCCAAGAAGAGCTACACCTATAACGGCAAGGCCAAGAAGCCGAGCGTCAAGGTCAAGGCCAAGGTCAATGGCAAGACGGTCACTCTGAAGAAGGGCAAGGCCTACACGGTTTCCTACAAGAACAACAAGGCTGCAGGAAAAGCGAGCGTCGTCATTACCGGCAAGGGCAACTACGCTGGTACCACCACGCGCAGCTTTACTATCAAGAAGCAGGTCATCAAGAGTTCTTCTGCGGCCATGACCAAGAAGGCCAACAAGTACAGCAGCAGCACGCGCTACCTGATCTTGATCAACAGCAAGGCTCACAAGGTGGGCATCTACAAGGGCTCCAAGGGCAATTGGAGCGAAGTGAAGTACTGGAGCTGCACCACCGGTGCTCCCGGCACCCCAACCAAGAAGGGCGTGTTCAGCGTGAAGGGCAAGGGCCTGCACTTTGGTGAGTCCAAGGGCTATACCTGCTGGTACTACACCCAGTTCTACGGCAACTACCTGTTCCACAGCGTGCTGTACTATCCCAACAGCAAGACCAAGATCAAGTCTGGCATCTTGGGCGCCAGCAGGTCGCACGGTTGCGTGCGTCTGGCAAAGAGCAACGCAAAGTGGATTTACGACAATGTTCCTCGCGGTACCAAGGTCGTAAGCTATTAGGGCAGGTGTCCCTGACCATAGTGCGGGTTTCCGATAAACTTGAACCTGTACGCTTTGCAACCATCGGGGCGGACCGTTTGTGTCCGCCCTTTTTTGAAGAACGAGGAGCCTTGATATGGCGTCTTTGACCTGTATCGACTTGGGCCGTTCGGCTGAAGAGCTGAACTCGGCTATCGAGTCCTGCACAAGCACGTACCTCGCCTTCGTCGAAGAAGGTGCCACCTACGCGGATTCGTATTTTGAGCAGCTTGCCCAAGAGCTTGACGCGCATCCCGAGGCAGCTTTTGCCAAGGGCGTAATGATGCGTGGCGAAGAGCGCCTGACCTTGGATCGCTGGGCAAAGGACGATCCCAAGGTGGTCGATTGTTCCAAGGATTACTTGCGCGCGCTGCTGTACCCCTGCGGCGTGGTCTTTCGCGTGGATGAGCTCCGTCAGTTGGGAATCACCTTTTGTTCTGAGCTGCAATTCTGCCGCGATGAGCAGTTCTCCCTGGTTGCGTCTGCCTTGCTTAAGAAGTACGTCTTGGTCCCTGGCCTCTCATACGAAAGCCCTCGCGTCTTTGACGAGGCCAGCCCTCGTACGCCGCAGAGCAATTCTTTGGGCTGGTATGACGAAGTTGTCGAGGACCTGCCCGCTTCTCTGAAGAAGGCTCTGGGAAAGCCTCAGTCTTCGGTGGCCGACGCTTTCCCCAAGCAGGTTCAGTTTGGCCTGCTGTATCTGTTGGTGCAGCGTTTCAAGTCCAATTCGGGTTCGAACCTGAAATCCTTCTTTGGTGATGCCGAGGTCCGCGACCGTTTCCTTGCCAAGGTAGGCGCTTTCATGCATCTCATCAGCAACGAAGTGCTATTCCGTCATTCGGTTGCAACTCAGATGCCTCGTCGTACGCTTTTGTATCTGGCTCAGCTCCGTACGCCAGACGTGTCCCTTGAGACCGAGACCAAGACGGGAAAGCGTCAGAAGGGCGAAGGAAACCAGGGCTTCCTGTACGTGAAGGATCAGCCCGGCATCCCTGAAGGGGAGCATATCCCTGCCGTTCGTTTCACCGAGCAGCGGCTCAGCATTATCTCCACTCACCTGACCAAGACAAGCAAGGGCAAGCCTGCCATCGAGTTTGTGTGCGGTTGTGCGCATGTCTTTCCCAGGGAGTCCTTCGACCTGTACTTCTGTAACACCTATGCTCATCGAGAGCATGCGGTAAAGATGGAGCCGCTGACCATGGTCACGGCCCGTCAGAGCTACTTCGACCTCAACATCTATTCCAGCCATGCCTATAAGGCCACGGTGCCTTTGGGGCCGCGCCTGTTTGCCCAGTGCATTTCTGCTTATGGCATGCTGAATGGCGTGCGTATCGATCTGAACATTCACGTGCGTGCCGTCTGGCAAGCAAAGCTGCAAGAAGATGAGCCCCTGAACACGTGGTCGATCCCTGGATTCATGGTTGGTCATAACAAGGGCTGCATTTACGTTACGCCTGCGAATGAAAAGAAAAAGGCCCAGGCCGAGCTTGTCTACCAGCAATATCTGGCAAAGTCCGATAAGGCTCCTGATTCCGTTCTTGCGCTGCGTAAGGAATACTTTGCTCGCAAGAAGGAGTTCGAAGGCCGAACCATTTGGGCTTACTACGACAAGTCCTTCAAGGCGGGCGATAACGGCGAGCATGCCTATCGTTATGCAATGCAGCAAGATGACGGCATCGAAAAGGTGTTCTTCATTAATCCCAACTGCGATGATGCCAAGAGACTAAAGGCGGCTGGCTTCAAGGTGCTGGCGCCGGGCTCTCAAGAAGGCAAGCTCTATGCGCTGAACGCTGACGTTATCTTCATGACCCACGTGCCTCCTTTTGGAAAGATGGGTATTGGCAAGACAACGCTGCCGTACTTTACACCGCTGCTGAATCCCAAGGTTGTTCGTCTGTACCACGGCTTTCCCAACAACCAAAGCTCAACTTACGCGCAGTGCAACGCCGATTGCGCCGCCGTCGTGGTGAGCTCGTCTTATGAGCGCGACCTGTACACAAGCCCCGAAAACGGCTTTGCTCCCAGCCAAATCATCGAAAGCGGCAATCCCCGTTATGACGATCTGGTCGACGACGGTCGCAGGCAGCTGCTGTTTGCCCCTACGTGGCGTCCCGCTCTTGCCGGTAAGGTCTCAGCTGGCAAGGCGCTCCATAATCCCAAGTTCAAGGATTCGCTGTATTTCCAGCTATACAGCCAGATTCTTGCTGACGAAAAGTTGCTGGAGACGGCACGCCGCACGGGTTACAAGATCAAGATGTTCCTGCATCCCAAGCTTTCGGCCCAGACGGTCGACTTCGAGGGCAATGATGTGGTGGAATCGTTGAGCTGCGTGGGAGATATGGACTATGTGACCATCATGCGCCAGAGTGACCTGATGATCACTGACTTCAGCAGCGTTCAGTATGACTTTGCATCCATGCATAAGCCTGTGGTGTATTACCACGATCCCAGCTTGCCCTATTGGCGCGTGGTGGACTTTGACTATGCGAAGTATGGCTTTGGCGAAATCTGCACTTCAGCCAAACAGTTGGTGGACGTGCTGTGCGACTACATGGAGCGTGACTGCGCTTTGAGCGATTTCTACGACAAGCGCATTACCGACTTCTTCATCAACGAAAACGACCACCAGGCCGCAAAGCGCCTGTATGAAGCAGCTCGAATGCTATAGGGTGTGCACGAAAGAACTGCTAGCATCGAGCGACCATCCAAAGACTAAGGGGAGGTGCCCCATGGCACTCAAGCGAATTTTGACCTACGGAACTTTCGACCTTCTTCACTACGGCCACATCCGCCTGCTTAGGCGTGCGGCCGCTATGGGCGACTATCTGGTCGTGGCTCTGTCCACCGATGAGTTCAATGCCGGCAAAGGCAAGCAGAGCTACTACGACTACGAGACCCGCAAGGAAATGCTCGAGGCAATTCGTTATGTTGACCTGGTCATTCCTGAGGAAAACTGGGCTCAGAAGGCAACGGACATTGAGGAATACCATATCGATACCGTGGTCATGGGTGGCGACTGGGCTGGCAGTGAGCGCTTTGAGTACCTGAAGGATGTCTGCGAAGTGGTCTATCTTGACCGTACTCCAGGTATCTCCACCACCAAGATCAAGGAGAACCTTGAGCTTAACGGCTAGTCAAAGCTGGTAGGTGGGATAGGTTCAAAGTGAAGGGAAGTTTGTGAAAAAGGTTTTGGTTCGAGGCGGCTATTCTCCCTTTGATGGGGGGATGACGCCCGAACGTGCGCTGGCACACAACCTGATAGGGGGAAACACCGGCAATACGGTATACCTCAATTCCATATTCCGATTGCTCGCAGCACAGGGGATTGAGGCCGTTCCCGATGGTTACCAAGGGGAGCGTGGCCTGTTTGGCGCCGAGGACATCGCGCGCATCAACGAAGAATACGATGCCTACCTTGTTCCCTTGGCGGATGCCTTCAGGGATTCGTTCACCAAGCAGCTCAAGGCTTTTACGCGTCTGTTCAAAAAGCTCACCATTCCCTGTGTGGTGGTGGGTGTCTGTTTAAGGACTCCCTTTGAGCCTAGGCCTACCGAACCCCATTCCTTCGATGGCGTGGTTAAGGACTTTGTGGCGGCGGCGCTCGAGCGCTCTGCTTTGGTTGGGGTGCGTGGCGAGGTTACCGCTCGCTATCTAGCTCATCTGGGTTTTAAGGAAGATGTGGACTTCATGGCCATTGGTTGTCCGTCCATGTTTACCTTTGGCGAAAGCTTGCAGCAGAAGCCTTTGAAACTGACTCCCGAGTCAAAGCTTTCGGTGAACTTCAACCAGTACACCCATGAACCTGCGATGAGGTTTCTCCAGTCTTTGCTGGAGCGCTATCCTGCATCGCAGTACGTCCCTCAGAATGGGCATGACCTGCGATTGGCCTATCTGGGCGTGCCTGTTGATCCTGTGGCAACGCCCCTGTATCCCGCAACGCTTGAGCATCCGCTCTATCAGCGCGACCAGATTCGTATGTATGTGAATCCGTATACCTGGATGGACAGTCTTGCGGCATGCGACCTCTCCATCGGCGGACGCATACACGGCAATATTGTTTCGGTGCTTGCGGGCACCCCCGCGGTGTTTATGCCTACGGATGGACGTACGCGCGAGCTCTGTGAATACCATTGCTTCCCTCACGTTGCCATGAGGAACGTCACCGAAGAGTCGCAGCTTGAGGACCTTCTTGATCGGGTTGACCTGCGGTCTCATCTCAAGATGCACGCTGATCGGTATGAGCGTTTTCAGCGCTTCCTGAGTACTAATGGCCTTCCCTCCGAATGCTCGACCGAAAGAAGGTCTGGATTGTCCCGTTATGAGGTTGGCCAGGGCATTGCCTCAATTTCGCGCGAGGAGCTGGTGGCTCGTTGGGTTGCGTTCAATAGGGAGGCCGTCGCTTTCAAGGCAGCTAAGAAGGATGCGCGCATCAAGAAGGAAAAGACTCGCACTCAGCTCCAAAAGCAGAAGGTGGAGCGACTGCAGAAGGAAAACGAGCAGCTGAAAAAGAAGCTGAACCGCAAGTCGGTTCGCCTGGCACTTGGCCTGGCAGGTCGA
Organism: Coriobacteriia bacterium; assembly: GCA_030537255.1. GTDB lineage: Bacteria > Actinomycetota > Coriobacteriia > Coriobacteriales > Eggerthellaceae > Anaerotardibacter. The sequence goes on from JAUNOE010000002.1 coordinate 64,754, forward strand.
TTGCCTCATTAGTCCTTCGCTGGATGGGTTCTCTGCGGAGCCGCAGGTGTTTTTGGCGTGCGCTTGTGGCATGCCTGCTGTGCGGTTCCGCTAGTATGTTCTCTGAACAAAACAAGGCAAGCATCAAGTGCGACATAAGGAGCATTGAATGAACTTCGCAGCTATTCTTGCGGGCGGTAAGGGCACCCGCATGGGCAACATGGACAAGCCCAAGCAGTATCTGGACTTGGCTGGTAAGCCCATCATTGCCTACACGGTTGAAAAATTCCTGGTGATGCCCGAATTCGAAAAGGTCATGGTCCTGTGCCCCGAGGCTTGGGTTCAGCCCACTCGCGACATTTTGGCAAAGGCCTTCGGCGAAAACGAAAAGCTGGTGGTTATGCAGGGCGGCTCTGACCGCAACGGCACCGTGATGAACGCCGTTTCCTATATCGAGGAAAACTACGGCATCGACGACGACACGGTTATCTGCACGCATGACTCCGTGCGCCCCTTCGTTACCTATCGCATTATCAAGGAAAACCTGGATGCCATGGAAAGCTACGATGCCTGTGACACGGTGATTCCTGCCACGGATACCATTGTCGTGAGCGATGAGGGTCAGGTCATTGATTCCATCCCTGACCGCTCCAAGATGTACCAGGGCCAGACTCCTCAGACGTTCAAGGTGAAGACCTTGAAGGCATTGCAGGAAAGCCTGACCGATGAAGAGAAGGGCATTCTTACCGACGCCTGCAAGATCTGCGTCCTGCGTGGTACTCCTTGCGCCATGGTTGAGGGCGA
>JAUNOE010000002.1:65546-85002 GCA_030537255.1 Coriobacteriia bacterium
TCCGACCTGAAGATGGCCGGCGCCCTTCTGGGCATGGAGTCATAAATCATGCTGAATACCGTTTATCAACTTACGGCGCCTCGCAGGTTCGAGGTGCTGGTGCGCGACGAACAGCTGGCCGCCGATAGCTTGGTCGTTCGTCCTACGCACCTTTCCATCTGCAATGCTGACCAGCGCTACTACCAGGGAACGCGTGGTGCGCACATCCTAGCAAAGAAGCTGCCTATGGCTCTGATTCATGAGGCCATTGGCGAAGTGGTTCTGGACCCTACGGGCGCCTTCAAGCCTGGCGACACCGTGGTGATGATTCCCAATCTGCCTACGGAAGAGCACCCCATCATTGCCGAGAACTATCTGCGCACGAGCAAGTTCCGCGCATCAAGCGCTGATGGCTTTATGCAGGAACTGGTGGTTACCAACCACGATCGCGTGGTTGCTCTGCCCGAGGGCATCGACAAGGACGTCTTGGCCTTCACCGAGCTTGTTTCCGTCATGACGCATGTCATCAGCCGTTTTGATGCTATTGCTCATGAGGACCGCAGCAAGGTTGGTTTCTGGGGCGACGGCAACGTGGGTTTCATTGGCTCGTTGCTGTTCAAGAAGCTCTATCCGGAGTCCGAGGTGTACGTGTTTGGCCGTAGTGCCGAGAAGCTTTCTGACTTCACCTTTGTTGATGCCACGTATCTGACGAGCGAGGTTCCCGAGGATCTGATTGTCAGCCATGCGTTTGAGTGCGCAGGTGGCATGGGTTCCGAAAGCGCCATCGATCAGATTATCGACCATATCCAGCCCGAGGGCACTATTGCCCTGTGCGGCGTGACGGAGAATCCCGTCCCCATTAACACGCGCATGGTTCTTGAAAAGGGCCTGCGACTGTACGGCAGCAGCCGTAGCGGTCGTGCGGATTACGAGCGCACGCTTGAGCTGTACGTGCAACACCCCAGCATCCCTGAGTACCTGAAGCGCATCGTGGGTCAGGTGTTCGAGGTTCGCACCATTGCCGACATGACCGCTGCCTTCGAGGCCGACATTCAGAAGCGCCTCGGCAAGACCGTCATGCGCTGGGAAAAGTAGATCAAGCCATTTTGGCGTGCAGCCCCCGGTTGGAATTTGCTCCAATCGGGGGCTTCTTTCTGCATCCACCGCATGTTGCTGATGCCTGTTTTAGTTAGCAGGGGCCTGCGTAGTATAGTGTTCGCGCAAAGCAGGTAAATTGTGCATCGCAGTGTCATGTGTCTGGTTTAGGCGCTTGTACGAGCAGGATAGAGAGAGGATGCCCGACTCATGTCGTCTGAGACATCTACGGAAAATCGCATTATAGGAGACCCGCTCTACGAGGAGGGAAATGTACTCTTTGCCCCAGGGACAAGCGGCAATATTTTGTATTGCGAAGAAGGGTTAGATCTGAGGGGCTGTTCGATCTCTTTCAAGGGGAATAATTCCTTGGTCTATCTTTCCAGGAATAAGCACCGCTATGGCCTGAAGGTTGATATGTATCGTAGCAACGTTCTTTACGTGGGACGAGATAACTATTTCAACGGGTCGCTTAGCCTTGTTCTTTCGGAGAGAAAGCATGTTGTTATTGGAAACGACGGCCTGTTTTCGTTTGGTATTTGGGTGCGAACTGCCGATCCTCATCTCATATATAGCTGCGACACTCATAAGAGGATTAATCCCAGCAAGAACGTCTTGATTGGCGATCACGTTTGGATTGGGCAGGGCTCCATGATCTTGAAGGGAAGTAGGATTTCTTCGGGAAGCATCATTGGGGCAAATAGCACGGTTTCGGGAAAACTGATTCCTTCAAACGAAAGCTGGGGTGGGGCTCCTGCCAAAAAGATTGCCGAAAGGGTCTTCTTTGATAAGGATTGCGTGCACAACTGGACCAAGAAGAAGACGAAGGCTTCACAGCATTATGAATCGGATGCCTGGGACTTTACTGCGATCGAGCACGAGTCTTCCGCCAATCACTTGTTTGAGGAAATCGATGCGTTACGTAGCGCCCAGGAGCGTCTCGAGTATTTTCAGTCTTCGCCTGCGACCATGACGGGGAAGTATCGCTTTGCAGTACGCCGTTCAAATGCCAAATCCGATGTCAGAAAATCGAAGAGAGCAAGTCTGTTGAAGCGAATCGGAAAACGCATTAAGCGGCATTAGGTTTTAAACCAATCAGGCAGGTCAGATGCCTAAACTGGTTTTTCTAAGGGAAAGCTCTGACAATTGGGCTACATTATCTCGAGGACTATTTGAACGCAGGCTGCAGCAAAGGTGTGATTGGCGTTGGCTTCATGCAAAATTTCCCTCATTATTCCTGTTTATAACAAGGAATCGTATCTGCATGATTGCCTTCGTTCCGTTTGCAAGCAGAGCATCAATAAGGAAGAGCTCGAGGTCCTCCTTGTCAACGATGGCTCAACGGATGGAAGTCTGGATATTTGTCGGGAATATGCCCAAAAGTACCCATTTTTCAGGGTGATTGATAAGCCTAATGGCGGCGTGTCTTCTGCTCGAAATGCAGGAATTCGTGCTGCACGGGGTGAATTCCTGGCGTTCCTTGATGCTGATGACAGCCTGACTCCTGGCTCGCTCGAGGCAATCGTATCCACTTTCGAGCAATACAGGAACGATACCGATGTGGTCTCTTTCCATATTGCCTATCACCATGCGGGAACTGGGGATGTAACGTATCACAAGCGTGATAAGTGGCTTGCCAAGACCGGCCTCTATGACTTGTCTGAGTTCCCTTATATTTCCCAGACGACTATGAACATTGCGGTCAAGAATCGACCTGAGAACCCTATCTTCTTCAATGAAGACATGAAGATGGGTGAAGACCAGCGCTTCGTTACGGAAAATCTGGTGAGAAAGGGTGCTCTGGCCTATTGTGCTGAAGCCGAATATGGCTACGTACGCGATTCTGGCACGGCCGCTTCCGTGGGCAACAATCCTCTTTATGCTTATGAGGATATGATTGAGCTCTTTTCTTATTTCATGTCTGTTGCCAAGTCCTGTCCCCATATGGCGCTCTACGCCTACCACGTGCTTCTCCATAACGTTGCATGGCGATTGAAGGGCGACAAGCTGTTCCCTGTGTATTGCTCTGGCGATGAACGAGTTCGTCAGGAGCAGCGTTTGGCGGACATCTTGAGCGCTATTCCTGCGGAGGCCTATGGGCGATCTCCGTATCTGGACCGCAGCCATAAGGCTTTCCTCATGAAGAAATACGGCATTATTGAGCCGGATACCGAGGTTTCATTTGAGGGCAAGAAGTCTTTGGTTTCGTTCCCTTCCAGGGATTACGTCTGGAAGACCACAACGCCAATTCTGACGGCTCAAAGAATGGTGGAGACAGACGATGCTTTTGTGTTTAGGTTCCGTCTCTCTTGCCCTGTATTCCTTCTAAACGATCGGATCTCCCTTGAGGCGAAGTTGGGCGACAGCTGGCAGGCCTTGGTCCTCGAGCGGTCGTCTTACGACTATCACCGCTCAAAGGAGAAGACCGCGAAGGCCTTCATCGTCAACTTCGAGGTCCCCCTGAGTATTCTTGAGGACAATCCTCGCATCGAGTTCAGAGCGAAGGGCCCTCAAGGGGAGGTCAAGGGGCTGCGCCTGTCGCTAAACCGAAAGGTGGCGGCCTTGCGGACCAATAGTTTTGTCCGAGATGAAGAGGTGTGGGTTTTCCCCAGCTATCGCGTTCGTACCAAGGGCAAAAAACTGATGTTTAGCAAGATGAGCCCTAGTTACAAGCGCAAGCAGTCACTGAGCCTGCTGAAGCGCGATCGCGATATTCTGTCTGTCCGCACTTCAACTAAGCGTGCCTTGCGCAAGTTCAGGAACAAAGAGGTCTGGGTGTACGCGGATCTTCCTTCCAGTGTGAATGGGGGTAACGCGCTCTTGCAGCTGCTCCATGATCTCGGACGGAATGACGGGGTTTCCCGTTTCTACGTTTGTGACGCAGTCGATGAAGTGGTTATTCAGCATCCTGAGCTCAGGGGTCTTGTCTTGCCCTGTGGTTCAAAGGAGCACAGGGTTGCCACCCTTGCTGCAAGCTTGGTTCTTACCTCGTACAAGGAAAGGTTCATCTTCTGCCCCTTCACTGTAGACGAGTGGGCTCGGATTGGTGACCTATCCCGCAATACGCGAGTGGTCTATCTTCAGCACGGGGTGCTTCATGCCCATCTTCCTTGGTACTTGGGTTATGACCGAACATTATTTGACTACGCAGTCATTTCGACTGGTATGGAACGTCGGGTTCTGATGGGCGATTATGCGTACCCCCCGGCCGCTTTGCTGGAAACGGGAGCTCCCCGACTCGATGAGCTGTGGAAGACCACCAAGGTCGAGAAAAAGAAGAAGATTGCCTTTGTTCCTTCCTGGCGAGGTTATTTGGTCCAAGGCACTGGTGAGGAGCGCATCCCCTGTGACAAGCAGTTCCTCTCTTCGTCGTTCTACAAAGGCTTGGTTAGCTTCGTCGAGGCCGTGGCTCAGAGCGGCATTTTGCGGAAATATGGTTACGAGCTTGATCTGAAGCTTCACCCGAATTTCCGCTGCTATGAGCGGCATTTCGAGTTTGACCTTCCAGGGGTCAACGTAGTGTTTGGGGCAATTCACGAGGGCGAATATGCGGTCGCCATCACGGATTTCTCTTCGTACATCTATGACTTTATCTATGCAGGTGCGCGTGTCATGTACTACCTGCCTGACGAAAAGGAATTCCGTGCGGGGTTGAACCAGTATCGAGAGCTTGAAGTTCCTCTCGATGATGCCTTTGGCCCCTACTCGGCAGATTTTGAAGAAGCTGTTTCTAATTTGGATGGCATCTTGAAAGATCTGGACGCAGGTGTTGTTTCTCGTTTTGCAGAAAAGGCCGATAGGTTGTTCCTCCATCATGACGACAAAGCCTGCGAGCGATTGTATGACGAGCTCATAAAAGTCTCGAAGGCATAAGGATCAAGGGCCTCCCAAGCAATAGAGTTTCTTGGAAAAGGGTCCAAGGGCTTTCGGTGTCAGCGGAATCGCGGCTACAATGAAATCACGTGAGACGAAGACGGGTCATCCTGTCTTCGTCTGGTTTGGGGCCTTTTGCGGAATGGGGATATCTGTGTCGTTCAGGCGTACTTGTTGTTTTATTTCAGCCTTTGCCGCCGTGGTTCTGCTGTCCTCGCTGATTGCCGCCCATCCGGCTTGGGCGACGGATTACTCCCAGGTGGTAAAAGCAAAGATTTCGTCGGTCACGACCAAGTCAATGGTTGTGAAATGGTCGGTGCCGAGCGGCATGACGCAAGGGAAAACCACCCTATACCAGGTCAAGGGCAACAAAAAGAAGAAGCTTAAGGTCTTTGGTAGCAACGTCAATTCGTGCAAGGTTAAGCACCTAAAGAAGGGTAAGACTTACAAGTTTCTTGTGGTTGCTAAGAGTGCCGCTGGAAAGAAGTTTACTTCTCAGGTGGTGACGTCAAAAACAGCTTCTGCCAGGAAGAGCAAAAACGCTGCGAAGGTGAGCTTTGCTAGTGCGAAGCTGTCATTGAAGGAATTGCAGCACATGCGTATTTCGGCAAAAGCGCGGACAAAGTCAGGGAAGTCGCCCTTTGACCGCAAGGTCACCTACTATTCGTCCAATGAAAAGATTGCACGGGTGACGGCTGCTGGAGAGGTGACGGCGGTTGCGGCGGGAAAGTGCCGCATCTACTGCGTTGCCTACAATGGAGTGGCCTCTTTTGCGGAACTTACTGTTTCTCAGGGGGTTCTCGTCTTGGGTTATCACGGCGTAGCGACTCCCGAAGAAAAGCGGACGCTGTATCCAAACGAGCGTTTCACCATTTCAACTACCACTTTTGAGCAACAAATTAAGCGCCTGCATGACAAGGGCTATCGTTCGCTTACCTGCGAGGAGTTCTATAGGTGGCAAACGGGAAAGGCCAAGCTTCCTAAGCGTTCGGTGCTGATCACTTTTGATGATGGGCGTTATAGCGCTGTCAAGAATGCGCCTGCCATTTTGGACAAGTACGGAATGAAATCGACCTGGTTTGTGATCGGCAAGAGGTCTATGGAGTCTTTGGCTTTTGATCCCAATCGTTACACCGCAACTGTGGATGACCTGAGGGGAATGAAGGACGCCCATCCGAGCTGTGAACTTCAAGGTCATTCCTATGGGCTCCACGATGTAGACCAGGCCGGGAATCACCTGATTTTCTCGAAGACCCAAGCTCAGGTCGAAGAGGACTGCGTGCTGCTTAATTTGTTTGCGCAACAGTTTGGCACGGATCATTTTCCCTTCTATGCCTATCCTTATGGCTCCGATCCCGTGTGGTACCAAAAGGGTGTGGCAGCGTCTGGCGTGAAGATGGCCTTTGACTATGGCTCTGATCAGCTGGCAAGTCAGCTCGATAGCCGCTGGTCCGTCAAACGCGTGGGTGTTAGAACCACTACGACTAATAAGATATTTGATTCGTTTGTTAGATAGTGCCTTCGGGCGTCCGTGCTAGGCACTTGAGTGGTGATCCATTGGATGCTGTCCGCTCTATCAATGACTCGGACCAGTGGTAGGGGCATATAGTGATTAAGCCTGATTGCACAGTGAAGAAGGAAATCTTGAGCCAGAAGGAATTCCTCTTTTCGGTGGTTGTTCCTGTTTTCAATACAGAGCGTTATGTTGCGGAAGCAATTGAGAGCGTAATCGGCCAGGACATCGGATTTGAGCGTAACGTTCAGCTCATTCTTGTAAATGACGGGAGCACCGACGGCTCTGCTCGGATTTGTCGTGAGTATGCGGATCGTTATCCTGGCAATATCGTTTTAATTGATAAAGAAAATGGCGGCGTAGGTTCGGCCCGAAATGAAGGGCTAAAGTACGTCAGGGGTCGTTACGTCAACTTTCTCGACTCTGATGACACATGGGAAAGTGATGCCTTTGCAAGAGTGCAGGCGTTTTTTGAGGAGAATCCGCGGGTTAGGATTGCAGCTTGCCGTATTGCTCAGTTCGGGAAATGGAACGGCTTCCATGCGTTAGACTACAAGTTCAAGAAGACGAAGGTAGTCAATATTTTTAAGGACTGGCGATTCCCTCAGTTGTCCATGGCTTCGACCTTCATGCGTTCCGATCTGCTTTATCCTGGCGTCTTTTCTAGTCTAAAGTGGTCTGAAGACTTTGCGGTTATAGTTCCCTTGATTGCCAGAGAGGGCGTTTACGGCGTCATAAGGGAAGCGCAATACAACGCTCGTCGCCGCGACGACGACTCTTCGGCAACAGAGTCGTCGACTCAGGATCCTGATTATTATCGCGACCCGCTAATTCGTGCGTATGAGCATGTCTTTGAGGAATCTCGCAAGCTGTTCGGCTATGTTCCTCGGTTTACCCAGTTTGCTGTTATGTATGACATTCAGTGGCGCCTAAAGGCAAGGCAGCCATTGGGTATCTTGGGTCCCGCTGACCTTGAATGGTACGAGGCCGAGATCAGGCACCTTCTCTCCTTTGTCAAGGATCAGGTGATTTGGGCGCAGAAGCATTTGACAGCTCATTTCAAGCTGTATGTCATGGGTTTCAAGAGGGGGATTTCCTATGAAGAAGCTCAGCAGTTACTGATCCCAAAGGGAAAGAATCGTTACACCTTGGGCGAGAGCAGCTTTGTGCGACCGAAGCGCGAAAGGCTTATTTCCCTCGACCTTATCGAGCCAGTGAATGGCGCATTGAGATTCAGGGGGAGGCTTCTTAAGACGGTAGCCCCCTTTGGCCAGATGTCTTTGGTGGCAAAGCTGGGAGGCAAGGAATATCCCGCAACGTTCTTTTACCGTAAAGACATAAGCCAGGGTGGTTTTTGGGGCGATGATCTCTGCGCAGTCACTGGTTTTGAGGTCTTAGTCCCTGCCAACAAGAAAGGTTTACTCTCCTTCGAGCTTGATTTGTTTGGATCAAAAAAGAAGGCGGAGCTACAGTATGGGGAGTTCGCAGGGCTTTCCGCACTGCTATCCGCAAATGTGTGGACCCGTGCGGGGTCGACGCTCTTGTGCACCAGGAAGGGCGATCGTATCTTGGTTCTTCCTGATCCCACCAATACGGAGTTGGCTCTCAAGGAGCTTTCTTGAAGAAGGTTTTGCATGAAAAGGGTTTCACTCAGCTGGTTAGCATTGCGCCTCTTCGTCTGAGGACGCTTGCGAGGCGGATGCTGCCGAGTCGTAGAGAAGTGTGGTTGATTAGCGACAGGCTTCTAAAGGCGAATGATAGTGGAGAATGCCTGTTCGCATACTTGTCTCGGAAGAAACCCGCAGGCGTGAAGCCCTATTTCGTTTTGGAAAAGGGGAGTCCTGACTATGCTCGGTTGAAGAGGGTTGGCCATGTCGTTGACCCGAATTCCCGAAAGTATAGGAAGTTATTTTTGGTGGCAAAGAGGGTTGTGTCTTCATCGTTTGACCCCCATGTCTACCGTTGCTTTGGTTCCGAGGAACGTTATTACGCTGGTTTGTACGGTTTTTCCTTCGTGTTCCTTCAGCATGGAGTGATCAAGGATGACATGTCTCGCATCTTGAGCAAAGACAAGAAGAATATTGCGCTGTTCGTCACTTCAGCAAAAAGGGAGAGGGAATCGATTCTCTCTCCGGCATATGGCTATCGGCCCGAAGAGGTTTTGCTTTGTGGTCTTCCGCGTTTTGATCTTCGTCTGCAGGGCAATAGCCAGCCTGAAAAGAAGATTGTTATTTTTCCGACGTGGAGGAACTCTCTCGTAAGCGGCTTTGAAGCAAATACCGATAGGGCCATCATCGATACGGCGAACTTGCAGAAATCTGACTATTACCGGAATTGGTCAAAGGTGCTTGCCAGTGAAAAGCTTGAGGTTGCCATGAAGGAGACGGGCTATCGGCTGGTCTTTGCGATGCATCCTGGCTTTTCCGAGATCGCTCATTTATTCAAGGGTAGCGATGTGGTAAACGTTCTCGAGGGGTTTGATTACGAAATCCTCTATGAAACTGGCTCTGTGTTTGTGACAGATTATTCGACCGCCATTTTCGATGCTGCACTCCTGAAAAAGCCTCTAGCGTATTTCCAGTTTGACAGAGATGAGGTCATTGAAGGCGGTTCCCACATTACAAAGAGGGGTTATTTCGACTTCCAGGAAGACGGCTTCGGTCCTGTTTTCGAAGAGGCTGATGATCTTGTTGATTGGCTGTGTGAGGCTATGCACGAGGCTTCCGAGGTAAGGATGGATTCAGTCTATGAGAGGCGTGTTGACGATTTCTTCTTTGTGCCGCCTAAGGGTGTTCCAAGGTGTGAATTGTTGACTGATGCGGTTATGGGCCTCGAGCAGAGATAGGGGGCGTGGGAATGAGTGCTGATCATCATCAGGTAATTGACTCTTCGAACTACCGAAGTTTTTCAAATGATCAGACATTGGCTTTCTTGGACAGCCTTCAGGATCGGCTTGTCGAAATCGAAGACAGCAACGGGAGTTCGTTTTACGAAAAGGCGGACGTCAGGGTTGGCGTCATTACCGATTCCTTCATGTACAACTACTATGCCGATGCGGTCGATCTGGTTTACTTGCGCCCTTCCGATTTCGAAGACAAGCTCGAGGGGTTGGATTTCGTCTTGTACATTTCGTGCTGGCACGGTCTGAGTAAACTTGGCGAAGACGGTCTGTACGAATGGCGTCCGGCGGCGGCGGTTGAAGTGGTGCCCCAGCTTTTCGGGAGGGCTCGTGCATTGGGGATCCCTAGCGTTTTTCAGACCATAGAAGACCCGCCAAGCTATGAGATGTACCTTCCCATTGCAAAGGCGGCGGACGTCATCTTCACCTCGGCGGTCGAAAAGATTCAGACCTACGTGAAGGACACGGGAAATCCCTATGTTTACTACCTTCCCTATGGAGTAAACCCCCAGATCCATAATCCCATTGGGTTTCTCAAGCGCAGGGCGCGCATTGTTTCGCCCCAGGAGAGCGCAGCGTTCTTTGCGGGGAGTTGGTATGCCTCTTATCCGGATCGTTGTGAGGACACACGCTTGCTGTTCGATGAGGTAACGAAAACCTTGGGACTTCCTCTTGTTGTTGCTGATCGAGCTCTAGGCTTTCCTTATCGCACGGGAAGGGTCTTCCCTGAGGAATACAACGAATACATTGTCCCCGCCTTCGAACACAAATTGCTTCAAAAGGTGCACAAGCTATTTGACTATGCCTTGAACCTTAACAGCATTAAGAGGTCAGAGACCATGGGCGCCATGCGCGTATTCGAAGTGCAGGCCTTGGGTAGCTTGCTCATTTCGAACGATGCCTTGTCTACCAGGAACCAGTTCCCTGACATGTGCATAGTTGGGGGGCTTGGTGATGCCAAGGATTATTTTGATGGCATGACCACGCAGGAGTTGGTAAGGCGCCAGCTTTTGGGAATTAGGGCCATGATGAGCAAGGCATCGGTCTATGGGCGCCTGAACTATATGTTTGAGAAGCTTGATCTCGCTTTCCGTTTTGTCGATAAGCCCGTTTACGTGCTGCACGAGCCGGGCAACAGTGAAGCTATAGCCGCTTTTGAGCGTCAGACATATGCAAACAAATGCTTGGTTTCCTTTGATCAGCGTGAATTACTCGTTGGCAGTGAAGGCTTCTTTGTTCTCTTTGACGGTTCTGAAGAGAACCCCTACTTTCTGGAGGACGCCCTCAATGCCTTTAAATTCGTGGACGTCGACTACGTTAATTATGTTGACTCTTCGGATTACGCTCGGGGCTACGATTACACTCGGGGTACTCAGTCATACGTTGGCACTGTCTACTCTTTGAAGCGGGTCAAGACATCTGACTTTGATTCGCAGATTGAAGGCAAGGATATGCTGGGCTTCTCGATCATTCCCTGTTGCGAATAGGCCAGAAGATCTACTTAGTCGAAGATGCAAAAGGTGCCTGGCGAGCAGTCCAAGTGACTTTGCCAGGCACCTTTCCTTTTAGTTGTGTTGCGCCAAGATATCAGCAATTTGTTTGCTGGCCGTGCCGTCTCCATAGGGATTGCTGGCTTTCGACATCTTTTGATATTCCGATTCATCTGCAAGGAGCCTGCTGAACTCCGCGTAGATGGGCTCTTCTTCGGTACCCACCAGCTTTAAGGTGCCGGCAACAATGCCTTCGGGTCGTTCCGTGGTGTCCCTCATGACCAGGACGGGCTTACCAAGCCCCGGCGCTTCTTCTTGGATGCCGCCCGAATCGGTCAGAATCAAATGGCTGGCATTCATGAAATTATGGAAATCAAGGACCTCAAGCGGCTCGATGATGCGAAGCCTGTCGAATCCGTCGAGTTCCGCATGGGCAGCCTCGCGAACCTTGGGATTCATGTGAATGGGGTAGATGGCCTTGGTGTCGGGATGTTCTTCCATGACGCGACGAATGGCCTTAAACATATGGTGCATGGGCTCTCCGAGGTTTTCACGCCGATGGGCGGTAATCAGAATGAGTCGGCTGCCGCAGGCCCAGTCAAGTTCTTCGTTAACGTAGTCATTGCGGATTGTGGTCTGAAGCGCATCAATGCCGGTGTTTCCAGTGACCCAGATTTTCGAAGGATCCTTACCTTCGCTCAGGAGGTTTTGCCTGGAGGTTTCCGTGGGGGCAAAGTAGTAATCAGCGATAAGGTCTACTGCCTGTCGGTTGAATTCTTCAGGCCAGGGGGATTGTAAATCGTTGGTTCTGAGCCCCGCCTCAACGTGCCCGATGGGGATGTGCAGGTAGAAGCAGGCCAGTGCAGCTGCGAAAGAAGTAGTGGTGTCCCCATGGACGAGGACTACGTCGGGTTCATCTTCTTCAATGATTTGCTTGAGCCTGGAAAGTACGTTGCAGGTAACGTCAAACAGCGTCTGTCCAGACTTCATGATGTTCAGGTCGTAGTCGGGCAAAACGTTGAAGACATTCAGAACTTGATCTAGCATTTCGCGGTGCTGTCCAGTGACGCATACAGAAACTAGAAACTGGTCAGGACGAGACTTTAGCTCATTGACCAGGGGGCACATTTTGATGGCTTCGGGACGGGTGCCGAACACCAGCATGATTTTCTTCATGCGGGTCTCCTTATGTAGCTGGGTGGATTGTAAGTGGTCGTCACGCATCGGCATCAAGGAAGTGTTTTCTTGATGCAAAGTTCCAGGCCATTACCAGGCCGGTGGCTCCCACCTTTGTAATCAGGTAGTTGATGCCGGTAACCGTGGTTCCCAGGAACATGATGAGGTCATTTAGAAGCAGGCCAATGAATGAAAGAAGACAGAAGAGCGCGAATTCGGCCGTTCTGCTTAGTTCGTCCTTTCGTCGGAATACGTATTTCATGGATGCCAGGTAGTTGAATACCAGGGAAACGAGATACGAAATAGTCGCAGAGACCAAATAGTCCAGTCCAGCGAATTCGGTCAGGATAAACAAAAGAAAAAAATCGAGACCGGTTGCGAGTACGCCCACAATGCCGAAGCCTGCAATTTTTTTGCTCAGGCTTGAGACGCTACTCATGATAGGTTCTTTCGGCAATGAGGTAGCGCGGCCTTTCTTTGACTTCCAGGTAGATCTTGCCAATGTATTCGCCGATTACGCCTAGGCACAGGAGCTGTAAACCGCCCAACAAACAAATGGCGCAGATGACGCTTGACCACCCTGCAACCGAATGGCCCGTCAGCGCAGTGGCGATGCTCCAGATGATTCCGATGATGCCCAGGGCGCTAGCGATGATTCCTGTCATTGAAATGAGATGTAGGGGCTTGGTGGAGAGGCTCGTAATGCCATCGATTGCCAAGGACAGCATCTTCTTGAGGGGATAGTGACTCTCTCCGGCCATCCTAGGTGCTCGTTCGTATTCGACGGTGTCTGAACTCAGGCCGATGAGGGGCACGAGTCCGCGGAGAAAGAGATTGACCTCTTTGAACTGCGAAAGGGCGATGAGCGCTTTTTTGCTCATGAGGCGATAGTCGGCATGGTTGAACACTACGTCGACTCCCAAAGAGGAAAGAAGCTTGTAAAACGCCTCTGCTGTCATTTTCTTGAAGCGCGTGTCGGTGTCTCGGTTCGATCGGACGCCATAGACGATCTCGGCCCCATCTCGGAAGGACAGGATCATGCTGCGGGAGGCTAGAATGTCGTCTTGGCCATCGCAGTCGATAGAGATGGCGGCATCGCAGTGATTTTTGGCCTCCATCAGTCCCGCGAGCAGAGCGTTTTGATGCCCCTGATTTCTTGATAGGCTAATCCCCTCAAAGAGGGGTTCTTTTGCGAGCTCCGAGATGATGTCCCAGGTATCGTCGGAGGACCCATCGTTGACGAAGCAGATTCGGCTTTTGCTTGAAACCAGGCCTTCTTTGATCAGTGAACACAGATGCTCTTCGAAAAGCCCCGAGGTCTCCGGAAGGACCTGCTCTTCGTTGTAGCAGGGGATGACGAACCAAATGATGGGAGCTTCCATGCGGTGCTTTCTAGCGTAGGAAAACGATGAATTCTATATAGTGTAGTCGTTGAATCGAGGGCTGCTGCTTCTCCGTGCAGGAATTCCCGATAATGTCTGGGCCGAAGATCCACGAGGGGGCAAAATGTATAAGCTGGCGGACTGCCTGGACAAGGCGCTTGTCTTTCTCGCTCTTTTGTCTTGTTTGGCTATTCTCCTGTCAGCTTCATGGGTGAACCCAGCGTCGGTGCTCGGGGCGCTTGCTTGCTGGGTGGCTCTTGTCTGTCTGTTGGCGCGACGGGAGTACGCAAGGTTCAGGCCCACCTTGTTTGTGATTAGCCTTGCGTTCTTCCTGCTTGTTGCGGCGCTTGGGCACAATCCTCCTGTTTCGGATTTTTTGCGGCAGTATGCTGATGCGGCAAGTTTTGCTGGTGGCGAGGTCTCCGTATACCAGACGGAGTACTACGGTCAGTGGCCTGCTCAGTTTGGCTGGTCAGTCGTCGAAGCCTTTTTGCTCTTTCTCTTTGGTGGCGGGCAGGTGGCCATCAAAGTTTTCGAATGTTTTTGTTCGTCGCTTGTTTTGGTTGAGGCATCTCTATTGGTCGAGATGCTGTCGGGAAGCAAACGCGCCTCCCAAGTAGTCAGCTGCTTGCTGGCCTTGTTCCCCACCTTTTTCTTGATGGTTGGGGTCCTTTCGAATCAAGTGCTTTCGGCTCTGCTCTATTTAACCGCTCTTCTCTTGTTCGTACGGGTTGCAGGGAGGCATGTTGGGGGTCAAGCGTTGCTGGGGGCTTCCGTCCTAGTTGGTGTGTTTCTTGCTTTAGGTAATTTTGTTCGTCCCGATGGTGCCGTGATCCTTTTGGCGGTGCTTTGCTGTCTGGTTTTCGAATTCTTCTCTAGGCCTCGTGGGGGAAGGCTTCCCGTAGTTGCTTGCGTGGTGGGGGCCGCTCTTGCTTATTTTGCGGTTTCGTGTGCCTTGTCATTTGCGGTCAGCTCCTCTGGGCTAGTCAAGGAGTCAAACTATTCCATGTCCACATGGAAGATTGCGGTCGGTACCAACAACGCATCGGGCGGGGCGTGGAGCAAGGAGCTGGTTGAGCGCAGCGAGGCAAAGATTGAGTCCGGCATGACCCCATCCGAGGCTCATTGGGAAATGGTTCGAGAAAACACGAAAGATTGGCAGAAGAACGTCGATACCCTTGTGAAGAAGAATCGCATTTTGTGGTGGGGGGATTCTACCCTTTTTGCGACCGTCCACTTGAGGGAGGCCCATCCAGCCCTTGCGGGATTCTTGTTGGCATTCGATCGGGCGTGGAAGGTGCTTCTGCTTTTGGGGCTTTTGGGGTCCTTGGCCTTGATGGCAAGAAGAGAAAGGATCTCGGCTGCTGAACGGCTGCTTCTGCTGGTATTCGTAGGGACTTTCCTGGCTTATCAGATTATTGAGGTGCAGCCTCGGTACGTCTATTTTTGCTACATCGTGATGTTTGCCGCAGCAGCTCCTTTCTTTGCCCGACTATCTGAGGCTTTGCCTCGGTTTTTGACAAGGCTCAAACCGTAATAGCCTGGTTTGGGTAGTAGGCTTGGGAGCTGAAACCAGCGCCCGTGACATCCGTCATATTTGGCACACGAGAGGTCATCATGGACATTTCCTACATTGTTCCCGTCTATAACGCATTGCCGTATTTGAAGAAAACGGTTGCTTCCCTGGTGGGGCAGGACTATGACCCTAGTAAGTTTGAGCTCATCTTTGTTGATGATGGCTCTACGGACGGGTCGGGAGAATACCTTGATGACGTCGCCTCGCAGCATGGCAACATGCGCGTAGTGCATACCCAGGCATCAGGCGGCCCCGCGCATCCCCGCAATGTGGGCATTGGCTTGGCAACGGGCGATTATCTCTTTTTCTGCGATGCTGATGACTGGATGGAGCTTGATGCAACAGCGCGCATGATGGCGCGTGTTCGGGAGTGGGGAAGCAATGTCTTGGTTGTTCGAGCTCAGGGCGAAGGGGGCAGGGGGCTACCCTATGCCGTCTTTGACGAAACCATTCCAAGCGCCTTGCCCAACGGCGTTGTTGCTCAGGCTCTTGGCCCCTGCAAGCTTTTCAAGACCTCGCTCGTTCGTGATCTGGGCCTTTCGTTTGATGAGTCCCTTCCCGTTTGGGAGGATCAGGAATTTGTCGCTCGTGCATACCTGGGGGCCAAGGTGCTTTCTGTCGATGCGGATCAGGTGTATTGTCACTGGCTGCTCCACGAAGACGAGGTAGGTGCGGGCCATGTCACCGAAAAGCGCGATACGCTGCCTTTCGAGGCGCCATATGCTTACTTGGAAAGCATGCTTGCGCTTGGTAGCGGTGCCGACTTTGACGGAGGCATCGCCGCCCGAGCATTGCGCGAGGGACTGTACTATGCCGCACGATCTTTAGCCCGCATGGAATCGGAAAATGCTCGGACGGCTGCCTTTGAGAGCCTTCGTGTATTGGTGCAACCGCATGTCGTTGACGAGACGTGGCTATGGCTGAATACCCACAGGTCTTTTTTGCTTGAGGTTCTTTTGGATGGCTCCGTTCGCGACTTGGTAGAGCTCGTTTCGTTTGAAAAGGCCGAATTCGACAAGACCGTAAAGGCCTCTTTAGATAAGCCTGGTCGACTTGAGTGGACCAGTGCAAGTGGCATGCTGTATGCAATTGACGCAGCCAATCAGGTGACAGATTCGTTCCAGGTGGCATCGGTTGTGGTTTCGGGAGATGCGCTCCAAATTTCTGGTCAGTTTGATGCGTCTGCGGTCAAGCAACTTAAGAACGGCATGCTGCAGATAAAGAAGAGGGGCATGTCCGAAGTACATAGGGTGCCCCTTGGCCTTCGACACGAGGGCGACGTTATTGCCTGGAGCGCAGCCGTTCCCATTGCTGACGTGCTTGAATTTGAGGATTCCTGCTTCTGGGACGTTCGCTTGCGCCTCAATATCGCCGACCGTCGCTGCTTTTCGGGCAAGGTGCGCGTGCCTGAGGCCGCGTTGCCAGGGCTCTCTGGCTCTGCCGCCTTTGTGTCTCTTGGTTCGCACGATGGTGCCGCACCTATTCCCTATCGAACGAAGGGTGGTTTCTTGGCATTTGCAAACATGCCAGGTATACGGCTGGTGCTGAGCAGCGAATCTGGTAAGGACCGCTATCGTTTCGAAGGCGTCAACGCAACGCTGCTGAAGAACAATCCGTCGTTGCTTCTTGAGGCCTCTTTCGGAAAGAAGGGGCCCGTGTGCACATTCAAAGACGGAAAGTGGCACGATTGCCCCGTTTCGCCCTGGAAATTGGGAAAGAAGTGCTTTGGCATGAAGCTTCAGGCCTGGACGGTGTGTCACTACTCCGACGGACGATCTGAGCGTTTGTCTGTGCCCGTAATGACGAACTGAGAGGGTTTGTCCAAACTCTGCTCCTTCGGGCTGTTTCTATTGCGGCGTGGGTTGTTAGGCGAACAGTTGCGTCTTTCGAAAAAAGGAGCAACACTCCTCAGGTTTCCCGATGCAAGCAGCACTGTTTCTGACAAGTCTTTGTCCCGTGAGCAGAAACGCCTTGTGCGCTTATACACTGTTTGAAGGGAAACCCTGGGAGAAAGGATGCCTCATGCATTCCAAGTCTTTGCGGGCCACGTCGTTTATTGCCCTTGTCATGGCGGCGATGCTGGCTTGCGCACTCAGTTTTGTTGTCGCGTCTCCCACCGAGGCTCATGCAGCAAACGTCACCACCAAGACGGTCACTGCCAAGGGTGGCAAGTACACCGTCAAGGTCAAGCAGAACAAGGTTGACTACCGCACCGTCAACGTCAAGCTCAAGAGCGTCAAGGCCCTGAAGAAGGCTGGCGTCAAGAAGGTCAAGGTCACCGCCTACATGACCTACGGCAAAAAGACGGTGTCCAAGAAGTCCAAGACCGTCAAGCTTTCCACGGTGGACAAGAAGACCAACACCTTCACCTTTGGTGCGCCCGCCTATGGTCTGTATACCGTTAAGGTGAAGTTCTGCAAGTCTTCGGGCAAGACCATCAAGACCAAGACCCTGAAGAAGGTCCCCGTCGTTGCCCAGGAATACAACATCGGTGACTTCAATGGCACCTTTGGTCCCCTGTACTACTCGCTGTCCCTGTGGGACAAGTCCGTGGTGAAGGGCAAGGCCGGCAATCCCATTCCTTCCATCATCGCCCTTTCGCGTGATGACTCCTACAACTGGAAGAAGCTGCCCGCCAACACCTTTGCCTGCCCTCTGGTGAAGTCTCCCAAGACGGGCAACTTCGTCTACAAGACCCAGGCAATGTCCGACTATGTCGGCCAGCTGAAGAAGGCGAACAAGAACTCCAAGTTCCACTTCTATTTTGCCGACAACTTCGTCCAGGGCGTGTTTGACGTCATCACTCCCAACAAGATCAAGCGGAGCAACTACGATGTCACCTTCATCACTGACGGTAGTGGCTCCTACTATTGGTTCAACAGCGTTTACAGCAAGGCCAATGCTCAGTCCGTGCACAACGGCATGGTGAAGGAATGGCAGAAGCTGCTGGCCAAGGCCGAGTCCGGCAAGAAGGTCAAGGCCAAGGACCTCAAGTACGGCATTGGTGGTAAGCAGCTTGGCATGTCCAAGTACACCTATGCGGCTGTTTGCGGATCCTCCAACATCAAGTGGTGGGTCAGCCGCACCAGTGGCACCTTCCAGTCTGCTGATGCCAACTTCCTCGCTACTGCCATCTCCAAGATGGAGGTCAAGAACATGAATGACATGCTCAATACCCTAAAGGACACGGGTAAGGCCTCTGCGTTCAAGAAGCTCTATCACTTCAGCGACAACATGTTTGCTGCCGCCAAGAAGAACAACAAGAAGGTCATGATCCTCATGGGTACGCGCGTGAACCTGGAGAAGAATTTCGCCGAGTTCGCCAAGTTCGTGAAGAAGGCCTATGGCTCTAGCTACGAGTATTACTACAAGGGTCACCCCGCAACGCCCACCAAGCTCTACTCTTCCAAGCAGAAGGAGCTGAAGAGCGTTGGCGTCACGGATATCGAGTCCTCGATTCCTGCTGAGCTGATTCTGTTCTTCAATCCTGACGTGTACGTTTCCGGCATGTCCAACAGCACCCTGAACCAGGCTTACAAGGCTGGCCACACCAAGGTGTACCTGGGCACGCGTATTGCCAACAAGGACAGCATCATGTCGGGCGATCTGTTCGAGATGTTCTTCACGAAGATCGACAGCAGCTACGAAGCCCCCATCAAGAACCTGTGCCCCTCTGGCCACACCTGCTTCCTGGTAGAGTACAAGGGCTCTAAGGATATCGGCATCTATGATGCAAAGACCAACACCATCACCAAGTATGCCAAGCAGAGCAACGGCACCTACATCAAGAAGAAGTAGTGTTGCCTGCTTTCCTGTTTGGGAATCGGCCAAGGCGATGACGCTTGAATGAAAGTCGGCCCCGGCGCAGTGAATTGCGTCGGGGCCGACGTGCGTTTGCGGCAGGTGAGCCGAATCCGTCGGTTTGTGCCGCTGCATCGCAAGTAGTGGGTTTTGGTTGTCATCGGTGGCTGGCGTCAGCGGGCGGAGGTGGCGGGTGCTGTCGGTAATGGGCAAAGGCGGGTTCCTGTGTTGGGCATAGGCATCTGGTGCGGGCAGCGGGCGCTTGCTTGCGGGTGGGTGCCTGCGGACGGATCGCGTGGGAGCCGTCCCGTATGCAAGCTGACCCGTATGCTGCTACAAATTGGGAGCTGTGCAATGGCTGGGGAGTTGGTGTGGGAACCGGCTTTCTCTGTATGCTGCTGAAGCTAGCTGGTGTTTGAGCGGATGTCTCTGGATGCTGCTACAAATTGGGAGCTGTGCGATTGCCTCCTGAAAACGGGCCGCTATGCGTGCTTTTTCGACGCGGAAAATAGCTATTTCGTGCACGACTGGCCAAAAGAAGCAAAAAACGCTCTACTATCGCGATTGAATCCCATTAGCGAGGACTTTTCGTAGTGAAAATCGTTCATGAAGGACAATTTGCAGAATCGATTAACACGAAGGCCCAAAAACAGCACAAACAAGTCGATAACA
>JAUNOE010000013.1 GCA_030537255.1 Coriobacteriia bacterium
TAACGCACGCAAGCAAAGTAAAAAGCAGTCAAAGCCGAAGAACCCAAATCGCCGCAATCTGTGGCTGATCATCCTGACCACCATTCTGGTCATCGGTTCTTGCTTTGCCTTCATTCCTCCGCAGGACAAGATCAATCAGGGCCTTGATGTCCAGGGTGGCTTGTCCGTGGTTCTTTCTGCGAGCAGCACCGATGGCTCCGATTTTTCCGATGAGGACATGGAGAAGTCTCGCTCCGTCATCGAGAGCCGTGTCAATGCTTTAGGTGCCTCCGAGGCCGTGGTCCAGATTCAAGGCAATGACCAGATCTTGGTCCAGATTCCTGGCATGACTGACGCCGAAACAGCGCTGAACACCATTGGAAAGACCGGTGTTCTCGAGTTCGCTCGCGCCGACTCGTTCACGAACGAAACGGACAAGTCCAATATCGAGAACAACACCTACGCCAACAAGCAGACCTTCACCGATGACTTCGGCAATTCCTTCGAAGGAACCAAAACCACCTATGCTGAGGTCAAGGGCAGCTACACGCCGTTGATCACGGGCGAAAACATCAAGAGCGTCAGCGTTGACCGCGCTTCTGAGACGGGTACCGACTACGCCGTCAACATCAAGCTCGACGCCGAGGGCACCAAGGCTTTTGCTGAGGCTACCAAGGAGCTTGCCGCAACCAAGGGCCAGATCGTTATCATCCTTGACCATCAGATTCAGAGCGCCCCTGCCGTCCAGTCGGCCATTACGGGTGGCGAGGTCTCTATTACCGGCAACTACACCCTCGAGGAAGCTCAGGCACTCCAGACCGTTCTTGAGTCTGGTTCGCTGCCTGTCAGCTTCCATTACGAGCAGAGCCAGGTCGTTGGTCCTACCCTGGGTCAGAATGCGCTCGCTGCGGGCGTCCTGGTTGCCCTCATCGGCCTGCTTCTGGTCATTCTGTACTTGTTGGTCTTCTATCATGGCCTAGGCCTGCTGACCGCTGTCGCCATGGCCGTTTTCGCCATCCTGTACATGGGTCTTTTGGGCGTGCTTTCTTCGCTTGGCCTGTTTAGCCTCTCGCTTGCGGGCGTTGCCGGTATCGTGCTTACCATGGGTATGGCTGCTGACTCATCCATTCTGGTTCTGGAGCGCTTCCGCGAGGAGATTCGCATGGGTCGCAGCGTTCGCGCCGCTTCCATCACGGGCGTGCGTCACGGCATCCAGACCTCGATCGACGCCGACCTGGTTACCTTGGTTTCGGCCCTAACCCTGTTCTTTCTTGCCAGCGCTTCGGTTAAGGGCTTTGGCATGACGCTGGCCCTGGGCATTGTTTGCGACATCGTCATGATGCTGATTCTGAAGGGCCCTCTGGTTCGCCTGCTGGCTCCTCACTGCATCACGAAGCATCCTGGCTTCTGGGGTGTCAAGGATTGTGAGGGTGCCGCCCCCGTCTTTGCCGAGCTCAACGAGCTGCAGAATACGCCCAACCCTGCTCCCTCTTTCGTCAATGAGGTTACTGAGCACTTCAAGGCCATTCGTGGTCGCTTCATCAAGAAGGACATCAATTTCATGGGTGTCCGCAAGTTCATGCTGGCCTTTTCCGCATGCCTGATCGTCCTGTCCTTCGCTGTCGTGGGCGTCAAGGGTCTTCAGTTCGGCATCGAGTTCGTCGGCGGTACTTCCATCACCTTTAACAGCACGGGCGACATTACCACCGACCAGATGCGCGCCGCCTTTGACGAAGCGGGCGAGCCCGATGCCGTCATCCAGACTACGCAGTCCAATGGCGAAAACGGCTTCCTGATTCGAACCGCCACCACCTCTGCGGAAGATGCTGCTTCCCATGCTCAGTCGGTAGCAAAGGCGCTTGACCTTTCCACCAACTCCTACGAAGTAAGCACCATCGGTCCCGACTGGGGCTCGAGCGTCATTAACTCTTCTCTGATCGCCTTTGCGGTGTCCTTGCTGCTGATCATCTGCTATATCGCCATTCGATTCGAATACAAAATGGGTGTCATGGCGGTCGTGGCCTTGCTGCACGACCTGATCATCGTGGTTGGCATCTATGCCCTGGTTGGCCGTGAGATTACGCCAAACACGGTTGCTGCGCTGCTTACCATCCTCGGTTATTCGCTCTATGACACCGTGGTCGTGTTCCACCGTATCAACGAGAACGTCAAGGAAGCCAAGGTCAAGGCGACCTTCCTCTCCATGGCAAATCACTCCATCAATCAGGTGTTCCTGCGCACCATCAACACCACCACTACTTCGCTTGTCCCCGTTCTTGCTATGTGCCTGTTCGGCGGCGAGACGCTTCAGGACTTTGCGTTTGCCATGGTTATCGGACTGGTCTCTGGCTCCTATTCGTCCATCTGCGTTGCAACGCCTTTGTTCTGCGCTTGGAAGTCCCGTGAGGCAAGCTTTGCCAAGCTGCGTCAGAAGCTGGGAAGTGCCGTAGAGCTCTTCACCTTTGCCAGCACGCCCGTTGCCACCCTGGCCCTTGCTGATGGGGCCACTACGTCTAGTTCTGCTACCGTGACTCCTGAAGCTAAGACGGAGGCTGCGGCTGAGTCGGCTTCGGCTGAGCCGGATGAGTCCTCAAGCGCATCCGAGGAGAGCCCCAAGAAGTACAAGCCCAAGAATGGCGTAAACGTGGGAGAGCGTCCCCGTTATCGTCGCAAGAAATAAGGAGGACTGTCATGCGCGAAGGTTCTGCACCTAATTTCGCACCCCCCGCAGAAGAAGGGATGGTTTTGACGCTGGAGGACGAAAAGGGTGATCTCACCCATTTCGAATTCCTGGGAATCATCATTCATGAAGATCATCGCTATGGCTGCTTCCTCCCGGTCCCCGAGGGTCAGGAGCAAGGAACGGGTGAGTCGGGCGAAGTGGTGATTCTTGAAGTCACCGAGTTCGACGACGAAGGTTGGCCCATCGGTTTTGAGCTTCCTCTGGACGAGGATCTGCTCGAAGAGGTTTACCGCGACTTTGCCTTTGCAACGAAGGACCTCTACGATTTCGAGTAAGCCTTTGGAAGTCTCTCATCTGCAGGTCTTGAGCTAAGGCGTCAGAACCCCCGTCTCTCGCAGGAGAGACGGGGGTTCGTTTGTTTTTTTGCGATTGATGCTTCGCTTTTTGCCGTTTCTTGATTGTTTTGACAAAAGCCCTGATGGTCAATAAGTCCAAGAAGGTGAACTTGTTCAAATATTTACCCAATCCCCGTCTCTAATGGCTATCATCGGAAGTGAGGGGTTTTCGGATGGTCCGAAATGCCAATCATCTGTCCTAAGGGGGGACATCATGTTTAAGGCAAATGTTGGTTACAGTGTTGATGTTGATCCCAAGGCTGCTGGCAAGGCCGCAGCAGAGGCCGCAGTAGCCGGTCTCGATGACGTCAAGGTTGCAATGATGTACTGCAGCTGCGATTACGACGTCGATGCCGTTGTTGCCGGAGCTCGTTCTGCATTGGGAGATGTTCCGATTCTGGGAAATACGTCCTTTACGGGCGTCGTGGTTCCCGAGGCTGGCTTCGTCGGCGGGGACGAGCCTTTCGTGGGCATTCTCGCCCTGGCTGATCCTGCCATGAAGGTGGGCGTTGCAGGCATGAGCCGCGATTCGGCTCAGTCTCCGTATGATGCTGGTCGCATGATTGCCACCAAGGCAAAGGCAGCGGTTGGTGCCGAGCATGGTCCCGACTTCTTCTACATGGCCGCGTCTTCGGGCGAAGAGGAGCGTTACCTTAAGGGCATCGCCTCCGTTATCGGACGTAAGCCCTATTTTGGTGGAACTGCAGCTGACAACACCATCGAAGGCAATTGGAAGCTGTATGCCAACGATGACGTCTTTGCTGATGGCGTTTGTGTGGCCTTCTTCTACAGCAATGCCTGGATGACCAACCTTTTCAAGGGCGCTTTTGACGAAACTGATGACTTTGGCGTCATCACCAAGCTTGATGGCCGTCGTCGCATCATGGAGATCGATCACGTTCCTGCCTTGGATAAGTACAAGGAGTGGACGGGCTTCACGGATGAGCAGTGCGCTGGCGCCAACCTGTTGGCAACATCGGTGACCTCGCCTCTGGGCGTCAAGGACCGCCTGGGTGATCTGGTTGCCGTCCGTCATCCCATGAGCGGCAATGAAGACGGATCCATCAGCGTTGGTTGCGACTGCGCCGAAAAGACCTGCATCATTCGTCTTCAGACCACGGTGGACGAACTGGTTGAATCCGTTCCTAGCACCATGCGCGAGCTTATGGCGAAGATGCCCGGTCGCCCTGTTGCCTTCCATCTGGTTCACTGCGGCGGTCGTCGTGCGGGCATTGGGGATCGCATCAATGAAGTCGCAGACGCCATCAAGGAAGTCGCTGGCGACGTTCCCTTCATCTGCGAGTTCACGTTCGGTGAGTACGGCTTCCAGTCCGATGGCGCCAACACCGTGGGTGGTCTGACGCTTTCGTTCACGGGCTTCTCGGAGTAGGGGAGCGCGAAGGGCTCTTGCGCCTGAGCGAAGCTGGCTTAACAAAAGAGGGGAGGAGCCTTGGTGCTCCTCCCCTTTGTTGCGCTTTGTCGTGAAGTTTGATGTTTTGTGCGTATGTGTCGAACCTTGGGTATTTCGAATTAATTTCAGAAGAACATAAAACCTACATAACTGATAAAAATTTGTCTTGACGAAAGGGGGGTTCGCACCTATATTTTAGTATTTGTGTTTTTAGCCAAAGACCAGGTTCCATCGAAGGAGGAAACAGTTCGTGGTTCAATCTGAAAACCCCGCTTCCACCAGCCGTTATCGGAATCGTAGGAGCTTCGCTAAGATTCCCGACGTCATGGACGTCCCCAATCTTATCGCCATCCAGACGGAGAGCTTCAAGAACTTCGTCGAGGAGGGCCTTGCAAGCGCCTTCGCTGACATCAGCCCCATCTACTCCAACAACAAGAGCATGTTCGTCGAGTTTGGTAAGTACCATTTCGGCGACTCCAAGTATGGCGTGGATGAGTGCAAGGAGCGTGACGTCACCTATCAGGCTCCGCTTTTTGCCGAAATCCGCTTCGTCAACACCGAGACCGGTGTCGTGAAGGAGCAGGAGGTGTTCATGGGCGACTTCCCGCTCATGACTCCCCGCGGTACCTTCATCATCAACGGCACCGAGCGCGTCGTTGTCTCCCAGCTGGTCCGTTCTCCTGGCGTGTACTTCTCCGCTGAGCAGGACAAGACCTCTGACAAGACGCTCTACAACGCAAAGATCATCCCTTCCCGTGGTGCTTGGCTCGAGTTCGAGACCGACAAGCGCGACATCCTTTCGGTCCGCATTGACCGCAAGCGTAAGCAGCCTGCTACGCTGCTTCTGCGTGCCCTCGGCATTGCCGAGACCCGCGAGGAGATCCTCGAGGTTCTGGGTAACTCCGACATGGTTGTCCGCACCCTCGATCGTGACCCCGCCACCACCAAGGAAGAGTCTCTGATCGAGCTCTACCGTCGTTTCCGTCCCGGTGAGCCCCCTACGATCGATTCCGCCCGTACGCTGCTTGACGGTCTGTTCTTCAACTCCCAGCGTTATGACCTGGCGAAGGTCGGTCGCTACAAGATCAACAAGAAGCTCGGCTTTGATCCCGAAAACGACTGCTCCACGCTTACGCAGGAGGACATCATTGCCTCTATGCGTTACATCGTTGCTTTGCACGATGGCGAAGAAGGCGTCAACACCGACGACATCGACCACTTCGGCAATCGTCGCATCCGCACGGTTGGCGAGCTGATTCAGAACCAGTTCCGCATCGGCCTGTCCCGTATGGAGCGCGTCGTCCGCGAGCGAATGGGCATGCAGGAGCCCGAGGACATCACTCCTCAGTCTCTGGTCAACATTCGTCCCATCGTCGCCGCAATCCGCGAGTTCTTCGGCTCTTCGCAGCTGTCTCAGTTCATGGACCAGGCAAATATTGCCGCAGGTGTTACCCATAAGCGTCGTCTGTCCGCACTGGGCCCTGGTGGTCTGTCCCGCGAGCGCGCAGGCTTCGAGGTTCGAGACGTTCACACCTCTCACTACGGCCGTATGTGCCCCATTGAGACCCCTGAAGGTCCCAACATTGGTCTGATTGGCTCGCTGGCTACCTATGCCCGCATCAATCCCTACGGCTTCATCGAGACTCCTTATCGTCGCGTCGTCGACGGCAAGGTCACCGATGAGATCGACTACATGACCGCAGATGAGGAAGAGCATCACACCATCGCTCAGGCGAACGAGATGTTCGACCTGGAGACCCGCGAGTTCGGTTCCAGGGATAAGGACGGCAACTTCGTTCCCGCAACCCGCGTTCTGTGCCGTGGCCGCGACTCCCGTGGCGTGTTTGGTGAGGCAATGGACGTCACGCCCGATCGCGTCGACTACATGGACGTCTCTCCCCGTCAGATGACTTCCGTCGCAACTTCGCTGATTCCCTTCCTGGAGCATGACGACGCTAACCGTGCACTGATGGGCTCCAACATGCAGCGTCAGGCTGTGCCTCTGCTGCGCCCTGATGCTCCTCTGGTCGGTACCGGCATCGAGCATCGTCTGGCCGTCGACTCCGGTGAGGTCCTTGTGGCCCAGAATGCTGGCGTTGTCGACTACGTTGACGGCGAGACCATCATCGTTGAGCGCACCGATGGCGAATACGACGAGTATCTGGTTCCCAAGTTCAAGCGCTCTAACCAGGGTGGCTGCATCAATCACAAGCCCATCGTTCGCAAGGGCGATCGCGTTGAGGTTGGCGATGTCCTGGCTGACGGCCCTTCCTGCGATCACGCAGAGCTGTCCCTGGGCCGCAACCTGATGATTGCCTACATGCCTTGGGAAGGCTACAACTACGAGGACGCTATCATCCTGTCTGAGCGTATCGTGGCCGAGGACCTTCTGACCTCCATCCATATCTCTGAGTACGAGATCGATGCTCGTGATACCAAGCTTGGCCCCGAAGAGATCACTCGCGAGATCCCCAACATCTCCGATGAGATGATCTCCGACCTGGACGCTGACGGCATCATCCGCGTCGGTGCAGAAGTTGGCCCTGGCGACGTCCTGGTCGGCAAGGTTACCCCCAAGGGCGAAACCGAGCTCACCGCCGAGGAACGCCTGCTGCGCGCTATCTTCGGTGAGAAGGCTCGCGAGGTTCGCGACACGTCCCTCAAGGTTCCTCATGGTGCTGACGGCCGCGTTATCGACGTGCGTCGTGAGTCTCGCGGCGACGACAACGAACTGGCTCCTGGCGTCAACGAACTCGTCCGCGTCTTTGTTGCTCAGAAGCGTAAGATTCAGCAGGGCGACAAGCTTTCCGGTCGTCACGGCAACAAGGGTGTCATTTCCCGCATCCTGCCCGTGGAGGACATGCCCTTTATGGCTGACGGTACGCCTATCGACGTTATCCTGAACCCCCTGGGCGTTCCTTCCCGTATGAACGTCGGTCAGCTGCTCGAGAACCACCTCGGCTGGGCTGCCAAGTGGGGCTGGTCTGACAAGGAAGAGACCGACGAGGTCGTCGAGGGTCCCATGTACGTTGCAACCCCCGTCTTCGACGGTGCGACCGAGCAGGAGATTTCCGACGCCATCCTTAAGGCCAACCGCAACCTGGTCAACGCAAATCATGCCAAGTTCGGCGACCTGGCTCGTGACGAGTTTGTTCCCCAGCTGTCCGCAACTGGCAAGACCTGGCTGTTCGATGGCCGTACGGGCGAGAAGTTCCGTGAGCCTATCACCGTTGGTCAGACTTACATCCTGAAGCTGGGCCATCTTGTCGATGACAAGATCCACGCTCGTTCCACTGGCCCCTACAGCCTGATTACCCAGCAGCCTCTGGGCGGCAAGGCTCAGTTCGGCGGTCAGCGTTTCGGCGAGATGGAAGTCTGGGCCCTGTACTCCTACGGCGCATCCAACGTGCTGCAGGAAATCATGACCATCAAGTCCGACGACACCTCCGGCCGTGTCAAGGCCTACGAGGCTATCGTCAAGGGCGAAAGCATCCCTGCCGCTGAGGTTCCTGAGTCCTTCAAGGTTCTCATCAAGGAGCTCCGCTCCCTGTGCCTCAACGTTGAGCTCGAGGGCAAGGGTGGCACCACCATCGATGTCACCAAGGATCCCGAGGAGACCCGCGCTCCCGAGGCACCCGAGGTTCCCGAGATTGACACCGAGGCTGACAAGAACCTGCTCGACTCCATCGCCGACCTGACTGCAGCCCTGCTGAAGGATTCTGGCGACGAGAACAATGACCTGATCGGTATGGGAGAGGAGAACTAAATGTCCGAATTTGACGTCAACAATTTCGACGCGATCCGCATCTCGCTTGCAAGTGCGGAGGATATTCGTGGTTGGTCCCGTGGTGAGGTAAAGAAGCCCGAGACCATCAACTACCGTACCCTCAAGCCCGAGAAGGACGGTCTGTTCTGCGAGAAGATCTTCGGTCCCACCAAGGACTGGGAGTGCGCCTGCGGCAAGTACAAGCGCATTCGCTTCAAGAACATCGTCTGTGAGCGCTGCGGCGTCGAGGTCACCCGTTCCAAGGTTCGCCGCGAGCGTATGGGTCACATCGAGCTGGCTACGCCTGTTTCCCACATCTGGTACTTCAAGGGCTCTCCCTCTCGTCTGGGCTACCTGCTCGACATTCCTCCCAAAGAGCTTGAGAAGGTTCTCTACTTCGCTTCTTCCATCATTACTTGGGTGGACAAGGAAGCTCGTGAGGAAGACGTCGAGGACCTGCGTGACGAGCTTGCTGCAGACCTTGAGGAGCTGGATGCAGAGCGTGACCGCCTGGTCGAGTCTGTCCGTCGCCTTTCCGTGGACTATGTTCCCGAGGAAGACGAGTTCGTCGACGATGTCGACGAGGACGAGCGCCTGAGCCCCGAGGAAGTCGAAGACGAAATCGCTGATATCTACGAGGAGTTCAACGAGCGCAAGGCTCTGCGTTCCGAGGCTCTCGAGTCCTTCCTGAAGATCGAGCCCAAGCAGCTTGTTCCCGACGAGTCTCTCTATCGTGAGATGCGCCTGAACTACTCCGACTACTTCAAGGGTGGTATGGGTGCTGAGGCCGTTCGTGACCTGCTCGACGCCATCGACCTCGCCGCTGTTGCTGAGGAACTGCGTGAGACCGTTGCCACCGGCAAGGGCCAGAAGCGTGCCAAGGCCATCAAGCGCTTGAAGGTCGTCGATGCGTTCCTGCATTCCCAGAACAAGCCTTCTGACATGATCCTCGACGTCATCCCCGTCATTCCTCCCGACCTGCGCCCCATGGTGCAGCTCGACGGCGGTCGTTTTGCAACGTCTGATCTGAATGACCTGTATCGTCGCGTCATCAACCGTAATAACCGTCTGAAGCGTCTGCTTGACCTCGGTGCTCCCGAAATCATCGTGAACAACGAGAAGCGCATGCTGCAGGAAGCTGTTGACTCGCTGTTTGACAACGGCCGCCGTGGCCGTCCCGTCACGGGTCCTGGCAACCGTCCCCTGAAGTCTCTCTCTGACAACCTGAAGGGCAAGCAGGGTCGTTTCCGTCAGAACCTGCTGGGTAAGCGTGTCGACTACTCTGGCCGTTCCGTCATCGTCGTCGGTCCTAGCCTGAAGCTTCACCAGTGTGGCCTTCCTTCCCAGATGGCTCTCGAGCTGTTCAAGCCCTTCGTAATGAAACGCCTGGTCGAGCTTGAGTACGCTGCCAACATCAAGGCTGCCAAGCGTGCCGTTGATCGTGGCGCAACCTATGTTTGGGACGTCCTGGAAGAGGTCATTACCGAGCATCCCGTGTTGCTGAACCGTGCACCAACCCTGCATCGTCTGGGCATTCAGGCTTTCGAGCCCGTCCTGGTCGAGGGTAAGGCCATCAAGCTGCATCCCTTGGTATGTACCGCCTTCAACGCCGACTTCGACGGCGACCAGATGGCTGTTCACGTGCCCCTGGGCAACGAAGCTCAGGCCGAGGCACGTGTGCTGATGCTTTCTGCCAATAACATCAAGTCTCCCGCACACGGTCGTCCTCTGACCGTCCCCACGCAGGACATGATCATCGGCCTGTACTATCTGACCGCTGCTCGTGATGGCTTCCCTGGTGAGGGTCGCGTCTTCATCGACAAGGCTGACGCCCTGCGTGCCTACGATGCTCGTGCTGATGTTGACCTGCAGGCAAAGGTCTGGGTCCGTCTGACCGAGGACACCGTGGTTGCCGACGCTCGTGAGCAGTACTCTGGGCACAAGGCTGGCGAGCGCATCCAGACCACTATCGGCCGCATCACCTTCAACAACCTGCTGCCTGAGGACTACCCCTTCCTCAACTACGAGATGAACAAGTCCGAGATCAGCTGGCTCGTCGAAGACTGCTGCAACCGCTACACCACTTCCAGGATGGAACCCATTCTGGACGGTCTGAAGTCCGCCGGCTTCCATTACGCAACTCGCGCAGGCGTCACTGTCTCCGTTTACGACGCAACGATTCCTCCCCAGAAGGAGGCAATCCTTGCTGCCGCTGACGAGCAGGTTGCCGTCATCGACGAAGAGTACGAGATGGGACTTATGTCCGATGGCGAGCGCTATCAGCAGGTCATCGATGTTTGGACCAAGGCAAACGAAGAGGTTGGCGATGCTATGGCCAACAACTTCGACCGCTTCAACCCCATCTACATGATGGCGTTCTCCGGTGCACGAGGTAACATCAAACAGATTCGTCAGCTTGCTGGTATGCGTGGTCTGATGGCTGACCCCCAGGGTAACTACATCGAGACTCCTATTAAGGCAAACTTCCGCGAAGGCCTGTCCGTTCTGGAATACTTCATTTCCACGCACGGCGCCCGTAAGGGTCTGGCCGACACGGCTCTGCGTACTGCTGACTCTGGTTACCTGACCCGTCGTCTGGTTGACGTTGCCCAGGACATCATCATTCGTGAGATTGACTGTGGCACCACTGATGGCACCGTCGCCTCTATCCGTGGCGACAAGGGCGTCGACGAGATGCTCGTCGGTCGCTGCCTGGCAGAGCCTGTCGTCAACCCCGAGACTGGCGAAATCCTGGCTGAGAAGGATGCCTATATCGACTCCGTGCATCAGCTGCAGGAGTGGGATGCCGCAGGCGTCAAGACGATTAAGCATCGTTCCGTCATGACCTGCCATTCCGAGCACGGCATCTGCCAGAAGTGCTATGGCTGGGACCTGGCTACGAGCCGTCCTGTCAACATCGGCACCGCTGTCGGCATTATCGCTGCTCAGTCCATCGGCGAGCCCGGTACCCAGCTCACCATGCGTACGTTCCACACCGGTGGCGTCGCAGGCGAGGACATCACCATGGGTCTTCCCCGTGTTACCGAGCTTTTCGAGGCACGCAAGCCCAAGGGTCTGGCTGTCCTGGCCAAGGTGGCAGGTACTCTGCAGGTTCGTGGCGACAAGCAGTCCAAGACGCTTACCGTCCACGACATGGAGGGCAACATCCAGGAAGAGGTCGTCTCCGCACGTGCTCAGCTCATGCCGGGCGTCACGGATGGCTGCCTTGTCAGCATCGGTCAGCAGCTGACCAAGGGTTCCGTGAACCCCCACGAGCTGCTTGCCCTGACCGACGCCGATACCACGCTGCGCTACATCGTCTCCCAGGTCCAGCACGTTTACGTGTCCCAGGGCGTCGACATTAACGACAAGCATATCGAGGTCATCGCTCGTCAGATGCTGCGCAAGATCACCGTTACCGATGCTGGCGACTCCGATCTGCTGCCTGGCCGTCAGGTCAATCGCTTCGAGTTCGAAAACGTTGCCAACAACCTGGTGCTCGAGGGCAAGAATCCTCCCGTGGGCCAGCCTCTGCTGCTCGGCATCACCAAGGCTTCGCTTGCCACCGACTCCTGGGTTTCCGCCGCATCCTTCCAGGAGACCACGAAGGTCCTTACCGACGCTGCCATCGAAGGCAAGGTCGACGTCCTTCATGGCCTCAAGGAGAACGTTATCATTGGTAAGCCCATCCCCGCTGGTACTGGCCTTGAGCGCTACCGCAACGTGGGCCTCACCTACAAGGGCGTTCCCACCAACAAGGTCGACGGCGACGCACTGCCCGATTCTGCACCCGAGGCACTCCGTGACCTCGAGGAGCTGCTCCCCAAGGAGCAGGATTGGGCGCTCGATGGTGAGGGTTACCTGGGATCTGGCTCTGATTACGCAAGCTACTTCGCTTCCATCAGCGGCCAGCGCGCCAATAACCTCACTGACGAAGAGGCTCGCCTGTATATCTACGATGACCTGGGTGTGTCTCAGCGTTGGGCAAACAAGTTCTCCGAGGCTGGCATCGAAACCGTTGCCGACCTGGTTGGTCGTACCGAAGATGAGCTCCTGCGCATCGAAGGCATCGGAACCAAGGCTATCGAGGAACTCAAGGCAGGCCTTGCCGAGCGTGGTCTGTCCCGCGTGATCGAGGATGACCTGAGCGCATCCCGTGATGACGTGAGCCAGCTGCTCGACATGGTGTTCTCTCCCGATGACAGCGTACTCATCGGTGGCGAGACCCGTGTGTCTTACGACGACGGTGACGAGGAAATGCTGGGCGAGGCCCTTCCTCCTCGTTCCTATCAGCGCAACCTCGAAGAGCTTGACGCTCTGCTCGGTGGTGACTTGGGCTTTGGCCTGACGTCCGCTGCTGACGAGGCTGCCTCCAACGCCGAGCAGCAGGATCTCTAAGCCTGTTGCCAAGGGGTTGTCCTTCCGATTTAGGCTTGGGCGACTCCTTTGGTTGAGGAGTTGAAAAGGCGACCCGGAGAAATCCGGGTCGCCTTTTTTGCTGGTGGGTGAGGGTTGAATGATTTGCTGTTTTCCCGGATCGGGTGGGAGTCGCTGGCGCAATGCTGGCGACCCCCACCGTCACCTTCGTTGGAAAGCGGGCTTTAGAAAGCAGGCGCCGTCCAAAACCCTTGACGTGAGAATACCATCAAAAATTGGCAATGACGTGGACCTTTATCAAAACGATGCTGGCTGAGAGCGGTGGAGAGGGGGAAATGGTCGTCGGACCGCTCCAAAGAGGGCGTTGTATCCACGGGAACCTTATCTTGGCGGTTGATCCATCTGGTAGCCCCCATATCGTATCTGCTTGTGTGGTAGTGCTGCGGTATCATTGTCCGAGCGCACTTTCGCACGACTGAGGGGCAGGGCTTTGCGGCCCTTCTTCATTAGGAGAATCATGACTTCCAAAACCTATATTCCCGAGGGCGAGCAGCTCAGGCCTGCCCAAAGCCAGATTGGCAATACGCTCGAGACGCTTGCCGGTACCATCCACGCACGTCGTAGCGCTGGTGACAAAAGCTATACCTATCGCTTGCTCACGGGTGACTTGGACAATCTGTTGAAGAAGCTTGTCGAGGAGGCTCACGAAACCACGCTTGCCGCAAAGGACTGCGATCGCCCTGATGCCAAACCGAAAGACGTCGATCATCTTCGCTATGAGGCTGCTGACGTGGTGTATCACCTCATGGTCTTGCTTGAGCGAGAGGGAATCGCCCTTGATGAGTTTGCGGCTGAGCTCAATGCCCGCATGACCCCTGAGGAGCTCTCCCAGAACGAAGGCGCCATCCGATTGAATCCCGAGTACCGCAATCGCGGCAATCACGTAGAAAAATAGGTGAACCCATGGCAAAGCTTTTTGGAACCGACGGCGCTCGCGGCGTCGCCAACACGGAACTGACCTGTGATATTGCGTTTAAGCTGGGACAGGCGGCCGCTGCCCTGTTCGGCCGCACGGTTGTCGTGGGCAGGGATACGCGTCTTTCGGGCGACATGCTCCAGGCTGCCCTTGGTGCTGGCATCATGAGCCTTGGCGGCACCGTGCTTGACTGTGGCATCATCCCCACTCCTGGCGTGGCGCTACTTGCACGTGAGCTTCATGCCGATTGTGGCATCGTCATCAGTGCTTCTCACAATCCGCCCGAATACAACGGCATCAAGTTTTTTGATGGCCAGGGTTTCAAGCTTGCCGACGAAGTCGAAGCCCAGCTTGAGTCCTTCGTCATGGCAGGCGGCGCAGCTGATGCCGATCTTCCCTCTGGGGATGAAGTTGGCGTCATCGTCCCCGTTGACAATGCTTGCGAGCTCTACGTGTCTCAGACTGTCGCTGAGGAGGGCCTTCCCTTTGACGAGCTCAAAATTGCCCTCGATACCGGACACGGTGCCTCTTCTCTGACCACCGCACGCGCTCTCGAACAGCTGGGCGCGGAAGTCATCGTCATCAATGACGATTTCAACGGTACCGATATCAACGTCAAGTGCGGCTCCACCCATCTTGAGCCCCTTCGTCAGTTGGTTGCTGCAACCGGTGCAGATCTGGGCATTGCTCACGATGGCGATGCTGATCGCGTCATGTTCGTTGATTCGCAGGGCAACGAAATCGATGGCGACGTCGTAGAGGCGGTATGCGCCCTTGACCTGAAGCGTCGTGGTCAGCTGGCTGACGATACCGTTGTTTCCACTGTTATGTGCAACCTTGGTTTTACCAAGTGCATGGAGGCTGCGGGTATCAAGGTTATCCAGACCAACGTAGGTGACAAATACGTACTCGCTCAGCTCCGCGAGGGTGGTCTCTCCATTGGTGGCGAGCAGAGTGGCCACATGATTTTCCTTGAGCACAACTCAACGGGTGACGGTCTGGTCACTGCTCTGCAATTCCTGGCCGCCGTGCTGCGTCAGGGGATTTCGGTAGCCGAAGCAGCAAGCGTGATGCAGCGATTCCCCCAGGAGCTCATCAATGTTCGCGTTACGGACAAGCATGCCGTGACCGACAACCCCGCAGTTGCTGCCATCATCTCGGCAAAGAACGATGAGATGGCGGGTCAGGGTCGCATCTTGGTTCGTCCTTCTGGTACAGAGCCTTTGGTTCGCGTGATGGTTGAGGCTCCAACACATGAGGCGGCACATGAGGTTGCTCAGTCTATTGCCGATGTCGTGAAGGCGGAAATGGGTCTGGTTGAATAGTCCGAATATGACCAAACACTAAATATTGTCCAATAAGGGGCTGGAACAAGCGTTCTGGTCCCTCCTTGTATCTTGGGACTCGGTTTGGTTTGTGCTACACTGCAGTGTCGCATATACAACTTAGAGGCAATAAGGTCCGCATCAGACGCGGAGCCTACCTATCCGAAGGGAAGTGCCAATGTCCGGACATTCTAAGTGGGCAACCACCAAGCATCGCAAGGCAGCTCAGGACGCAAAGCGCTCTGCTCTGTTCTCCAAGCTCTCCCGTAACATCACCGTTGCGGCCAAGGAAGGTGGCGACCCCAACCCCGACAACAACGCTTCCCTGGCAGCCGCCATCGAAAAGGCCAAGGGTTACTCCCTGCCCAAGGACAAGATCAAGACCGCTATCGACAAGGCCTTTGGCACCGGCAAGGATGCCGCCAACTACGAAACCAAGGTCTACGAGGGTTATGGCCCCTGTGGCATCGCTGTTTACTGTGAGGCCCTGACAGACAACCTCAACCGTACTGCGGCAGACGTTCGCTCTGCATTCACCAAGCATGGCGGCAACCTGGGCACCAGCGGTTCTGTTGCGTTCCAGTTTGAGCGCAAGGGTCAGATTTTGGTGGAAAAGGTTATCAAGTCTGAGGAAAAGAAGGTCGCCGACAAGGAGAACGCCGTCGATGAGGACGAGTTCATGTTGGCAGTTGCCGAAGCTGGTGGCGAGGACTACGAGGACGGTGGCGACGAGTGGATCGTCTACACCGCAGCAGGTGACCTCCATGCCGTGAAGCAGGCTCTTGAGGAGCAGGGCATCGAGACCAAGGGCTCTGAGCTCACCATGATTCCTACCACTCCCACCGCTGTCACTGCTGATGAGGCTCGTAAGGTTATGCGTCTGATTGACCGCCTTGAGGAGCTTGAGGACCTTCAGAACGTCTATCACACCATGGAGATCACCGACGAAGTCGCAGCTGCTCTCGACGAGGAGTAGTTTTATTTCTTTGCCTGGCGCAGCAGCTTGTCTGTTATGCCGGAATCTTTTTTGGAATATAGGAGGAGCCACCATTGGGTGGCTCCTCTTTTTATTCCTCCCTAGGGCTTGCTTCGGATGATGGGATAGGGAGGGAAGGGCTACGCCCGGATTCGTGTTGTTGGGCTTTTGTGGCATGATTTGCTCGCTTTCGGAAAAGTTTGGCGGCTTTGGTTTGCCGCGTGGCTCGTGTGTTAGGATTGAGCCTGTTCTTCTGGCGTTGAACACACTATCTAATCGCACCAAAATGCCAAAAGGAGCCATTTATTCGTGGCCTACGAAGCCAACATCCTCTCTTTCGACGAGGTTCGGACCTCTGTCGCTTCGCGTACCCAGGGTGCGTATGCCGCCACGGCTCCTTCCCGTCATTCTGGTGAATCCGTTGCGTCGAGGCGTTCCTCGTATGAACGCTCTTCCTATGGTCCCAGTCGCGCTCGAGGTGATCGAGCCCGCTCTTCTCGTGAATCGAATGAGCGCGCCGCCTCTACCCGTCGTCAAATGGGTGCATATTCCGAGGAAGCTGAACGTCGCAGCGAGATGCTTGAACATTCTTCCCGGGGTGATCGCACCCAGTCCCGCAGGTCTTCCTTTCGCTCCTCCGATTCTGATAGGGGCGCTTTTGGCCAGCTCAGGCACAAGATGCGTTCTTCCAAGGCGGAACGACAGTTCGAGCGCACGGTTGGTCGCGAAGACGTACGACGCTCGCAGGATCAAGCTGGCAGTCGCGCTGCACTCTATGAGATGAAGATGGGCCGCGAACATCGCCGTTCGGCTCAGATGCAAGAGCAGGAGCACTCCGGCAAGAAGTTTCGCACGAGTTCCCTCTCCGATTTTTTTGCGGGAGGACGCTTAATGCGCTGGGGCATTGCAAGTTTGCTTCTTGTTGTTGCCTTAGGCGTGTTTGTGTATCAGCCTGCCGCAGACTTGTACAACGAGGTTCGTTCCCTACAGCAGCTTCAAGCTCAATATGAGGTTACCGAGGCTAGCTACAATCAGGTGAAAGCCGACGTGGATTACTTGTCCACCGAAGACGGTTTGGCGGATTACGCTCATCAACAGCTTGGTTGGCTTAGGTCGGGCGAGCACGCCGTCACCGTGAAGGGCCTTTCCGAGGAGGCTCAGGATAGCTCGTCTTCCACCACCTCGGTTATCGACAGCATTGCTCAGAGCAAGGTTGAGGTTCCTGCTCCCGACACGTGGTATTCCGGCGTTTTGGACGTGGTGTTTGGCTATGGCAAATAATCCTCCCCGTCGTTTTGCGGCAATCGACATCGGCACGGTGACTTGTCGTCTCTTGGTTGCTGACGTCATAGGAGACGAGCTTTGCGAGCTCGAACGTCGCCTGGAAATCGTGAATTTGGGCGAAGGCGTTGATAAGACGGGTGTCCTACGTCCTGAGGCTACCCAGCGTGTGGCCCATGCTATTGCTTCTTATCGAGAGGTCATCGATTCCGTTCAGCTTGCCGATGCTCCCGAGATTCCCGTTTGCGCACTGGCAACGAGCGCGTCTCGTGATGCCCGCAACGCCCAGGACCTCATTGACGCCTTAAGGCAATCCCGTGTGACCCTTTCTGTCATTCCTGGCGATAGGGAGGCGGCGCTGTCGTTCAAGGGTGCCTCGCGCGCCTTTGTGGGCGAAGATATCGTGGTTCTTGATGTTGGCGGTGGATCCACCGAGGTGGTGTTTGGACGAGGTGGAGATACCCCCGTGTTCCGCCATTCCTTCAACATCGGTTGTCGCAGGGTGACCGAGCGCTTCCTGGCAGGAGACCCTCCAACTCAGGCAGAGCTTGCCAAGGCCCGCTCGTGGATCGAAGAATCCATGGCCCCCGTCATTGCCCAGGCCAGGGATGCGGGCATTCCCTGCAAAAAGGTGATCGCGGTGGCGGGTACGGCGACTTCGATGGTTTCCATTGATTCCGAAATGGCGGAGTACGACCCCGATAAGGTGGACGGCACCTTTGTTCCTCGTGCCACTCTTCGTAGAATCTACGAGCAGCTTGCTTCCTTGCCGCTGCATGAGCGTATGCAGGTAGTGGGTCTTGAACCGAAGCGTGCGCCGGTAATTGTTGCGGGTGCCTTGATTCTCGATGTGGTTCTTGGCCTTCTGGGGGCTGAGGGCTTTAGCGCGAGCGAGTCTGACATCCTGCAGGGCATCATTCTCGATGCCGCTGGTCTTTAATGTTTGCCGGAGTGTTTGCATCTCTTCGTTTCGGCATCGTTGGGTCATAGCTGCTACAATGCACAGAGCATGAACCGTGGGAGCGTGGCGGAATTGGCAGACGCAGTGGACTTAAAATCCACCGGCACTCGTTGTCTTGTGGGTTCGAACCCCACCGCTCCTACCAGCTTGCTCAGTGCTACCCAGAAGCCCTGAAAGGGGACTGCTCTCATATGCAAACGAATCATGGCCAGCTCTTTTCTCTTGATGCGCAGAAGCTTGAGCTCCTGTGCGGTCGTTTGGCCGAATCCATGGCAAAAGTGGAAAAGGGTTCCTTTTCCGACTACCTGAACCAGTGTGCTGTGCCCATGGGAGACGTCATCAACTCGTTTATTCCCAAGGGTTCCCATCCCGACATGTGGACCTATCTTTATGGCCCCTTGACCAAGTACAGCCAAAACGCCGGTAAGCGCCACCGCCCCTTGATCTGTGCCTTGGCCGCAGTCGCCGTTGGGGGCGATTGGCGCAAGTCGCTCAGCGCTGGTGCGGCAATTGAGCATTTCCACACTGCCGCCCTTATCCATGATGACATCGCCGACGAGGCCGAGCTTCGTCGCGGCGAGCCCTGCTTTCACCTGACCGAAGGTGAGGGTCTTGCTATCAACGCAGGTGATCTGGGCTTGGCAGTGGTTAATGGCATCGTCATGTGTGATCCTCTGCTGACCGACACCGAGAAGGTGCGTGTCTCGCTGGAGCTGGTCTCCATGGCCTGCAGTACGGTCGAGGGTCAGGCGCTTGACATCGGTTGGGCGCGCGACAATCGCTATGACCTCACAGTCGATGACTATCTGCTCATGGCTCGACACAAGACGGCCTATTATTCTGGGGGCGTTCCCCTGGCCATTGGAGCCATTGTGGGAGGCGGTACCGAAGAACAAGTCGAGGGCTTGCGTCGTTTCGGAATGGCTACTGGTCTTGCTTTCCAGATTCAGGACGATCTTTTGAACCTGGTAGGTACCAAGGAGGCCAAGGAAAAGGACTACCGCTCCGACATTACTGAAGGAAAGCGCACCTTGGTTGCCGTGCATGCCTTGGCTCACTCGAAGGATCGCGACCGTCTGGAATCCATCCTTTCCTCTAAAGAAAAGAACCCTGAGATCCTGGCTGAAGCAGTGGCAATCATGCAGGAGGCTGGCTCCATTGACTATGCTCGCTCTTTTGCCAAGGAGCTTGTCGCCGATGCCAAGGCCGATCTTGCCACCTTCCTTGACAAATCCGAAGCCTACGACCTGCTCGTTTCCATGGCGGACTGGTTCGTAAGCCGTTTGAAGTAGGTGTCTCCATGGATACCATCAAGCCTCATGACCGCGGGGCTGCCGTTTCCGACGTGCAGCATCGCCTTTGCGAGCTCGGTTATCTTTCCGAAGGTCAGGTTACCGAGGCCTTCGACGAGGATACCATCATTGCCATCAAGAACTTTTGCGCCGATCATGGCCTGGAGCCCGTTGACTACGTCGACCACCAGGTGTGGTCGCGTCTGGTCGATGCCACTTTCCAGATGGGTGACCGCAACCTCTATCTGCGTGTACCCTTTTTCCATGGTCACGATGTTGAGGTCTTGCAGTCTGCCCTTTCCGCGTTGGGCTTTTCCGTGGGCAACGTCGACGGCATCTTTGGTGCCCATACTGAAGAGGCCCTGCGTCGCTTCCAGCTGAACATGGGTTTGCCCGACGACGGCATTGCCGGCTCGATGACCTTCCGTGAGCTCAACAACTTGGCTCATTCCTGGCGGGAGAAAAGCGCCCATACGCCGGTGTTGAACATGGGTTTTGCGCGCGCCTCTGAGGCACTAGAGCTGAATTTGCTGTGTCTCTTTGGGACCGAAGAGCTTCCCCGCCTGGTTGCGGCACGTATGTCCAATCTGGCTATGGCTACCAATCCAAATTCACGCGTCACTAGCGCTGACACTCTGGGTGTGGCTCCTGATGATGCCACCATGTTCCTGCATATCCTGGGGTCGAGTCAGGCGGCCGTCCCCGGGGTTCCTACTGTGGAGTACGAGCCCAGCGAAACCTTGGTGTTGCGCTTGGCCCAGGCCTTCCGTGCTATCAAGCGAAAGCCAGGGTCTCGTGTTGCCCTTCGTCTGCCGGGTGACTGCTGGCAGGATGCAGGTGTCGACAGGACCGCGCAGCACTTTGCTATCGTGCTGCTTGACGCCATTTGCTCGGCTACGTTGCTCCTCGAGGACAATAATCGCTAAATACGCACGTCAGATGCGAAATTAGGAAATCACTGCCCTGGATATTCTTCCGGGGCGCTTCTTTGAGAGAAAGGCATGCTTCACATGAACGCTGCAGCCATCATTCTTGCTGCGGGTGCAGGCACTCGCATGAAGTCCAGAAAACCCAAGGTCGCACACGAAATCCTGGGCAAGCCTCTGGTACGTTGGGTCGTTGACGCTGCCCATGCTGCCGGCCTTGAGCGCGTGGTAGCCGTTGTCGGCCATTGCCGTGACCAGGTAGAGCCCCTTCTTGTCGACGCCGAGACGGTTGTCCAGGAAGAGCAGCTGGGAACCGCTCATGCCGTCAACATGACTCGCGACGCCGTGCTGGGCAAGGCTGATTCCGTAGTGGTCTTGACGGGGGACAGCCCCCTGGTTACCCCCGAGACCATCGCCAAGCTTGTCTCCCTGCGTGAGGGGCGCGGTGCTGGCGTCGTGGTTCTCACCATGATTGCCGACGATCCCACTGGTTACGGCCGCATCGTCCGCGACCAGGACGGTCAGGTTGCTGCCATCGTGGAGCAGAAAGACTGCACTCCCGAACAGGCCGCTATCACCGAGTGCAATTCTGGTTTTTACTGCTTTGATACCGAGCTTTTGTTCGATGCCTTGGGCGAGGTTTCCACCGATAATGCCCAGGGCGAGTACTACCTCACCGACGTCTTGGCGATCGCTCGCAGCAAGGGCCGTGAGGTTCTAGGACTGGTTGCCGAAGATGGTGCAGAGTGCCTGGGCGTTAATTCCCGCCGTCAGCTGGCGGAGGCCACCCGTCTTTTGCAGGCGCGCATCAATGCCCGCCACATGGACGCGGGCGTTACCCTGTGGGATCCCGCTAGTACCTTCATTGGTCCGGATGTCCAGATCGAGCAAGATGTTGAGATTCTTCCTCAGAGCTATCTCTTGGGTTCCACGAAGGTTGCGACGGGTTGCGTCATTGGCCCCAACTCGCGTTTGACTGACACGTGCGTGGGAGCAAATTGCGTCATCGATGAGACGGTTGCCAAGGAAGCAGTCATTGACGAAGACGTCGAATGTGGTCCTCGCGCCTACCTGCGTCCCGCAACGCACATGTGCAAGGGCTCCAAGGCTGGTACCCATGTCGAAATCAAGAAGTCGACCATCGGCGAGGGTTCCAAGGTTCCCCACCTGTCCTATATCGGAGACTGCACCATGGGTTCTGGCGTGAACATTGGTGCAGGCTCGATTACCTGCAACTACGATGGCAAGGCCAAGTGGCCCACTGTTATCGAAGACGACGTTTTTGTTGGCAGCGACACCATGATGGTTGCTCCCGTCACCCTGGGCCGCCACTGCCTGGTTGCTGCAGGTTCCGTCGTGACCAAGGACGCAAGCCCTGAATCCCTGGTTCTGGGACGTGCGCGCCAGGTCGAAAAAGAAGGCTGGAACGAGGGTAAGTAGCTTCCTCGTCGCAGGGCCGGCTCGTCTTCCTGCCGACGGGTCGGTCCTTTCGTACGCTCCCTTCTGCGTTTTGGGAAAAGTGACGCCTTGAGGTCTGGTGTCTCGCTGGGTTAGCGTTACTATGGCAGGGTTGGAGATTTATGGGCAACAGCGCCCGCACGATGGATAGAGGTATCCCACTATGAGCAACATGACGAAGAGCTTGGCAGTCTTCTCCGGCTCCACCTACCCCGAGTTTGCCGAAGAGGTCGCTCGCTGTCTGGGCGTCGAGCTTGGCAAGGTCCAGCTTGAGAAGTTTGCCAACGGCGAAATCTATGCCCGCTATCTCGAGACCGTGCGTGGTGCAGATGTCTTTATCGTGCAGTCTGTTTCCGGTCCCAACGTCAATGAGTCCCTCATGGAGCTCCTGATCATGATCGACGCCGCAAAGCGCGCTTCTGCACGTACCGTCCATGCCGTGGTTACGCACTACGCCTATGCCCGTCAGGATCGCAAGGCTGCTGCCCGTGAGCCTATCACGGCTAAGCTGGTGGCCAACCTTATGACCACCGCCGGCATCGACTCCATCATCACCATGGACCTGCACCAGGGTCAGATCCAGGGCTTCTTCGACGTGCCCGTCAATCACCTGTCCGCCCTGTGGCAGCTTGCCGAGCACATCAAGACCAAGGACCTTGATACCGACAACATGGTTGTCGTTTCTCCTGACCTGGGTCGCGCAAAGGCTGCAAAGAAGATGTCCAACCTCATTGGCTGTGACATGGCCATCCTGCACAAGGAGCGCCCCAAGCACAACCAGGCTGAGGTCACCGCTCTGATTGGCGACGTTTCCGGTAAGGACTGCATCTTGAACGACGACATGATCGACACGGGCGGATCGGTCGTTGCTGCCGTCAAGACCTTGAAGGCAAAGGGCGCCAATCGCGTGTACGTCACCTGCACCCATCCTGTCTTCAGCGGCTCTGCTTACGAGCGTCTGAACGATCCCGATATCGAAGAGGTCATCGTCACCAACACCATTCCTGTTGACAAGGAGCGTGCAGGAAAGGTTCACGTCATTTCTGTTGCGCCTTTGTTTGCGCGTGCTATCCAGAACGTCTTCGGCAACACTTCCATCTCCGAGATGTTCGACCCCAACTTCGCTCTGTAGGCCACGCACGGCATGTACCTTATTGTTGGCCTGGGAAATCCAGGCGAGGAATACGAGCATACGCGTCATAATGCGGGCTTCGAGGTGGTCGATCGTCTGGCGGAAGAAGCCAACGTTCGCTACTGGAAGAGCGCTTGCGGCTCTCTTGTGGGCCAGGGCAAGCTTTCCCTGGGTGCAGGTTTGGTGGAAGACGTCGTTCTGGCCAAGCCCCAGAGCTTCATGAACCTTTCCGGTGGTCCGGTTTCCAAGCTGCTTAAGCAATACGAAGTGGCACCTGATCAGTGGATTGTGGTTCATGATGAACTTGACATCCCAGCGGGCAGCGTTCGGGTCAAGCGTGGTGGAGGCCATGCTGGACACAACGGTTTGCG
Source organism: Coriobacteriia bacterium (assembly GCA_030537255.1). Classification (GTDB taxonomy): domain Bacteria; phylum Actinomycetota; class Coriobacteriia; order Coriobacteriales; family Eggerthellaceae; genus Anaerotardibacter. Next base: position 23,310 of record JAUNOE010000013.1, read on the forward strand.
CTCCATTATTGACAAGACGGGCACCCGCGACTTTTTGCGCGTCCGCGTAGGCGTGGGTCGTCCTCCAGGAAAGATGCCCGTCCCTGATTTTGTCCTGCAGGTACCCCGCAAGGATGTGATGGATGAATTCATGGCTGCTTGCGATCAGGGTGCTCAAGCGGCGAAGTCGCTCATTGCCAATGGCCTGGAAAAGACGCAGCAGACGTTTAATCAGCGCTAACACCACGTTATTTGTTAATTGGATCCGGATTCCCGAGGGGGAGTCTGGGTCCAATTGCTTTGTCTAGGATTCGGTTCTTGGCGACATGGTTGCTCCTAGCCAGAAAAACGAGCAGTTTTGCGCCAGGCTCGGCAAGGCTCAAGTCTGGTGGTAGGCCGATGTGAGACAATGCCAAATGAAAGAAGAAACTTAGCGCGAATCAGGTATGTATCATGTCAGCTCGTATCAATGTCCTTCCCGCGGACAAGTCCGCGGTGGAGTCTATTTCTGAGGCCTTCGGTCTTCCCCATTTCGTGTCCACCGTTATGGTTGCACGCGGCATCACCGAGCTCGATGATGCCCGAGTCTTCCTTGAGCCGTCGCTTGAGCGCGACTGGCGCGACCCTTATGAGATTGCGGGCATGGACGAACTGGTCTGCGCCTTGGCTCGGGCCGTACGCGAACAAAAGCGCGTTCTTGTTTTTGGAGACTTCGACCTGGACGGCATTTCTGCGACTACCATCATGTCCCGCGGACTGATGAGCCTGGGCGTTGACGTGGTTCCCTTTGTGCCCTTGCGCTTTGAGGAGGGCTATGGCCTCACCGAGGCTGCCATCGCACGTGCTTTGACCTACGAACCAGACGTGCTTATCACCGTGGACAATGGCATTGCGGCGAAGGTGGAAGTCGAGCGCTTGAAGGAAGCAGGCGTCGAGGTGCTCATCACCGACCATCATGAGCCTGCCAATTTGGTGCCTGAGGGTGTTCCGGTCGTCGACCCCAAGTGCGATGGCTGCGCAAGCTCTATCCTTGCGGGTGCTGGCGTGGCTTTGAAAGTCATCCAGGCCATCGGTGCGCGCTTGGGAAAGCCGAACCTGTGGCTTGAGCTGGTTGACCTGGCTACTTTGGGTACGGTTGCCGACCTCATGCCCCTGGTCGGCGAGAATCGCGCACTGGTGGCGAAGGGCGTTGCGATGCTCAACTCGGAGCCCAGACCCAGCGTTGCCGCGCTGATCGGTGCTTCGGGCCAGACGGGCAAGCAGCTTACGGCCTCCAACCTGAGCTTCTCCCTCATTCCTCGCCTGAATGCTGCGGGACGCATGGGCAATGCCCAGCTTGCACTTGATTTGCTCATGGAGGACGACTTCGCTCACGCAAGTGAGCTCGCCGCCGAGCTTGAGGAGACCAACACCCGTCGTCGTGCGATTGAATCGGAACTTGCAGAGGTGGCCCTGGCCCAAGCCGAGGAGGTTTCCGAGGGGCGTCGCTGCATCGTGGTTGCGGGTGAGGGTTGGCACGAAGGCGTGAAGGGAATTGTTGCTTCACGGCTTACCACTAAATATGGAGTGCCCTCGATCCTATTCACCATCGAAGGTGACGAGGCCCGTGGATCGGGAAGGAGCGTTGGTGACGTCAACCTGTTCGAGGCAGTGCGTTCCTGCGAAGACCTGCTTACGCGTTTTGGTGGTCACGGTGCTGCTGTGGGTGTCACGCTTCCTGCCGAAAACCTCGCGGCGTTCTCTGAGCGTCTGAACGACTACATGATGACTCTGCCCGAAGAGGATTTCCTTTCTCGTCTGGAGGCGGATGCAGTCATCGACTTTGCCGAGCTCGATTTGCGCAATGTGGGTCTGCTCGACCGTTTGGCTCCCTTTGGTCAGGAAAACCCTGTGCCCAAGTTCTTGGCGCATGGCGTCTCCATTGCTCAGGGGCGGGCTGTTGGTGCCGAAAAGAACCATCTTTCCTGCACCTTGAGTGATGGCAGTGATTCACTTGACTGCATCATGTTCCATTGTCCCGACATTGATTCCATCTTGGGTTGTTCGTCGGTGGTCAATGCGGTCTTTCAGCTTCAGATTGACGAATGGCGCGGACGTCGTTCCGTGAAGGCCGTCCTTTCCGCCATTGAGCCAGTGGTTCCCTGTGGAGCGCTTGAGGCGTGCCTGGAGGGCGAGGACGTGTCCTTTGTGGCAGGTTTGGTCGAGGGCGGAGAACGTACTCGCGAGGGGGCGGGTTTCGTACCTGCTCGTCCGGGCTTTCCTGGTGGAGACCTTGTCCGACGTGCTGAATGGACGGAAATTGCCTTGGGCGATTCCCACTTGCTGGATCAGGCCCTCATCCAGACTTTCCTGGGCGAGGGGGAGTTGCATGCCTCTCAGCGCGAGGCACTCGATCTGCTGTCGAACGGTGTCTCCGTTGCATCAGTTCTGGGAACGGGTCGGGGCAAATCCTTGATTTTTCAGCTCCATGCCATTCGTCGTGCCTTGTGTGCTGGCGAGGCAAGCCTGTTTGTGTATCCTTTGCGCGCACTGGCTTCCGATCAGGCATTTCATTTGCCTGCTCTCGTGGAGCCCTTCGGCCTTGGGGTCGAGGTGCTCGATGGTGAGACTTCGCAGGAAGATCGAGATCGCGTGTTTGCGGGCCTTCGTGCGGGCACGGTTGACATCGTGCTTACCACGCCGGAGTTTCTCGATGCTCATGTGAACTCTTTTGCCGAATCGGGCCGTATTCGCTTCGTTGTCATCGACGAGGCTCATCATGTCTCGACCTCGAAAGCGGGTTTCCGTCCAAGCTATCGTAGACTTGCTGAGATTCTTGAAGAGCTGAGTGCTCCTCAGGTGCTTGCCGCAACGGCTACGGCAACCCAGGAGGTCCTTGATGCCTTGTCTTTGGATCTGGGCATCAAGCATGTGGTCACTGACCAGCACGAACGAGGTAATCTGACGATTGACGACCAGCGCAACATTCGTCGCCGTGGGCGTTATCTGGCAAACCTTGTGGTGCAAGGCGAAAAGACCATCGTCTACGTAAATTCC
>JAUNOE010000073.1 GCA_030537255.1 Coriobacteriia bacterium
TCTTTTCGTTGTAATTGCCGGTACCCAGTTGCGTGATGTGCTGGAGTCCGCCTTCGGTCATACGGGTGATGGTGCAGATCTTGGAGTGGACCTTAAAGTCGTGGAAGCCATAGATGACCTTGGCGCCAGCTTCCTCGAAGCGCTGGGACCATTCGATGTTGTTGGATTCGTCGAAGCGGGCACGCAGCTCGAAGAGGGCGGTGACGTCTTTGCCATTTTCCGCAGCCTGAATCAGCGCCTCGGCCAGGCGGGACTGGGAAGCCAGACGGTACAGGGTGATCTTGATGGATACCACGGCGGGGTCATTTGCGGCTTCCTGCAGGAGTGACACGAAGGGATCCATGGATTCGTAGGGGTAGCTCAGGAGCTTGTCGCCCTCGACGACCTGCTCGATGATCGAGCGGTTGGGATCGATGCAGGCAGGCCACGAAGGGTTGAAAGGCTCGCTGGAGAGGCTTGCAGCCTTTTCGGGGTCCATAAGGCCCGAAAGACCCCAAGTGAAGCCCAGGTCCATGGGGACCTTGGTCACGAACACCTGGTGAGGCTTGAGGCCAAGGCGCTCAAGCAGGAACTTTTCGGTGACCTTGGACAGGGGGATATCGGTCTCCAGGCGGACGGGAGCCAGACGTGCACGCTTCTTCAGGATGCGCTTCATGTGCTCGCGGTAGTCGTAGTCGATCTCGGAGACGTAGTCGGAATTGGGATCGATGTCAGCGTTGCGCGTGACGCAGATGACGCTGGCGCGCTTGGTGACGTACATGTTGAACACGTCGGGCGCGATGAGCTTGAGCGCCTGCTCCAGCAAGATGAATTGCGTGCCCTTGCCAGGCAGCTTGATGACGCGCTGGGCCTTGCGGGGCAAGGGGATCAGACCGAAGGTTGCGTCTTCCGCGCCCAGGTTCTTGTTCTTCTTTTTGTCCTTGGAGGAGCTGACGGACTTGTTGCGATTGCGGGACTCTTCTTCGTCCAGGCGCAGCAGGACGTACAGCTTGCCATTTTCTAGATGGGGGAAGGGGTGGCGTGCGTTGATGACCTGGGGCGACAGGAAGGGAACCACGTTGGTGTCCAGGTACAGGCGTAGATACTTTTCCTGGTCGGCGTCGAGGTCTTCGGGAAGAACCTGGTGCAAGCCCTCTTCGGCAAGCTGGCGCTGTAGCTTGGTGTAGATGCGTTCGTATTCGGGATACAGCTCGTGACAGCGCTTGTAGATGGCGTCAAGCTGTTCGGAAGGCGTCATCAGGGTCTTGGAGTCGCGCAGTTCCTGTTTGACCAGGGACAGGTCGGTAAGGCTTCCGACGCGGACCATGAAGAATTCCTGCAGGTTGCTCTGGAAGATTGCCGCAAACGTAGGGCGCTCGAGCAGGGGGACGTTTTCGTCCTCTGCCTGGTCAAGGCAGCGCTTGTCGAACGCCAGCCAAGAAAGCTCGCGGTTCTGCATGTACGGCATGGCCTGCTTACGGGCGTGTTTCCCCTTTTTTTCGCCAGTGTCGTTGGCGTGCTTCTTTGCGACCATCGTCGCTCCTCTCCTTGTGATCAAACCCCTCGATAATCAGACGGGCACGCGATTCCTTGCATGAGCTGCCCAAGTCTGAATGTGTTCGTTTTGTATTCTACCCCCTTTTGACCTTGGATAATCTGTTTCGGGTCTTGAATTTGCGAGTTCCTAACACGTGTGCCACCTTTGTTCATTTAGCGAGGCTCGCGGGTGGGGTATATTCGTTTTGAAAACATTGAATGCGCAGGTAGGCAAGGTTTGAGGCCTGTTGTCCGAGCGGCATCGCGTCCACCTGCGTTCGTAGGGGAGGGATACTATGCTCGATTCCATCAACATGGGCGCACCCCGCGTCTCCAAGACGGAATATTCCACACGTTATAAGGCCTTGGTAAAGCGCTTGGTGGTTCTTCAGCAGATGGCCAAGGACAAGGGCATTGGCATGGTGGTGCTGTTCGAGGGCTGGAAGGGCGCTGGCAAGGGAAGCCGCATTTCCGATCTGATTTACAACCTGGATGCCCGTGACACGTCGGTGCACGTGACCCAGGACCTTTCCCAGGAGGCGCTTTCCGCTATCGGCGATGACGACTTTTGGGCCATGGGCTATTACCCGCCCATGCAGCAGTTCTGGCGGGCGTTGGGCAATCGCAACGGCATGACCTTCTACGACCGCGGCTGGTACTCGCTTTTGTCGCAGTATCTGGTGGGGCATATCGAAGAGGAGCATCCCAAGAGGAAAGCCAAGGGAAAGAGCTGCTCTTACGTACATGAGACCATCAGCAAGTCCGTTGACACCATACGCGCCTGGGAGACCCAGCTCGCAGCCGATGGCTACTTGGTGGTTAAGTTCTTCTTGCATATTGACGAAGAAACCCAGGCAAGGCGCCTCACCAAACTGCACAATAACCCAGCTACGCGCTGGCGTGTCCCTAGGGATCCCTCGCACGAGTTGTCGTTGTATCGCTCCACCTACAAGGTGTACGACGAGCTCCTGTCCATGACCGACTTTCCGGAATGCCCCTGGATCCTCCTGGATGCAGAGGACCGTCGGCGTGTGAACCTCTCGGTGGTGCAGACCTTGGTCGACAAGTTCGAAGAGGCTCTGGGAGAGACTCCTGATGCCGCGGACCAGGCTGCCATGGCTGCCGCTTCGGCTAATTCCGCTGCACAGGGTCAGGAGTCTGCCTACCGCGACGAGCGTACGCGTACGCCTGAGGAAAACGACGCCATCGTGAAGGCGGCAGAGCGTCAGGCCGCCGAGCAAGCTGCCGAGGCTCCAAAGCAGAGTCGCTTCAGGATTCTGCCTGACCACCCCCGTCTGAAGGACGTCAATCACGGCCTGTCCCTTTCTCGCGACCACTACAAGGCTGAACTCAAGGCCGAGCAAGCACGTCTGTTCAGGCTCGAGCAGGAAATGTACATTCGTCGCTTGCCACTTATCATCATGTACGAAGGGTGGGATGCTGCCGGCAAGGGTGGTTCCATCAAGCGTGTGGCTCAGGCTCTTGATGCGCGACGCTACACTATCTTTCCGAGTCCTGCCCCCACGAAGCAGGATCTTGCCCATCCGCACCTGTGGCGCTATTGGACGCGCCTACCCAAGGCCGGTCACGTGGGAATCTATGACCGCAGTTGGTATGGCCGTGTTTTGGTGGAACGCATCGAGGGCTTTGCCAGTACGGATCAGTGGACGCGCGCCTACGACGAGATCAACGAGTTCGAACGCGACTTGGTAGACTGGGGTGCCGTGCTGATCAAGTTTTGGGTTGACATCAGCCCCGAAAACCAGCTGGCTCGCTTTGAGGCTCGAGAGGCGGACCCGGACAAGGCCTGGAAGCTTACGCCTGAGGACTGGCGCAACCGCGACAAGTACCCCCAGTATCGCCAGGCTGTCGAAGACATGTTCCGCCTGACTTCGACCGACCATGCCCCCTGGATCGTACTTGAGTCTGACGACAAGCTTTATGCTCGCATCAAAGCCCTCAAGGTGATCAACGAGGCCCTGGAGGAACGTCTCCATGGCAGTCGCGGCAAAGGCGATCGTCGCTAGGCAATGGAGGTTCGCTAGGCTGGCCGGGTTTGACCAAACGAGCTCGGCCAGCCTAGGTTTGTGAATGGGAAAGTGAGGATCCCACACGGTATGGCAAGAAGGTCTTCTGGTGCGCATGGCCGCACCTCTTCGGCTCCCTTGATAGTGGTTCGTTGGGTGTCTGGCTTGGTCCTGGTGCTCTGCCTTTTGGCATTGGGAGTCTTTGGGTTTCAGTATTGGTATCAGTCGGATGCCTACTCCAAACTTTCAGCAGCGCTGTCGGTTTCCGACAAGGCCCCTTCTGAACTTACCCTCTCCGACCTGAGCGTCGACTGGTCTTACCTTGCAGGCATCAATCCCGACGTCGTGGGTTGGATCTACGTTCCGGGTACCCCTATTAGCTATCCGGTGGTGAAGGGCTCGGACAACCAGGAATATCTCCACAAGGCCTTCGATGGTTCCGAGGGTTTTTTGTCCTCCAAGGGCACCATCTTTATGGAGGCTGGCAATTCTTTGGATCTGTCCGACCGCAACCTTGTTCTCTATGGCCATCACATGCGCGATGGGTCCATGTTCGCCTGTACTGACGACTGGAAGGACCAGGCCGAGTTCGACAAGCATCGTGACCTGTTCTTCCTTTCGCCCGAAGGAAACTATCATCTGCGCACCTTTTCGCGTTTCAATACCTCAGGTTCTGAGGCGGTCGTAAGAACGAGCTTCGTTGACGATGCTGACTTTGCGTCCTATGTTGACGACAAGGCATCACGTAGTCTTGTTTCGGCAAGTGACGTGCCGGCGGCTTCGGTTTCTCAGATGTTCTTGCTTTCAACCTGTGAGTACACACGTAATGACGGGCGTGCCATCACGTGTGCGTCCGTCGTCGAGACGACCAATCCCAACGATCCCTATGTGAAGGCGGGCACCAGCACTTCTCTGGCGCTTACCGAAGATGAGCTTTCGGCTTTGGGTTCGCTGGGCTAGCATGGGTATTTCCCTTACTATGTAGGGGCGAGTTAAACACACCTTAGGAGATCAGATGAGCACCTCGGTTTTCCCTGGAGAACGACCTGACCGTATGGAGGAGGAATGTGCCGTCTTCGGCGTGTATGCGCCAGGCGAAGACGTTGCCCGCATGACCTGTTTTGGTTTGCAGGCATTGCAGCATCGAGGCCAGGAGTCGGCAGGCATTGCCGTTGGCGATGGAGAGACCGTCATGGCCTATAAGGACCTCGGCCTGGTGACCCAGGTGTTCGACGAGTCCTCCCTTTCTGCCCTTCGTGGCAAGCTTGCCGTGGGTCACGTGCGCTATTCCACCAGCGGTGGCGCTTCCTGGGAGTCAGCGCAGCCCCATATTTCGGCCATTGACGAAGTCCTGATTGCCCTTGCCCATAATGGCACCTTGGTCAACACCGCCTACCTCAGGTTCCAGATCGTCGATGCGGGTATTCACCTGCGTGCTGGCACCGACTCCGAGATTGCCGCCAAGATCATTGGCGCGGTCACCCAGGATACCCACCATCTGACTGATGGCATCAAGCGTGCCATGCGCATGATCGACGGTGCCTATGCCATGGTCCTGGGGAGCCCCGACAACCTGTATGCCTTCCGTGACCCCAACGGTATTCGCCCCCTGGTCATGGGCAAACTGCCAAATGACCGTGGCTGGGTTGTTTCTTCGGAGACCTGCGGCCTTGACATCGTAGGTGCCGAATACGTCCGCGAGATCGAACCTGGCGAGATCGTCCGCTTTGGCGACGATGGAGTCACCTCCTTTGTGGGAACCCAGCCCCTCGAGCGTGCAAGCTGCATCTTCGAATACGTCTACTTTGCTCGCCCTGATTCCATCATTGACGGCCAGAGCGTCTATCAGTCTCGTCGTGATATGGGTCGCATCCTTGCTCGCGAGGCACCGGTCGATGCCGACTTGGTTCTGGGCGTGCCTGACTCCGGCCTGCCTGGCGCTATGGGCTATTCGCTCGAAAGTGGCATTCCCTATAGCGACGGCATTGTGAAGAATCGCTACGTGGGCCGTACCTTCATCAAGCCTACCGACGAGATGCGTCAGCTGGGCATTCGCCTGAAATTGAATCCCTTGAGTTCCGTCATCAGCGGTAAGCGCTTGGTGGTCATCGACGATTCCATCGTTCGTGGCAACACTTCGAAGAAGCTGGTCAAGATGCTGCGCGACGCTGGCGCCAAGGAAGTCCATCTGCGTATCGTCTCTCCTGAGACCAAGTGGCCCTGTTTCTACGGTGTGGACACCGACACGCAGGATCAGCTGATCAGCGCTCGTATGACGGTTGACGAAGTCTGCGAGTTCGTTGGCGCTGACTCCCTGGCCTTCATTTCCATTGAGGGTCTGCATGAAGCCTGCAAGACCAATCACGCTGGCTTCTGTGATGCTTGTTTCTCCGGTGAATATCCCGTCAAGATTCCGCCAGCCATGCAGGCAAGGAGCTTCTTGCCCGAGAACCGCTCCTAGAGTGCTCGGTACCC
>JAUNOE010000074.1 GCA_030537255.1 Coriobacteriia bacterium
AAAAGGCTGCCCAGGTGGGTCCGGTGTTCTCTGCGATCCAGTCCCAGATCATGTTGCGTTTTATCGACACGCGTTGGATGAACCATCTGCAGGAGATGGACTACCTGAAGACCTCCATCGGGCTGCGAGCCTATGGCCAGCGAGACCCGCTGACCGAGTATCGCGAGGAAGCTCACCGCATGTTCGCAGGTCTCACCGACGCCATTTACGAAGACTTCCTGCGCTTCCTTCTGCGTGCTCCTATCGTGGTGCGTGCCGCCGAAGAACCCGAGGAAGACGAGCTTGCTTCTCGCAAAGTCAGCTACTCCAATCCCGAGGAGAACCTCAGTCGTACGGGTGTCGGCGATGCCGTCGAGGAGTCGGAGTCTGCTGCAAAGGAGCAGCCCAAGAAGACTGCTCCCATCACCAAGGACCCCAACGATCCTTATGCCAATGTCGGTCGCAACGACCCTTGCCCCTGTGGTTCTGGCAAGAAGTTCAAGAAGTGCCACGGCGCACCTCGTTCCTAGAGAGGCCAGGTACGAATGGCGGAAATCAAGAGCCTAGACGAACTCGCGCAGCGTGTGGCGGATGCGCGCGCCTATTTACATATTGACCAGAAACAGGAAGAGCTAGCGCGACTCGATCAAGAAATCGCTGCCCCTGACTTCTGGAACGATACCGCTCATGCCCAGTCCGTTTCCAAGCAGGCAAGCAATCTGCGTGATTCGATCGCCGAATACGACGAGGCGGTTGCTCTGCTCGAAGATGCCCGGACAGCTGCCGAGCTCGCCTCCGAAGACCCGGATTTCGCCGCTGAGGCGGAGTCTGCCATTGAGGCCTTGGGTCCCAAGCTCGATGATTTGGAAGTTGCTTCCTGGTTCTCGGGCGAATTCGACGCAGGCGATGCCATCGTCACGGTGAATCCGGGCCAGGGTGGCCTTGAAGCTCAGGACTGGACCGAGATGCTCTATCGAATGTTGACCCGCTACTGCGAGAAGAAGGGCTGGAAGGTTCGTCCCCTGGATGTGGTTCCTGGCGAAGGCATCGGTCTTGATCGCGCTTCGTTCCAGGTCGAAGGCCGAAATGCCTACGGCATGCTTCGCTCTGAAAATGGCGTACACCGCCTGGTTCGTATCAGTCCGACCGATGCGAAGGCGCGTCGGCAGACTACGTTCGCTGGTGTGGAGGTGCTGCCCGTGTTGCCCGATGACATCGAGGTTGACCTGAACATGGCAGACGTCCGTGTCGACGTATACCGCTCCAGTGGTCCGGGCGGTCAGTGCGTCAACACCACCGACTCCGCGGTTCGTCTGACCCATATCCCTACGGGAATCGTGGTTACGTGCCAGAACGAGAAGTCCCAGCTCCAGAACAAGGAAGCCGCCCTGCGTGTGTTGAAGGCAAAGCTCTACGAGCTTGAGCAGCAGAAGCGTGCTGACGAAATCGACGAACTGCGTGGAGAGGTCATGGCCAATTCGTTCGGCAGTCAGATCCGCAACTACGTGTTGTATCCGTATCGACTAGTAAAAGACACTCGTAGTAACATCGAGAGTGGTAACGTTGATGCGGCCCTTGACGGAGACATAGACGAATTCGTCATTGGCTACCATCGATGGAGGGCCTCTCAGTAACGAAGGCCTTCATAGATACCAGGGCGCCCTAGCGCGCGTGGAAACACGTCAATAACCTGAAAGGACATCATGGCTCTACAAGATGCTCAAGCACGAGCTCAGGCTATCCGTCACGACATTATTGAGATGGTGCATGAGGCGGGAAGCGGACACCCCGGCGGATCGCTTTCCTGCACCGACATCATGGCTGCCCTTTACTTTGGTGGGGTGCTCAAGCATGACCCCTCCAACCCCAAGGACCCCGAGCGTGACATCTTCATCATGTCGAAGGGCCACGCCGCACCTGCGCTTTATGCAACGCTTGCCGAGGCGGGCTACTTCCCCAAGGAAGAGTTGATGACCCTGCGCAAGCTGGGTACTCGTCTTCAGGGTCATCCCGATTCCAATCTGCTTCCCTGCGTCGAGGTCTCCACGGGCTCTTTGGGCCAGGGCCTCTCCATTGCTGCAGGCGTCGCTGCTGGTTTCAAGCTGGATGGCAAGCCCAACGCAACTTTCACCATTATGGGTGACGGCGAATGTCAGGAAGGCCAGGTTTGGGAGGCGGCAACCTTTGCCGCCCATCAGAAGCTTGGGAAGCTGATCGCCATCGTCGACCTTAACGATCTGCAGATTGACGGCCATACTCACGATGTCTGCCAGACCGGCAGTCTCGGCGAGAAGTTCGCCGCTTTTGGGTGGGAGGTTCATGAGGTCAATGGCCACGACATCGAGGACCTGATCGAGCTCCTCGGCTCCCTGAAGGAGAGCTCCACGGATGCTCCCAAGATGGTGATTGCCAAGACCGTCAAGGGTAAGGGCGTCAGCTTCATGGAGGACCAGGCCGGTTGGCATGGCAAGGCACCTAATGACGAACAGACGGCCGCTGCTCTGGCCGAAATCGAAGGAGAGGCACGTTAATGGTCAAGCTTGCTAACGCCGAGCAGATGCTCGAAAAGAAGGCAACCCGCGCCGCTTATGGCGAGACCCTGGCAGAGCTGGCTTCTGAGGGTCTGCCTATCGTGGCAGTCGACGCCGACCTGACGGGCTCCACCACTACCAAGAAGTTTGCCGAGGCAGGCAATGCTGACAGGCTGTTCAACGTAGGTATCGCTGAGCAGAACATGATTGACGTGGCTGCTGGTCTTTCCCTGACGGGTAACATCGCCTTCACCGGTTCCTTTGCTGTCTTTGGCACGGGTCGCACGTATGACCAGATCCGTAATACCGTGGTCTACTCCAAGCTCGACGTGAAGATCGCCCCCACTCATGCCGGCATCTCCGTTGGTCCCGATGGTGGCTCCCACCAGATGCTCGAAGACGTTTCGCTGATGCGTGGCCTTCCTGGCATGAACGTCTTCGTTCCCGCTGACTTTGCTGCCGCAAAGGCTGCTCTGCGTCTGGCTGCCAAGACTCCTGGTCCTGCCTACGTACGCATGGGTCGCGCCAGCGTTCCTGCTGTCTACGCTCCTGGCGTCGAGCTGGAGCTTGGTCGTGCGTATGTCATCCGCGAAGGCGCTGACTGCACTATCGTTGCCAACGGCGTCGAAATTGCCGAGGCAAACAAGGCGGCCGAAATGCTCGCAGAAGAGGGTATTTCCGTCGAGGTCATCGATGCTTTCTGCGTGAAGCCCCTTGATGGCGAAACCATCATGGGCTCTCTTGCCAAGACGGGCTGTGCCGTCGTCGCCGAAGAGCATGCCGTCTATGGTGGTCTGTGCTCTGCTGTCGCCGAGCTCGTGGCTCAGGAAGGTCCTTGCCCTCTGGAGTTCGTTGCCGTCCGTGACACCTTTGGCAAGTCCGGTGAGTTCGACGAGCTGCTTGAGTATTTCCACCTCGATGCTGCTTCGATTGTTGAGGCTGTGAAGAAAGCTATCGCTCGAAAATAGGCTGATATACTTCCTTGGATGTCCCGAAACGAACTACTTGAATGGAGTACATCGTGACAAACGAATCGAGCACGGAGGAATTTGCCGACACGCAGACTTCCTCCCATGCCGAGGTCGTGTCGAACCTGACCACGTCGCTGCCCGTCGTCGACGTGGAGGAAACGACGCGCAACCTGGGCAATCCCGTAATCGCCTTTGATCATGTGTCTAAGGTATACGATGCGCAGCCCAAGAAGCCCGCGCTTGACGACGTGTCCCTGAAGATCTTCCCTGGCGAGTTTATCTTCCTGGTTGGTCATTCTGGTTCTGGTAAGTCGACCTTCATCAACCTGATTATTCGTCAGTTGAAGCCCAGCCATGGCAGCATCTACATTGCGAACGAAGACCTGAAGAACATGCGCAATTGGCGCGTACCCTATCTGCGTCGCAACATCGGATGCGTCTTCCAGGACTTCAAGCTTTTGCCCAACAAGACGGTCTTCGAGAACGTTGCCTTCGCCCTCGAGGTCATTGGCAAGTCTCGTCATGTGATTCGCACGCAGGTACCTGAGGTTTTGCGCCTTGTTGGTCTTGAGGACAAGGCGAACAAGCTCCCCGACCAGCTTTCTGGTGGCGAGCAACAGCGTGTCTCCATTGCGCGCGCCATCGTCAATCGTCCGCCTTTGCTGGTGTGTGACGAGCCTACGGGTAACCTGGACCCCCAGAACTCCCGCGGCATCATGGACCTGCTCGAGCGAATCAACCGTACGGGCACCACGGTTCTTGTTGCTACGCATGACCGCGAGATGGTCGACAACATGCGACGTCGCGTCATCGAGCTTGAGGGTGGTCGCCTGATGCGCGACCAGGATAGGGGTGTGTACGGTCGCCATGTCTAGTCTGTTCTATTTTTTCCGTGAGTCGCTGACGGGCTTTAGCCGAAACCTGTCAACCACTCTGGGCTCTATCATCACCATCTTTCTGTCCCTGCTGATCATTGGTTTGTTCTGCATCGTGGGCGTTGTGGTGAACAACGTCGTCGCCTCAGTTGAGGAACAGGTCTCCATCACCTGCTACGTGGCTGACGAAGCGTCTGATGCCGACATCAAGACCGTCGAAAACTACATCACCGGCCTTGATGGAGTTGAGTCCGTTTCCTTCACCACGAAGGACGAGGCCATGGAGAACTTCACCAAGTCCATGAGCTCCAATACCGACATCGTTGGTCAGCTTGACGGAGAGAACCCCCTGCCCGCATCCATCAATGTTGATTTGAATGAGGCGCAAGAGGTTTCCTCGATTGCTGAGCAGATTGCGGCAAACGAGACCTTCAAGAAGATTTGCGACGAGCCCTCCGATCCTGCTTCTTCGTTGCAGTATGGCCAGAAGACCGTTGACAAGCTGTTCTCCCTGACCAACTCCATTCGCTACATCGGTATCGGTCTGATTGTTCTTTTGGTGGTCATCGCGTTCATCTTCATCAGCAATTCCGTTCGTTTGGCTATTTTGGCTCGCAAGCGCGAAATCGAAATCATGCGTCTGGTGGGTGCTTCCAACGGTTTCATCCGCGGACCCTTCCTGATGGAAGGTGCGCTGCATGCAATCATCGGTGCGGGTTTTGCCATTGCGGCTCTTGAGGTCATCCATCGTGTTGCCCTACCGCGTATTTCCGAGACGCTTCCCTGGTTGCCCATCGATGTTGCGGCAAGTACCTTCATCTTGGTGTACTTGCTGTTGATCGTTGCGGGTCTGGTCATTGGCCTGCTGGGTTCGAGTTTCTCTATGCGCCGTTATCTCAAGGTCTAAGGAGACTGCTTCTTGAACGATAAGTTCAACAAGAAACTGGCTCAAAGCTATAAACACAATGCAAGCATCGTGCGCGTTCTCGGTGCTTGCATTGTGTTGTGTCTGGTGTTTGCCGGTGGCTTTCTTTTGAGGGGAAACGTTGATCTTCTCGAATCGCTGGGCTTCGAGGGCTTGGTGGTCAAGAGTGGCTCTCAGCAGAGTGACTCCCTTGATTCCGACGGTGACTCGCTTTCTGCACGCGTCGCTGAGGTGGATGGTGTCCTGGAGGATGAGTCTTCTTATGAATATGGGCTCGACTCCATGACCTCGGATGTCCTAGGAGCCTATGCCGCCAACCTCAAGGACCCGTTCCTGCGCTACTACGATGCTGCTAGCTACCAGAAGTACCTGGATTCGACCACCAATTCTGATCAGGGTATCGGCGTTTTGTTCTTCGAAAGCGATGGCAAGGTCAAGGTCGCTGACGTGCTTGAGTCTTCTCGTGCTGGTGCAGTTGGCGTCAAGTCTGGTGACTTCGTCATGGCCATCGATGGCGACGAGCGCGACAACTGGAGTCTGCCTGAGGTGCTTTCCGCCCTCAGTCGTGATGAAGGTGATTCGGTATATGTGAAGTTTGGCAGGCAGGACGACTCAGGAAAGAAGACCAGCTACGAGGTCACGCTGACGTACTCGTCTTCGAAGTCGAAGAATGTCAGCTATGAAATCCGTGACCG
>JAUNOE010000014.1 GCA_030537255.1 Coriobacteriia bacterium
ATAAAGATGTGTGCATCGTCCTGCGTGAAGCAACGCACACGGAACAGGCCGTTCAGGGCGCCACGCATCTCGTGACGATGAACCAGTCCCAGCTCACCAACGCGCATAGGCAGCTCGCGATAGCTGTGAGGCTTGGAGGAGTACACCAGAACGCCGCCGGGGCAGTTCATGGGCTTGATGCAGAAATCCTCGTCGTCAATCTTGGTGGAATACATGTTGTCCTTGTAGTGGTCCCAGTGACCGCTGGTCTCCCACAGCTGACGGTTCATGATGAGGGGCGTCTTGACCTCGACATAGCCGGCCTCGCGATGGATCTCGTGCCAGTAGTCGAGCAATGCGTTGTACAGCTCCATGCCACGAGGCAGGAAGAAGGGGAAGCCGGGAGCTTCCTCGCGCAGCATGAAGAGATCCATTTCGCGGCCGATCTTGCGATGGTCACGCTTCTTGGCCTCTTCAAGCATGGTCAGATACTCGTCGAGCTCGGCCTGGTTGCGGAACGCGGTGCCGTTGATGCGAACGAGCATCTTGTTGTTAGCGTCGTTCTTCCAGTAGGCGCCGGAAACGCTGGTCAGCTTGAAGGCCTTCAGAGCCTTGGTGTAGCGCAGATGTGGGCCCGTGCACATGTCAACGTATTCGCCCTGAGTAAAGAAGCTGATTTCAGCGTCAGCGGGCAGGTCATCGATGTGCTCGACCTTGTATTTTTCGCCACGCTCCTGCATGAGGGCAATGGCTTCGTCGCGAGAAAGGATGGAAGGACGAATGGGAAGGTTTTCCTTCACAATCTTCTTCATCTCGGCCTCAATGGCCTCGAGCTCTTCCTCGGCGATGGTGCGGTCGCCCAGGTCGATGTCATAGTGGAAGCCCTTTTCGGTGGCGGGGCCATAGCCAAACATGGCCTCAGGGTACAGACGCTTCACAGCCTGTGCCAGGATGTGCGCAGCTGTGTGACGAATGACCTCAAGCTCCTGCTCTTCGGGGCAATCGGTTACTTCGCCATCCTTGTGGACAATCTTCATCGCTGCGCGCTCCTTTCGTGGTTCTCGTTGCGCATGAACCCACACTATACCACCCTGTCAAGCCAGGGTGTGCCCTTACGCATTCCAAACAAGCTGTCCATCAAAAAGAAGCTTGCGCTGCACAGGGGACCAAAGACGAGCAGGGACGCCCCACGCTATGCGGGGCGTCCACCTAAAAAACCTTGAAGCCAAAACGCCTGCAAGGCCAAAGCTCGAAAACAAATTGAAAAGCGGATTAGCAGGACGGGTTCACAAACCAAAAAGTCGAGAGCGGATTCGCAAGCAAATGCACACCAAACGAGCAGGCTGCGACTTGCGAAACTGCCGACCTCAGGCCCCTAAGAAATGAACGCCGACAGTCGCACGCTAAGCAACCAGATTGGCAGGATCGCCCACCAGGTAGGTACGCACGTTTTCAGCAATGATGACAGCACGCTTCTCAAAGGCCTGTTGGCTGGCGAAGGCAACGTGGGGCGTGGCCACCACGTTCTTGGCGGAAAGCAAAGGATGATCAGTAGCGATAGGAGGCTCGGTCTCGAAGACGTCGATGCCAGCACCTGCCAGGCGACCTTCGTTCAGGGCGTCGGCCAGAGCCTGCGAATCCACGATGGGGCCACGTGCGCAATTGATGAAGTAGGCACCGGGCTTGCACATGGCCAGCTGTTCGGCACCAATCATGCCAATGGTCTGAGGGGTCTGGGGCACATGCACGCTGATGATGTCACTGGTGGAAAGCAACTCCTCCAGACTCACCTGGGTCACGCCGGGCACGTCCTTGGGGCTGCGGTTATAGGCGACGACTTCGCAGTCAAAAGCCTGAGCGATCTTGGCCACGCGAGAACCAATGGCGCCCAGACCAATGACGCCGAAGCGCTTGCCTTCCAACTCGGAACCGACCAGGCCAGCCTTCGTGCCACCCTTGCGCACCGCCTCGTTGCAAGCAGGAATGCTGCGCAGCAGGTCGATGGCCAGGCCAAACACCAACTCGGCAACAGCCGTAGTGGAGTAGCCGGCACAGTTGGCAACCTTGATGCCATGCTCGCGACAATAGCCCATGTCGATGTGATCGTAGCCAGTAAAGGCCACGCAGATGTACTTCAGGTTGGGATTCTTTTCCATAACCGAAGCGGGGTACTTGATGTTGGAAACCACGACGATATCGGCATCGGCACTGCGTTCGATCAGACTTGCCTCGTCTTCGCGACGGTCGGGGTTCGTGCAGATCTCAACGTCGAAACCTGCGGTTGCCTGCACCAGCTGGGCTTCGAGGTCTTCGTTGGGGATGCCCAAGGGCTCGACGACGGCAATCTTCACAATTCTCTCCACTTCGTTCGATGCGGCCTCAGCCACCACCCTGCACGGCAGCGTACCTTGCACAACAGCGACCAGCCAGCAAATGGTCTCGATGTCCAAAGCGTAGCATCGGGCGCAACGCACGAAGAAAGCAGGCGGGCGGGCGGCAACGAATCCAACGCCGCCCGCAATAATGGCGCCGCTCATCGGAGGCGAACGGCGCAATGGAGGCACCGCGAAGGTTGCGCTACTTGAGGGACCGGGCGAACCCCAGAGTCTGCCTTAAGGCCTCGTCCTTGGGAATGCCAGCCAATCGAAGCTTGTGCGCATAATCCAGCACCTGCGAAAACGACGGACCGGGAACGAGCCCCGCCGCAATCAGGTCAGAGCCAGCCACAT
This sequence comes from Coriobacteriia bacterium, assembly GCA_030537255.1. Classification (GTDB taxonomy): domain Bacteria; phylum Actinomycetota; class Coriobacteriia; order Coriobacteriales; family Eggerthellaceae; genus Anaerotardibacter. The sequence continues at coordinate 2,709 of JAUNOE010000014.1, forward strand.
ACGGAAGCGCCATCAGCTGCTCAAAAGCAACCAGGCGATCTGCCAGGCTACGTTCGATTTCGTCATAGCCACCTGCCGCCGCCCCCGTTCTTCCCAGGTGATCGGCCTTGGCAAGAAGCAACAAATCTGAAGGCGCCACCGATTCGTCAAACAGGTGGCTGAAGGACCTGGCGCGCGAGTTCCGTGCCACCAAGGCATTCGGGCGCATATGCAACAGCACCATGTTTTCCACATAGGCCGCCAACTTACGTTCCCTGGTCAAACGCCGAACAAAACGGTGCGCCACAGGCACGCCAGCCTCTTCGTGGCCATAAGCATGTAGATGACCATCCCGCTCCGTCGTGGTGGAAGCCTTGCCGAAATCATGCGCCAAGGCGCTCATCATGAAGGCCAGAGGCCACGACGCACCATCCCTCAGACAGGCGGCCTGGTCCAAGACCAGCATCGTATGGGCCCAAACATCCCCTTCGGGGTGATGCTCAGGTGGCTGAGGAACCCCCCGAAGCGCCGCAAGCTCAGGAAACCACACACCTAACTGGTCCATGCTTGCCAGTTCCTCGAAGAACACCGAAGGATGTCCTGCCGATAGAAGGGCCTTTTCCAGCTCCCCCAGCACGCGCTCTGGGGAAAGAAACGAAAGGTCGACCCCACGGCACAAATCTCGAGTCAGAGGCGCAATTTCAAAACCAAAGCGCGCCGCAAACTGAGCACCCCTGAGCACACGCAAAGGATCTTCGGCGAAAGTCACGGAATCGACGTGGCGAAGCATGCCACGCGAAAGGTCTTCCCTACCACCGAAATGATCAACGATTTCCCCCGTAAGAACATCCTCCATCAAGGCGTTTATGGTGAAGTCACGTCGCAGAGCTGCGGCCCTGGTACCGATGAAGGGATCGACGACGACATCAAGATCCTGATGTCGAAGACCCGTCGCAGATTCCCGGCGAGGCTGGGCTATGTCAAGGCCGTAACCATCAAGGGCCAGGATGCCAAAGCCCGCTCCCCTTTCCGAGCAATGACCGAAGCCCCAAAGCAGCTGCTTGAGCTGCGAGGGGCTGACTCCATGCACTTCGATGTCGAGGTCCTTGGGCGCCCAACCCATGAGCCTGTCGCGCACGCAACCACCCACGAAAAAGGTGCGGCCCCCAAGGTCGTCAACCGCGCTGGCGATAGAGTGCGCCATGGCGAAGTCGCGGCTAAGAGAGCTCCCTTGAGCCACGGCCGCTGCTTCAGCAGGGCGCCCAACCGATCCGTTCGCAGCACATGCCGAACTCATCGAGAATCGCCTCCGCACAAAGTCCTCCCGCCGCACAAGCGAGGAATTCTGGGCAAGGGCTTGCCGACGAACCCCTGCAGCTGCGACGCCGTCTGCTCGAGCGATTCTACCCACTGTTCGCAGGAATAGGATGCTACGCGGGGGTCCGGAACGGGAGCCACGCCAGAATAGACAACGGAATCCCAAGATGCAGGCTCAATGCGACCAGGCGCATCCGTCTCGAGAAGTAGACGATCAGCCGGAATGGCGCGCACATAGGCCTGCCCCTTTTTCGAGCGCAACATGCGCGGACTCACACTGAAGTAACAGCCCATCTTGGTGGCGCGCTGCAACTCGTCCGACGAACCCGTGAACCAATGAAACACGCAGGCATTGTTGCTGGTGGCATCCCAACGCTCAAGTACGTCCAGCGCCTCAGACGTGGCTTTGACGGCATGAATGCTGATGACACGTTGAAACTCGTCCGAAGCGGGCGGCACGACCAAAGGTCCCATGCACGATTCGATGATGCGATCGAAGGCATCAAGCTGGTTGACCGCCGTCTTTTTGCGAGCACCCATGAAGTCAAGCCCGATTTCGCCCACAAAAGCAGCCTCCGCAGCAAGCATCTCGAAGAGTTCCAGGTCGGCTGGTTGGAGCACATCGTCAGCCACCCACCACGGATGAAAACCCAGCCCGGGCACTATCCACGGATTACCCGGGTATCGCATCCTAAGCTTCATGAACCCATACGGCGACACCGTATTGGCAAAGAGCGAAAGCTCTTGCTGAGCAGCGAAAAGAGCCAATCCGGAAGCGTCATCGACGAAGTCGAGATGGATATGCGCATCAAGTAACAGCAAGGAAAACCTCCCCTTTGGGACTGCAAAGCGTGACAAAATCGTGAATTTACTTAGTCTGTCTAATTATTTTCGCCCGACTCCACCATCATAGGAGAAATGATGAAGACAATTGGAATACCCCGGGCGCTGATGTTTCACCGTTTCGAGACGCTTTGGTCCACCTTCTTTGAGGAACTGGGCTGCAAAGTGGTCTACAGCGAGGAAACAACCCGCGCAATCATGGAGCGAGGAGACCAGCTTTCGGTCGACGAATGCTGCCTCGCATCAAAAATCTACCTTGGTCACGTTGCTGACCTCAAGGAGAAATGCGACTTGGTGTTCGTGCCATCGCTCGTCGGCCAAAAACGGCGCGAGGGCTACTGTACCAAGTTCCAAGCACTGCCAGACCTGGTACGCAACACCTTCAGCACCTCGATGGGAAACGATCCCATCCCCCTTCTGACCTGTGCAATCGGAAACTACGAAGTTGAATCGCACGAAGAAGAGGAAGCCTTCGAGGACCTAGGAGCAAAGCTGGGGGCCAGCCGAAAGCAGGCGCGCAAGGCCTACGCCAGCGCAAAGAAGGCCTGGAACAGGGAACGCGAACGCAAGGCCAAGCGCTTTGCGAAGAGCCTGAGCAGCGCAAAGGCCGCCCGCACCAACGAGCTGAACAAGGCAAAGGAAGGCAACAAACCCGCCCCTGCGCTCAAGCCGATCATCCTGCTAGTAGGACATCCCTATGTCACCCACGACCCCTATATCGGCGAGCAGGCCCAGCAGATGCTCGAGGACTGCGGCGCTCAAGTGTTCCTGGCAGAAGACTTCAATCCCGAAAAAAGCCTTAAGCGCAGCTACGATTTCAGCCAGACCATGCCCTGGCTTATCAACCGCGAGCTTTGCGGCGCAATCGCCGAATTGCAAGACGAAGTCGATGGCATCGTCATCCTGAGTGCCTTCCCCTGTGGCCCAGATTCAATGACCAACGAAGCCGTTGCGGCGCGCATCACCAGCACCCCAACGCTCATTCTCACGGTGGACGCACAAAGCGGCACCGCTGGCCTGGAAACACGCATCGAAAGCTTCGTCGACATTCTGCAGTTCCAGAGCCAAGGAGGCTACGTCCATGCCTGAGTTCCCCTTCACAAACGGTCATGGGACAAGCTCGTCGTTGCCTGACGGATCGGAAGATACCAAAGGTCCCTGGAGCGCCCATGTGGTTCTGGGCAACGCAGCGAAGAGGCCCTTCCGCCTGCTGCCAAAGCGCAAGAACCGAAAGCTGCCAAAGAACACCGAAAAGCGAATCGCCTTCTTCCACTACGGTGATTACGAAGTCGCCTTCAAGTTCTTCGTGGAGCACGTAGTCGGAGCCGAATACGTCAAGCTGCCCCCTGCAACCAAGCGGACGCTCGAGCTGGGCAGCGCGCATTCCACCGACTTCGTCTGCGCGCCTTACAAACACATCCTTGGCACCTACATCGAGGCACTCGAGCAAGGCGCCAACGTACTGGTGCAGTTTGCGGGTCCCTGCCGCCTGGGATACTACGGAGAGCTTCAGGAAGCCGAGCTGCGCTCGATGGGCTATGAATTCGAGATGATGAACTTCTCGAGCCTAGATGGCCTTTCGCCCCGCCGCTATCTGGCAGAAGCGAAGAAGCACCTCAATCCCGAGCTCAAGCTCAAGAGAGCCATTCCCAATGCCGCAGCCGCCTTCAAGCTGCTGGGCCATTTGGACGAAATTCGTGACTTCTACCTGGCAAACGCCGGATTCGAGCTGGAACGGGGAACGTTCGAAAAGACGGTCGAAGACATCCACGCACGCTTTAGCCAATGCACCAACGGACGCGAAATCCGCAAAGTGTATCTGGAAGGCATGCAGCAACTGCGCAACATCCCCATCGACAAGCCAGAGAACCCCCTGCGCGTGGGTATCGTGGGCGAGGTATTCACCGCCGTTGACCCCTTCAGCAACCTGTTCACCGAAAAGAAGCTGCTGGAAATGGGCGTCGAAATCCACCGAACCGTGAACCTGACCAACCGTTGGGTGCATTACAACGAAGAAAACCTCCGCGCCAGCATCACCGAGTACTGTGACTACGACATGGGACCCACGTCTTCGCTGACCATCGCCAGCGCCAAGAAATACGCACAACTCGGCTTTGACGGCATTCTTCACCTGAAGTCCAGCGGATGCACGCCCGAAATCGACTGTATGCCCACGCTTCAGCGCATCAGCCGCGACTACGGCATCCCCATGCTGTTCCTGAGCTTCGACTCTCAGACCAGCGACACCGGACTGGACACGCGCCTCGAGGCGTTCTACGACATGATTGCACGAAAGAGGACCATCGCATGACGAAAGCATTCTTGGGAATCGACACGGGTTCCATCTCTACCAAGGGCGTCCTGATTGACGAGGACCGTACCATCATCGCCCGCAGCTACCTGTGGACCGAAGGCAACCCCACCAATGCTGCCCGTCGTGTGGTAGACGACTTGAAAAGCCAGATAAATCCTGAGGACGTCGAAATCCTAGGCGTTGGCACCACGGGTTCAGCACGTCGCCTGGTTGGCGCCATGACCCACGCGACCGTGATCAAGAACGAAATCACCGCACACGCCGTCGGAACCACCTATCTGCACCCCGACGTACGCACCATTCTCGAAATCGGCGGCCAGGATTCCAAGATCATTTGCGTGGAAAACGGTGTCGCAACCGACTACGCCATGAACACGCTGTGTGCCGCTGGTACCGGCAGCTTCCTTTCGAGTCAGGCACACCGATTGGGCCTTGAGGTCGAAGAATTCGGCGATGTCGCGCTGACCAGCAAGAAGCCTGCCAACATTGCAGCCCGCTGCACGGTATTCGCCGAATCTGACCTGGTCCACAAGATTCAGATGGGATACCCCCGCGAAGACATCGTCGCCGGCCTGTGCAAGGCCGTTGCCAGCAATTACCTGAACAACGTGGGCAAGGGCAAGAAGATCGTCGGTCCCGTAGTATTCCAGGGCGGCGTGTCCAAAAACGCAGGCGTCGTCCACTTCTTCGAGGAGCTGCTGGGACAAGAGGTCATGGTCGACCCCGACGGTCACCTCATGGGCTGCTTTGGTGCGGCGCTGCTGGCGGCCGAGGCGTCACACACCACCAAGATGGAAGAGCCCTTCGACTGGAACGTATCCAAGATCGAATTCAAGACCCGCGAAGTCGAATGCAACAAGTGCGCAAACCACTGCGAGATCATCTGCGTCTACCAGGAAGGCAAGCTCATCGACAGCTGGGGCAACCGTTGCGACAAGGGCGAAATCAAGGCCAAGAAGTAGCTAGCTGCGTAGCTTGTTCTGACGCACGCGCCAATCGGGCATCACCTTGTCCATGAGCCCCCAAAAGGCAGCTCCATGATTGGCGTGACGAAGATGGCACAACTCGTGCACCACCACATATTCCAGGCATTCGGGAGGATAGAGCGCCAAACGGGTGTTGATGCAAATGCGTCCCGTTTCCGGCTGACAACTCCCCCACTTGCTGGTCATATTGCGAAAGGCAAGCTTGCCCGCCTTCACTCCCAGCACCGGCTCCCAGACCTCGATCAGGGCAGGAACGCAGGCGGACACCACATCACACCAGGCGGCCGCCTCTTCCTTCGAGGCGTGGGCCGCACGATAGGCGGGAGTGTCGATGCGGCGCGCCTGAGCCTGGCGAACCCAGTCCAGGTTCTTGCGCACGTAGTCCAGCATGCGATCAGCTGGTTCGCGAGGATTACCCGAAACGATGCACTGACCTGCGTCATCAACTCGCAAGCGCACGTTCTTCATGCCGCGCCGACGCACGATCTTGACAGGAACGCCGTCTATTTCCGTATCAACCTGCATCGTCATACGACATGATCCTTTCGCGACTTTCAAACGAGTCTCGGAAAACCATACTCGAACCAGAAAGCCAGGCAAGCCATCGGGCATGAAAACGGGGCCGGTAAAACCGGCCCCGACTGCTAGATTGCCTTGATTTCGACGCCCGCAGCACTCAACGCGGCGCGAATCCTGTTCACGAAGGCAAGGGCCTGAGGGCCATCACCATGCACGCAGATGGTATCGAAGTCCACCGCAACCTGACTGCCGTCAGATGCCGTGACGATGCCGGACTTCACGGCCTCCACCGTACGTGCCACCGCTTCGTCCTCATTGGCAATGACGGCGTTGGGCTGACTGCGGGGAACCAGAGAGCCATCGGGCTGATAGTTGCGATCGGCGAAAAACTCGCCAGCAGTGCGTAGCCCCAGGCCCCTGCCAGCCTGGATCAGACAGCTTCCCGCCAAGCCAACCAGCACCAAATCAGAGTCAAAATCGCGCACGGCACGAGCAATGGCGTTCGCAAGAACCTCGTCCTTGGCAGCGCGGTTATACAGCTGCCCATGAGGCTTCACATGGTGCAGCTTTGCACCATTGGCCTGACAAAAGCCCGCCAGCGCAGAAACCTGATACAGCACGAAGGCATAGGCTTCTTCGGCGGAAAGATTCATATCCCTACGGCCGAAACCCTGCAGGTCGGGATATCCCGGATGGGCCCCGATGGCAACGCCAGCGGCAACGCAACGTTCCACCGACTGCGCCATGACCACCGGATCGCCCGCATGCATGCCACAAGCAACGTTTGCGCTGGTGATCAAAGGAATGACCTGGTCATCGAGGCCCAGAGTATACCTGCCAAAGCTCTCTCCCAAATCACAATTCAAATCGACGAAAGCCATCGGTCGGTCCTTTCTCGTAGTGTTTGGCCTCTCTTGCCAAAATCCTAGCATCTCATAAGCTTGCGCCATTAGCGACACGCCCCCTGCAAAGAAGGGCGCGTTCGAAGGCCGAGGCCAAGCAAAGCTCAACCGCGCCAGCGATGCCCCTGAAGGCAACAAGCAGCCTGAGTTCGACTAGCCGCGCAGGTTCACGTTCTTGGTGTCGGTGATCAGCATATGCCCCGGAGCATGCGTGATGGCAAATTCAGGCTTCACGTTCATCACGATGGACTGAGGAGTGACGCCACAGGCCCAAAAAACAGGCGTCTCGCCAGGATAGATATCGACGGGATCGCCAAAATCGGGCTTGCTAATGTCCTTGATGCCAATGAGTGCGGGATCACCGATGTGCACGGGCGCACCATGAACCGACGGGATGGCGCCCGAAAGCTGCACAGCTGGAACGATCTGCTCGGGGGGCAGAGGGCGCATGGAAACCACCATGTTGCCACTCATCATACCCGCAGGCTTGCAGGCAATGTTCGTCAGATACATGGGAACGTTGCGGCCCATGGTGTTGTGACGCATCTCGATCCCTGCTTCGATCAGGTCCGATTCGAAACTAAAGCTACAGCCGATGACAAAGGAAACCAGGTCATCACGCCAATACTCCGACACATCCGTAACCTCTTCGGTCATCACGCCATTGCGATAAATGCGGTACCGGGGGAAATCCGTAGCAATGTCACAGTCCGTGGCACAGATGTTGGCCTGACGGGAACCCACTTCGGTCACCTCGAGCAAAGGACAGGGCTTGGGGTTACGCTGGGCAAACAACAGGAAGTCGTAGGCCTGCTCACGCGGAAGCACGATGAGATTTGCCTGGGCATAGCCTGGACATAGTCCACTAGTAGGTGCAGCAAACGCACCTTGACGAATCAGCTTACGAGCCTCAAGAGGACTAGCTGCAAGCATCTGCTGCCAAACGGATTCGTCAACCCCTTCGGGTTTTGCAGGAACCTGGTTCATCTTTCGCATTCCTTTCTTGTGAAGACGGGAGCTGGGACACCCACCCATCTTGCCTTTCCTTGGAGTCAAGACCTCAAATAATCGCCCTTAGGCGAAGCGGCCAAAAGGCGTTATGCCCTGATTTCTTCGATAAGCCTGGCCTCGGCAGCATAGTCCTCACGAAGAAGCTCTTGGGCCTCCTCCACCGAAACCTGCGTGAAGCGAACCTTGGTCCCCGGCTTGCATTGCACCAACTTGGGGATATCGACACTCGCGACCGTAGCGATCTTTGCATAACCACCCGTGGTCTGACGATCGGCCAGCATGATGATGGGCTTACCGTGGTTTGGAATCTGCACTGCGCCAAAGGCAATGCCGTCAGAGACGATGTCCGAACCTGCAACGGTGGCAACCTTTGGACCCTCCAGGCGTGCGCCCATGCGGTCAGACTGGGACGTAGTTTCAAATTCCTGAGTAAGGAAGGTGCGTATTCCTTCTTCGGTGAACAGCTGCTCCTGAGGACCTAAGACCACGCGCAGCTCCACGACGGGCGAGCCGAATTGATAGAACGCATCATCGCTTGGGTAAGCACGACCGGCGATGCCCGGACGATACCCTGGAATCTGCTCGGCTGCCCACAGAATGTCACCCGTAACCAAAGCGCGTCCGCCATGACCGCCAACGCCGCACTTCAGGTTCGTAGACCGGCTGTTCATGACCACGGGTTCATCGAAGCCTCCCGTAACCGCCAGGTAGCCATACATACCGCGCTCGGCTCGGCCTAGCTTGAGCTCCTGGCCTCGACGTACCATGACCGTGTGCCCCACGGCAACCGATTCCCCGTCAAGCTTCGCGCCAAAATCACCGCCCGTGAGAACACAATAGGTGTCACGGGTAAAGCGCAGGGTAGGGCCCATCAGGCAGAACTCCAAAGAAGCAACGCCAGGCCGGTTTCCCAAGAGCGCATTTCCGCGACGATAGGCCCTCATGTCCATAGCCCCCGAAGGAGAGAAGCCGCTACCTAAATAACCCTTGCGGCCCGCATCCTGAATGGTCGAGAGCACACCAGGATTCATCACCAACAAAGCCATCAGCGCACCTCGCCTTCGTAAATGGCACAAGAACCTTCTTCGGCAGTACCTTCCAGGTGAACCCGGCATTCGTAGCTGCCGTCCGCAACGGCCGCCTCGATTCGCACGTAGTCTTCTTTGGAAATGGGAACGAAGCGCAGGTAATCGCCCGCTTCATACAGAATGGGCCGCTCCCTGTCTGCGTCATAGGGCCTCACGGGGGTGCGGCCAATAAGCTGCCAGCCGCCCGGACTTGCCAGAGGATAGATACCCGTCTGAGCACCGCCAATGCCCACGCTTCCTGCAGGAATCGTGGTTCGGGGAGAATCGAGACGTGGCGTATGCAGACGCTCGTCAAGGCCTCCCAGATAGGCAAAGCCGGGCAAGAAGCCCAGCATGTTGATCAAATAATCGTGACCCGAATGCAGCGCCACAAGCTCTTCTTCGGTCAGGCCGGAGTGCTCCATCACCGTTGCGATGTCGGGACCGAAATCTCCGCCGTAGCAAACGGGAATCTCGATAACACGACGCGCCGCCTCATGCCCCAGGCTCAACTGCGATAGCTGCTCAGAAACCCGCTGCGCCAAGTCAGCATAGCCAATAAGCAGGGGGTCATAGCAAATCATGACCGAACAAAACGTCGGAACCAGTTCGGTCACGCCAGGAATATCAGCAGCTTCAATGGCATCTGCCGCAGCACGCACCAGCCGGCTCGCATCGTCAGAAATAACGGATGACAGAACCACATTGAGGGAAGAATCCCCCGCAAGGGTGATGTTGAACGACACGGCAACCTCCTTTTCGTACCCCCATTCTAGGAAACGATGTATCTCCTTTGTTACGACCGGGAAGAAAAGGTGTTGCGACCAAGCCGAGTGGAGGCCCTATTCCCCCGCCTCAACAAAGGACATGAGGGAGCCCCAGTCGCGACGAATCTGGTCGTAACCCGCTTGGTAATTGGCCTTCAGCAGATTGACGTCGCGCTCGGTCCCCGAAAGAGTCAGGTCATCGCAATAGAACACGTAGGCACGGCCCTGACGCTCCCATTCGTCAAGCAGGTCGCACGCCTCGTTGTAACGATCCGAGCGGGTCAAAGCGGCATCGCGCATCTGCGGATAGTTATGGAAGTAGGTCTTTGCCCATTCGTTGTGGTCCTTCTTACGGTAGCCACGCTTGCGGGTACGAATGACCACCACGCGTTCAAAGCCATCGGCTTCCACCTTACGCAAGGGCAGCCCGCCACCAACACCGAAGCCGCCGTCAAAGCAGACGCGACCGTCGATTTCAGGAGGCGGCATGAACATGGGCAACGTAGACGAAGCGCGTACGCGCACCATCAAGTCCTCAAGAGTAGACAGGTCATCCTTGGTAAAGAAGAGGTCCTCGCCCGTGTCGCGATCGACGGCAAACACGCAGCAAGAAGCAGGATTGGCCGCAAACGTATCGAAGTCAAAGGGAATGGGACCGTCGGGCTGGCCTGCCTGCTGATAGATGAACTCAGCATCGAAAGCACCCTTGCCGCGAAGCAGGGTACCCACGTTCCCCGCGCGAGGGTCATCCATGAACTCGGTAAACGAAGACGAGGTGCGCCACAAATCCCGCGACAAGTAGTTGACCAGGTTGCTCGAACCAGCCGACACGCCGTAGACCTGATCGAAGTAGACACCACGCTCCAGCAGGTAGGTCGCCACCGCGCTCGTGTAGGCCGCACGCATGGAACCACCCTCAAAAAGGAGCGCCGCACCAAACACGTTGCTCTCAAGCACAGGGGCATCCGTCCGTCGTGCCGCAGGCTTTGCGGGCAAGGTCCCAGTAGCGTGCCTGCCGCCCTGTTCGGCAAGCAGTTCTTCCTGCTTCCTCATATGATCCGCGACACGCCCCAGGCGAGTCGTGTGTTCAGGAGAGGATTCGTTATCGTGAGATATGCTGCAAGGGGCAGCTCCCTTGGTTTCTTTCATGAACGTGAGTATAGGGCCGCCATCCTCGCCTGATGACGAACGATAACGTCGTGCCCCACAAAACACCACAAACCAACGCACTCCTTTGGCAGCTGTTTTGCGAGCCTGCTAGACTTGGTAAAGCGCAGCATCTCAGAAAATGCTGCAAAAGCATGAGCACCAATACAAACGGGCGGCGTCACAGCCTACTTTGAAACGAAGGGGATCGACGCCGGCACAGAAGCGCCTTCGCACTGCGCAAACGCCCCTTCGCGAAACACCAAGGACTAACCGTGAGCTTCCTTTCCTCTCATAAACGAGCCATCGCAGGACTCGTTGCAGCCTTCATCGCCATCGTCCTGATCACAGGAGCACCACTTTGCCTGAATGCACCCAACAAAAACGGTGCCAACAAGCAGGCCGCCTCCAGCGCTGCTACCAGCGACATCACCCCAGGCCTGAATACGGCAGACGCAGCAAAGGCAAAAAGCAAGGGTCTCAAGGTCGACAAGACTTACTCGCTCGACCTAGACGGCAACAAGAAAAAAGAAAAGCTCATCATCAAGCGACTGAGCTACTCCAAGGAAGATTCCGCCTACAACAAGATCGGCGTCTACGTAAATGGCAAGCTCTGCTGGTCCAAAAGTGCCTCCACCAACTTCTACACCTCGGTCACGGCACGTCTTGTCACGCTGAGGAACAAGAAATCCTTCCTGTGGGTCAAGGCAACGGGCCCAGATGGCGTCTGCTTTGCCAATTCCCTTCTTTCGTACAAATCAAAGAAGATCAAGACTGCCTACGACCTGCGCGTTCCTTCCAAGTATGACTACGGCGTGGACCGCGGCAGCTCTTTTGCCGGCGTCAGCGGCAACACCATCAAGATGAAGCATTGGTTCATGTCGGCCACCACGGGCGTCAGTAGCTTTACCTACAGCTACAAATATTCCAAGGGCAAGCTCAAGCGCACGAGCTCCGAAGCCCCGGTGAGCTACAACGCCTACGCCGATGGCACGAAGTACACCGGCAGCAGCACCTGGTTGCGCTGTGAATCCGCGCTCAAGGCAAGCACCACCCCTGGAGGCAAGAAGAAGGCCTACACCATTGGTGCCAAGTCCCCATTCAAGGTGACCAAGATCAAGATTTCCGGCACTAAGGTGTACTACCAGGTAAGCAACGGCAAAAAGAGCGCCTGGATTTCAGGCCTTACGCGCTACACCGTCTACAACGCCCGCTACCGCTAACGAAAAAGTCCCGGACGAAGCAAGCCTATCGGCGCTTCGTCCGGGACGCAATCGCGTTACAGGGCTACACAACAGCAAGACCATTGCGCGCAGTCCCTTAGCCAAATAGCGCTAGTCAACGGCGGCGATAACCTCGACCTCGACGAGTGCACCCTTGGGAAGTTTTTCCACGGCAACGGCGGAGCGGCTGGGGCGGTGGCCCGGGAAGGACTTGGCGTATTCATCGTTGAAGGCCACAAAGTCATCCATGTCGTCCAGGAAGCAGGTGGTCTTGATCACGTGGTCAAAGTCAGTACCCGCTGCAGTAAGGATGGCGGCGATATTCTTCATGACCTGAGCCGTCTGCTCTTCGATGGTGGTGCCAACCAGATTGCCCGTGGCGGGATCCAAGGCAATCTGACCAGATGCGAACAAAATGCCATTGTGAACGTTGCCCTGAACGTAGGGGCCGATGGCTGCGGGGGCATCTGGAGTGCTGATAACCTGCATACTTCCTTCTTTCTGTCCGCAATATGCGGGCAATTTCTAGGGACCGCCCCTACCCAAACGCTCTTCCTCCCCGAACTTCAGGAAACGCAGGTCAAACGCTTGTAGACTCCTACCCGAGTGCCTAAGTTCACACCCGTTACAAGGGTCAGTTTTACCTATTAGACCAACCTGAAATTAGTTTGGAAAGCTTGGTGAAAGGACCGTCCGTTTTCCTTGTTTGGGGGTAGGATACTACGCATTACTCGACAGAAAAAAGAAGGTCGCAATGCTCACACTTGATTCGTTCGAAGAGGCCTCAAAAAAGGTCCTTGAGGTAACGCAAGAAACCAAGCTCATCGCCAGCCCCTACTTCAGCGAGCTGACGGGGAACCGCGTGTGGTTCAAGCCAGAAAACATGCAGCGCACGGGCGCTTACAAAGTGCGTGGCTCGTACTACAAGATCTCCACCATGAGCGAAGAAGAGCGTGAACGCGGCCTGATCACCTCAAGCGCCGGCAACCATGCACAAGGCGTTGCCTACGCAGCCCAGCGCTACGGCGTGAAGGCAACCATCGTCATGCCCACCACTACGCCTTTGATCAAGGTAGAGCGCACCAAGTCCTATGGCGCCGAAGTGGTACTTCACGGCAACGTGTATGACGAAGCTTACGAACACGCCTGCAAGCTTGCCGAAGAACATGGCTACACCTTCGTGCATCCCTTCGACGACCTGGCAGTCGCAACGGGCCAGGGCACCATTGCCATGGAAATCGTGCAGGAACTACCGCTGGTCGACTACATTCTGGTTCCCGTCGGTGGTGGCGGACTGGCTACGGGCGTCTCTACTTTGGCAAAACTCTTGAATCCCAACATCAAGATCATCGGCGTCGAGCCGGTAGGAGCCGCCTGCGTTAAGGCCTCGCTTGAAGCGGGCCATGTGGTAAAGCTCGATCATGCAAACACCATCGCAGACGGCACCGCCGTTCTTGAGCCCGGCCACAACATCTTCCCCTACCTGCAGGAAAATCTCGACGGCATCATCACCATCGAAGACGACGAGCTGGTCGTAGCCTTCCTGGACATGGTGGAGAACCACAAGATGGTGGTAGAAAATTCCGGCCTACTCACCGTCGCAGCGCTCGCCCACCTGGATGCCAAGGGCAAGAAGGTCGTCAGCGTTCTTTCTGGTGGCAACATGGACGTCATCACCATGAGCTCCGTGGTGCAGCGCGGCCTGATCATGCGCGACCGCATCTTCACCGTTTCCGTACTGCTGCCCGACCGCCCCGGCGAGCTGGTGCATGTCGCCGAAACCATCGCAAACGAGCGCGGCAACGTCATTCGCCTGGACCACAACCAGTTTGTCAGCGCCAACCGCAACGATGCCGTGGAGCTGCGCGTGACCATCGAAGCCTTTGGCACCGAACACAAGAACCAGATCGTCAATGCTCTGGAATCCGAGGGCCTGCGCCCGAAGCTCGTACGCGCCCAGGTGTAAGGCGCTCCCGCAAAGAAAGCGGTCGTCGCACTCCACAGGCGGCCCACACGGCACCAAGCCATCACCTAACAAGAAATCCCGGCTCCGCTGCGCTATGCTAGCGGGCCGGGATTTTTACGAACACGGGGCAGGGGCATAAGGCGTTCCCGTGCTTGCCTTATGCCCGCACCCAAACAAGCAAGATAGAAACGGACAAGAGCTCATCGTGGACCAACTACTCAACGGTTTATTTGCAAGCGGCATTACCTTCGATGCCATCCTGCCCTTTCTCATCGTGTGCCCCTTGGTGGGACTGGCCGGATTTGTGGACGCTATCGCAGGCGGTGGCGGACTCATATCGCTGCCAGCCTACTTGATTGCCGGCCTGCCCGTACATAGCTGCCTGGGCACCAACAAGCTCAGCTCGTGCATGGGCACTGCCGTCGCCACATGGCGCTACCACAAGGCCGGTTTCATCAAGCTGAGCCGCGCCGTGCCCTGTGCCGCCATCGCGCTATTGGGCTCCTGTACCGGAGCAAACCTCGCCCTGCTCATTCCAGATGGCGTCTTCCGTATGGTCATGGTGGTGATCATTCCGCTGACGGCGGTCTACCTGATGCGCACCCATTCATTGAATGCCGCTCTGGAATCACCAACAGACCGCAAGACCCTGATCCTCTGCATGCTTATTTCGGTTGCCATTGGCGTCTACGACGGCCTGTATGGACCTGGCACGGGCACCTTCCTGATGCTGGCCTTCACGGGCGTAGCGCATCTGACGCTGAACGATGCGGCAGGTACTACCAAAGTGGTCAATCTGACCACAAACCTGGCTGCGTTGTTCGTGTTCCTTGCAAATGGACAGGTCATGCTGTTGTTGGGACTGGTCGCTGGTGCCTGCAACATGATTGGCGCCTGGCTGGGGGCACGTGCCTTCACCTCAAAGGGAGCCAATATCGCCAAACCCGTCATGCTGGTAGTCCTGACCATCTTCATGGCAAAGACGATCTTCGAACTTGTTGCAGGCTAGGCCGGCAGACTGGAGGCAAAGCCGCCTGAGCTGCTTCTGCCTACCCGCCCAAAGTCTCCACCAAGAAACAGCTTGGCCCGAACCAACCAACTAGCAACGTCGGCGGAACCAATGCGGCTTAGCGGAACAGAGCGCTGCCAGCACCACCCAACCGACACCCTGAGTGGTGCTTTCGGTCGATCACACGTAACAAGAAAGGCTGCCAACCTTCAAGGATTGACAGCCTTTCTGTGGTTCTAAGGTTCTAGAGCAACTAAACGAACGGATGGCAAAACAATGCGAGACGAAGATCCTAGAACTCACCAAAGCCATAAAGCAGGGCTTGCTCGTCTTCGTCGCCCCAGTAGTCCTCTTCCGAAAAGCCTTGCGCATCACGCGAAGAAGCACCAAAGCCAGCCAACCCTTGAGACGGGTCATCGCCAACGGCGACAAGCTTTGCGCCCTTGAGCTCTTCAGACATAAGGGATTCTTCCTCGAGGGCCATCACGGCCTGCTCAAGCGCCATATCGGGACTGACAAAGCCAGCCGAGCCCGAGACGGCTTCCTGCGAGCCTGCCTGGGCACTACCTTGTTCGCTCATCTGCTGAGCGGCGGCCATAGAGGGCTTGGTCACAATGTCGGCACCGGAATAACCGCGGTAACCCGAACCAGAAAACATGCCGGCGCTGGTGAACAATCCGTATTGCTCAAAGGCCTCGTCATCGTCATCGTAGCCGTAGTCTTCCTCGGTCAGCCCGAACATCGTGTCGCGATCCATGCACGTCTCCTTCTTGCTATGCCCTCATCAAAGACCCTCTTCCACCGCTTCAAACGAATCTTTGAGGGTCCTAACAGGATCCAACAGAGGTCCTTGGCGGCATACGCAAAGCCGCCAAGCAAAGGGACCCCTTACTTCGAGGCGCTATTTTACCGTGTTTCACGCATTGCGACTGGGCTCATCCACCAGGTCAGCCTCCATCACGCTCCCCATCGCCCCACAAGACCCACGTGCGACTTGATGCGTCTTGCCCCACAGGCAAGCCAACAGCTCAAGCAAGCCAGCCGCCGAACCAAACCGGACGCCCAGCGGATCGGCCAGCCTATCTGGGCAATCGAAGCAAACCGATTCCACTCGGCAATCAAGGCGATCGAGCAGCTAGTTCGCCTTGGGCTCGCGGACGATGACCTCAAACTTGTTGACCACGCGCGAGTTCTTGCCCACAGACTCCGTGACGAAGGCGCCACCAGCAATGGTGGAACCCTCGCCGACCACCGTCTCGCCACCAAGCACGCTGGCATTCGAGTAGATGGTCACGTTGTCCTCGATGGTGGGATGGCGCTTGACGCCGGAAAGCTGCTGTCCCTTGCGCGTCGAAAGCGCACCCAGGGTGACACCCTGATACACCTTTACATGATTTCCGATAATCGTGGTTTCGCCGATGACGACACCCGTTGCGTGATCGATAAAAAAGTACTCGCCGATCTGGGCGCCTGCATTGATGTCGACGCCCGTCTTGGAGTGAGCATACTCGGTCATCAAACGAGGGATCAGCGGCACGTTCTGCACATACAGCTCGTGTGCCAGACGATACACAAACACAGCAAAGGTGCCAGGATACGTCAGGATGATCTCTTCCTTGCTTTGGGCGGCGGGATCACCATCAAAAGCAGCCTGGACGTCCTTGAGCAACAGCTTCTGCAGCTCAGGCAGGCGGCCAATAAACGTATCGGAGACTTCGTTCACGCGAGCCTCGATTTCGTCCCTTGTCATGGTGGAGCCATCACGGAACAGGAAGGCCTCGCGCAGCTGAGTGCGCAGAACGTTCTTGATGCGAATCAAGGTTTCACCGATGAAGTAGGAAGGGTCGCTCTCGGAGATTGACTCATCGCCAAAATAGCCAGGGAAAAGCAGCACGCGCACATCCCTGATCATGCGGATGATCTCGCTACGACGGGGGAAATGACGGCCGGGTTCATTGAAGAAGATTTCGTCGGCCGAATCGTAGTTTGCGGCGATAGCTGCCACGTTGCGGTCAAGACTGTCCTTGAGCATAGTTCCTCGTTTCGACGGGCCCCCGCAATGAGGCACAAGGGCTCCTCCTGGTTTGGCCTGGTGTCAAGCGGAGCGCATAAAGACGGTGCTTGCTGACGATGCGCACTCCGAGTGCAGCACGGCGACAGCGCAATCAAACAAGCAGGGAACAGCGGCTCCGTGGGGCAGACAGACCCTCTTCGTTGAGCGGACTATACCACCAAATCGGGGTCGCTCGGGCTAAAACCTATCACTTTGGTAGGAAATACTTTTCCAGGGCACTTTTCGGCGGGCGAGAAAGAGGGTTCCGAAGCGCGTCACGAAAAAGGTGGCGGTCGCATAGAGCGCGGGGCACCGAGGATGTAACCCAACGTTGGCCGTCAGCCGCACCGAGCGTGGCGGCTGCGTAGAACGCGGGGCACCGAGAATACGACCGTAGAGATCATGCGCTTGCACACAGCCGCATAAGGCACAATTTCTTCTTTAGCTGCTTTTTGGCTCTTGTGCTTTCCCATTCTGGAAATAAGAAACTGTGCACGATTATCTGAATGATTTTTTGTACTTATCGGGAATGAGTCTCGTTAGTGACTACATTTGCTCATTTATGCACGATTTGAGTGGCAACAGACGTACGAACACGAAGCGGAATCGTGCATAAGGCGCCATTTGTAAAACCAGAAATCATAGGAGACAAAAAGTAGCGCTCCCACGCTCAAAGTAGGCTCATAAAGGCACGGCGTGCGAAACGCGCCCCAGACAACAAATCCGACAGATCGATGACGGGCATTCCGCCTGTGGACGATTGGCCTACAGACCCGAACTGGTAATACCCCTGTTCACACGACGAGCACGCTTGGGAGGCTCCACAGGATCGCGGAAGTCAAGCATCAACTGCTCGGTGGGGCCGGAGGGCGCCGAATCGGGCAAGCGCTGCACGTTGGTCACCGTCCAGGAAACGGCCTCGGCACCATGCAGCTCGAGCATCTTGAAGCGGGCGTCCTGGATGTTCTTCTTCGAGCCAGCTTTGAAGTCGCTCTCGAACTCAATGCTGCTCGAGGTAGGGTTCTCTCCCCTAGGCGACACCACCGTGGCACGAAACTTCATGCGACCTCCCAAGAAACAATCGACTGCACAAAACAAGCTTTCCTAGGATACCGCAGGGATGACCATCATGCGGAAACTTCATCGTTGACCCTTCATGCGCACCGCTAAATACTGGCCACCTTTTCCAGGGCACGCAGCACAGCCGCCTCTTCGTCCAGGGAGAAGCCGTCGACACCCACGATATTTTCCTTGGTCACGCCATCGACGCTGCCCAAGGCCACCGTACGACGTAGATACGAGCGTACGTCAACGAAGCTCGGAAGCAGCGACTTGCGGGTCTTTTCCTGCAGACGCGCCACGATGCCGTAGGCCCCCCAGTTAGAGACCGTGGCAATCACCAGTCGGTCGACCTTGGTACGGCACGGGCAAATTGGCAACTCGTCATGGATGGCATCCAGCAAGCTGCCCATGCCAATCTCGTTGCCACCGTCACCCACGCCAATCGAGGGGATGCGTCCCTGCGAAAGCTCGAACAGGTAGTCCACCTTGGAGGTCAGAGGCGCAACGCTCACGCCGCGCATGTTGGCGTAGTCGTCATTTTCGTTGATGCCGCAACGTTCGATGGCAACGATGCCCACCGGCTCATGCTTATCGAGAATGGCCTGATAACGGTCGGGGCCATCTTCGACAGAAACCACTTCCACCTCAAAGCCAGAAAAGTAGTCCAAGCCGAATTTCTCACACACGAACACCGGCACCAAGCCCAGGCGACGCAAGGCATGAGCAAGGCTCACCGTGCCCGCCGGACCATCGGTCTCAGGCTGCCCATCGACGAAAAAGCCCGTGGTCAAAAGCACGGTGCCACCCTTGGGCCACGACAAGATCTCGTCCGCCGCATCACCGCAATAGTCCTTAGGAAGGTAAGGGCGCAACAAAGTCATGCCACGACGCGAATAGCTCAGAATGACGTCTTCGACAGTTGCCATGAATATTCCTTCCGTTTGCCCGCTCCCGGTGCCGCCTCGAGACCCTAGGCCTCGGTAGCTGCCAGGAACTCGTCCAGCACGGCCTTGCGGATGCTCTCAAGCAACTCGGGCTGCTTGCCGCCCACGGGAATGCCGTCGATCTCGTCGGCGTGCAGGCACAGGTTGCTCGAGCTGGTAACGATGACCTCTTCGGCGTCGAACAGGTCATCCAGCGAAAACGCGGTCTCGGAGACTGCGATGCCCAGCTCCTTGCAAGCCTTGATGAGGTGCGCACGGGCAATGCCAGGAAGAATGAGCTCGTCACAGGGATGCGTATACAGCTTGCCGTCCTTGATGATGTGTACGTTGCTGTGAGCGCATTCGGTAACCTCTCCGCCAGGACGGAACAGCACGGTTTCGTCAGCACCAGCACGCTTTGCCTTTTCGGTGGCCATGACCGAAGGAATCAGGTTCAGCGTCTTGATGTTGCAATGGAAGAAGCGCGTATCGGGCTCGGTAATCAGCTTGATGGGCTTGGTGCCGTCGGAAATGCCGGCAGGCTTCAGCATCACCCACAGGTTGCCAGGGCCCTCGGTGTAGGCATGATCGCGAATACCCGTGCCACGCGTCACCTGGTAGTACACGAACAAATCACCCGTATCGACCTTCTTTACCAGGTCGTTGAGGAGGTCCTTGAGCTCCTGCTTGGTAACGGGCATCTCGATGTCCAGCAGGGCGGCGCTGTTGAAGAAGCGGTCCACATGCTCGTCGAGAGCGAAGATCTTGTAATTGCGAGAGGGGCCGGCATCATACACGCCGTCACCGAACCAGTGGGAACGGTCGTTGAAGGGAACGGTGAGCTCGTCAAGCGTACCGATCTGTCCGTTGTAGTAGCCGAGGTTTTCCATAGGATGCGCTCCTTGCGAAACTTGAAGATATGAAGGCACGTGCGGCAGGGCTCAGAAAAGGTCTGCCGTTCGTGCTTCGTAGAAGCTACCACCCCTGTGTTTCCGAGCAATGTATTTCCCGTAACACGCACGTAGCGCAGGTCAGACGGCGCGCCTTGTCCACCCGTCAACAAACAACGGATAGGCGCCTTGGGCAGCGGGCGAACGCAATCGCCACAGAATCCCCTCTATGTGACACAATTAGTAGGTTTGAAGAAACGGGGAGGACAAGCATGGGAAACAAGCGCAACGAAGCGAACGGCGATAAGCCCAAACGTAACAAGACATCAGGCAATAACGAGCGCAAGCACTCCAATGCCACGAATGCCAGGCGCACAGGCAACGCCAAGTCACGCAAGGCGCAACGCTCCGACAACGGCAATCGCGCGGCGGGCCGAAAGCCCAAGGGGCATCGCACCACAGATGCCGGCCCTCATAACGCTCCCCAGGCAAAGAAGACCCGCCGCAGCGTTGGCGCAAGCAGCACAGCCCGTCCCAATCCCGACAGCCGCTGCGCTGTCTCTCATCTGTGCGGAGCCTGTCAGAGCATCGATACCCCCTACCCCGAACAGCTGGCCGCCAAGCAGCAGGAGATCATCGAGCTCTTCGACGGCTTGGCCGGTGAGTCCTGCGCCTTGCATCCCATCCTGGGCATGGACGACCCCTATCACTACCGCAACAAAGTGATTTCCCCCTTTGCACCCGGCCGCAAACTCAAGGGCGCCGCAGGTGCTGTACGAGGAAAGGGCAAGCAGCGCAACCATGCCTCGCGCGAAATCCTCTGCGGCATGTACGCGAAGGGGACCCACCGCATCGTTGACACCAGCTGCTGCCTGCTGGAAAACGAAACGGCCAAGCAGGTCATCCAGGCCATCCGCCAGCTCATGCCCAAGTTTGGCATCGAGCCCTACGACGAAGACGCTGGCTGTGGCTTCTTGCGTCACGCGGTAGTGCGCATTGGTCATTCCTCCGGAGAGGTGCTGGTCACCCTGGTCACCAACGGATCCACCTTCCCTGCCTCAAAGGCCTTCTGCCGCGAGCTCACGAAACGCGTCCCTGCCATCACCACCGTCGTGCAAAACGTCAACACCCGCATCACCAACGTCATCTTGGGCGACGAAGGAGAGCGTACGCTCTTTGGCCCCGGCTTCATCCTGGACGATTTGTGCGACCTACGCTTCCGAATCAGCGCACACAGCTTCTACCAGGTAAACGCCACCCAAACCGAGGTGCTCTACCAGCGTGCGATCGACTTTGCCGAGCTCACGGGCAACGAAGTGGTCATGGATGCCTACTGTGGCACCGGAACCATTGGACTGGTCGCTGCCAAGGGTACCCAGGGAAGGCCTGGGGCAGCACGGGTCATTGGCGTGGACAAGGTGTCCGATGCCATCAAGGATGCCCGCAATAATGCCCGCCACAACGGCATCGAAA
This sequence comes from Coriobacteriia bacterium, assembly GCA_030537255.1. Taxonomy (GTDB): domain Bacteria; phylum Actinomycetota; class Coriobacteriia; order Coriobacteriales; family Eggerthellaceae; genus Anaerotardibacter. The sequence continues at coordinate 24,159 of JAUNOE010000014.1, forward strand.
ACGCCGAGTTTGTGGCCGAAGACGCCGGTGCCTTCATGCGAGATTTTGCTGCCAAAGATGCCAGCATCGACGTGCTGTTCATGGATCCACCCCGCGCCGGATCGACGCCTGAGTTCCTTGATGCCACCTGCGCGCTCTCGCCTAATCGCATCGTCTACATCAGCTGCGGACCTACCACCCAAGCGCGCGACGTGGCATATCTAACCAAACGAGGCTATGAGCTCACCGATATCCAGGCCGTTGACATGTTCCCTCACACCGAACACGTCGAATGCATCTGCCTGCTGAAGAAGACGAGCTCCACCAAAGGCCAGATGCATCACGCATGAATTACTACCTCTTAGCACTGACGGCGATCGACCTGTTCGTTCTCTGCTTCATGTGCACCCTTACCAAGCTCAGCGAGTCGCTCAGCAAAAAGCAAAAGCACGGGTTTCTGCTGGCCTTCACCCTCATTGCAGGCATTTCGGTCCTTGAGCTCGTCACCCTTGAGGTGGATGGCATGCCAGCCGAATACCGCTGGATCAACCTTGCGGCAAACTATCTCGGATTTGGCTTGTCTCCCGCAGTGTCGCTCTGCCTTGCCTACGCGCTTAACCAAGGGGACACCCCATGGCGCAGCCTCAAGTTTGCAGCCTGCTGTGAGCTGGTATACCTGGCATTGCTGGCCCTCTCCCTCCCCTTCGGCGCGGTGTTCACCGTGAGTGCCGACAACGTCTATTCGCGAGGCTCGCTCTTCTTTCTGTATGTACTTGCCTATGCGGCGTCGGTCATCTACCTGTGCTTCTTCACCATCCTCACGACGCAAGAGTTCCAAAACCGCAGCAGGCCACTGGTCTACCCGCTGATGGCCTTCCTGATGGTCATCAGCTTTGTCCAAGTTACCCTGCCTGCGCTGAACATCGCCTGGCCCTGCATCACCCTGCTTTCGGTGCTGTACTTCATCTACTGCAACGAAATGTGGAATCAGCTGGATGCACTCACCGGGCTGCTGAGCCAGAAAAGCTACCTAAACCGCACGGAGGAAATGGTCCGCAACGGCGGCGTTCTGATGGTGTTCGATGCTGACGATTTCAAACAGGTCAACGACCACCATGGCCACTTACAAGGCGATGCCTGCCTTGTCGCCATCGCCGAATGCCTCAAAAAGGCATATGCCCGCCACGGCTACTGCTATCGCATCGGCGGCGACGAGTTCTGTGTGCTTCTGTCCAGCGAGAAGAGCGCAGGAGCCTGCACGCAGCGCTTCCTTGCGCTGCTGGAAGAACGACGCGCAAGGCTCCCCTTGCTGCCGACGGTTTCCTTTGGCTCCTGTGCCTTCACGGGCGAAGACGTGGTCACGGTCAAAGACCAGGCCGACCGCGAGATGTACCGCTACAAGAAGGAACACAAGGGTCGCGTCAGCGAGTAGTCGGCCAAGGCATGCGCAGGATGAAACGCCCTCGAATCCCGCCCCATCTCTCCACTTGCCCAGATAGGTCGCACAGACGCCAAGAAACAACAAACGGGGACCCAGAGCACCTGCCCTGGGTCCCCGTTTCACTCTAGGGGATTCATCGATGAGTCCAAACGAACTCGGCCCTCATTGGATGAGAAAGGTTCGCCACAGTGAGCCATCTGACAAACA
>JAUNOE010000075.1 GCA_030537255.1 Coriobacteriia bacterium
GCTGCGCTTTCGTCATCTATTGCCCTATTGCTCCTTGATGACGAAAGCGCAGCCAAATGCTTCAGGTCCGATATGGGTGCCGATGACGCAGCCAATCTGAATGAACTCGTCAATGGTGATGCCTGCTTCAGCGGCTTTCTTTGCAAATTTGTCGGGGTTCTTACGTCCATAGGACCATAGGCCAAAGAAGGGGAAGTTGTCGTCGATGCCAAGCTTTTCAATGTGACGCAGAACGGCTCCAACGGCGCGGTTCATGCCCATACCCATGCTGACGAAGGAGACGCCTTCACCCTGTAGGCAAATAATGGGTTTCAGCTTTGCTGCATTTGCGACTGTTGCTGCGGCCTTGGGGAGACGTCCACCGCGTGAGAGATAATCGAGCGAATCAAGTGTCGCCAAGCAGCGAACACGTTTTTTCAGGTTGTTTAACGCATCAACGATTTCCGGTGCGGTTGCTCCCTGGTCTCGTAAGTCGGCAGCGTGGTCGGCTAGGATGCGGATGCAGCTAGTAGCTAGCGTGGAGTCGACGATGTAGATGTCCGTTGCGCCACTGAGCTCAATACCAAGCTGAGCGCTTTGTGCGGTTCCGCTCAGATGGGAGTCCAGCGCAATATAGATGACCTCGTCTCCAGCCTCTGCTGCTTGCTTGAAATAGTCACCAAATACCATAGGGGAGAGCTGTGAGGTCTTCGGGAATCCGATGCCTGCCTCAATTTGAGAGTAAAACTCGTCGGGGGTGATGTTCTCGCCATCCCGGTATTCCTTTCCGCCTAGATGGACGATAAGGGGAACTACGTCGATGCCTCTCCGCTGTGCATCTGCCTTGCGATATTCAGATGAAGAGTCGACGAGAATGCGGATCATAGGTCCTCCGAGATGTTTGGGAAACTGTGTTCGGCTCGGCCAAGGCCCACTACCTGAGGTCTTGGCCGTGTGCTTCGGTTGAGATCAAATTACTTAGTTTGGCTAATTATATAGAAGCAATTCGTTCATATGCCTTGCGGGAAAAAGCGTGTTGAATATCCATATAGTGCCCCCCAAGGCATCTACGAGCCACCCTCTTGGTGACGTTTCGTGTTCTTGACGACTTATCTTGCACGCTTTAACATATGAACAGACAAACATATGAAAGAGCTTGCTTAATAAAGGACCTGTCCGAATCCATGACAGCAATCTTTTGATCAACGAAAGGATGGAACAACATGAGTGGCCAGCATGACGAAGCACATCCCGTCAAAAATCCAACAAGGCACTCTCATTGTGATGATGCTTGCTGTGGCTTTGATCTTGAAGCCGAGCGTGAGCGCTTTGCTCTTGAGGGGCAGCCCGAAGACGAACTGCTCTATGACCTCGCAGATTTGTTCAAGGTGTTTAGCGACACCACGCGTATTAAGATCCTCTTTGCGCTGATGGAGCATGACCTCAATGTGGGTGAAATTGCAGATGCCATTGGTGCAAGTCAGAGCGCAGTTTCTCATCAGCTCCGTACGTTGAAGCAGGCGCGTTTGGTTAAGTTCACCCGATCAGGTAAGACCGTTACTTACTCGCTTTCTGACGACCACGTATACGTGATGCTTGCACAAGGCCTGACCCACATTTGCGAGTAACGCCGGGGAGCGCCTTCGAATACTTGATTTCCGGACGCCTAAGCCTACCCCTATGGGCGTCTAGTTTCCTAGACTTCAATTTTCGTTTCGCGTCGTTTCGCTCCACGCGTGTCGTTCAAACTTGGACCCTATCTGCCGGGTTCGACTCGGACTTTGCGACTCTCGCAATGCCGTCATATGCCTATCTCGGGCACCGACAAGCCCTGTTATTCCCTTCCCTAGACCTCAGGAGTTTCCCATGAAAAAGCGTTATTCCCTTGAAAACCTTGGTTGTGCTAACTGTGCTGCCCACATGGAGGCAGACATCAACAAGCTGGCTGACGTCAAAAGTGCCAAAGTGGCATTCATGACGCAGAAGCTCGTCATCGAGGCAGACCCTGAAAAGATCGAGGAAGTGCTCGATGCTGCCCAACGCATCATCACGTCCTACGAAAAAGACTGCATCATCAAGCGCTAGCTTAGATTGGACAAGGAAACATCATGCTTTCCCTTACTGCCGTCTCTGCTCGAACGAAGAACCTCGTTCGAGTCATCTTGGGTACGCTGCTGTTTTTTGGCTTGCTTGGTGCCGAACACCTTCTGTCGCTTGAACTCGCACAAGAGTGGCGCCTCATCGCCTATATGGTGCCGTATCTGATCTTGGGCATTCCTGTTTTGCTTGACGCCTGCTCAAATCTGAAGTCGGGCCATATGTTCGACGAAAACTTTTTGATGGGTGTGGCTACCATTGGCGCCTTGGCTCTGGGTGAATATCCCGAAGCCGTTGCCGTCATGTGCTTCTTCCAGATTGGAGAGCTTTTCGAAGACTATGCGGTGGACAAGAGCCGTAGGTCCATCTCCGAGATGATGGACATTTGTCCCGAAACAGCCAACATAGAACAAGACGGTGAATTGGTCGAAGTCGACCCCTATGAGGTGGCTGAAGGCAGCATCATCGTCGTAAAGCCTGGTGAGCGTGTGCCCATTGACGGCGTTGTCGTCGAAGGCCTGAGCGAACTCGACACCAGTGCGCTTACTGGTGAAAGCTACCCTCGCGAGATTGGCGTAGGTGACGAAGCTGCCAGCGGCTCGATCAATCTTTCGCGTACCTTGCGCATTCGCACGACGAAAGAGTTCGAGGATTCCACTGTCAGCCGTATTCTGGAGCTGGTGGAAAACGCGGCAGAGGAAAAGTCGCCGACCGAGAACTTCATCACGCGTTTTGCGCGCTATTACACGCCTGTAGTGTGCGGTCTGGCACTGCTGATTGCCTTCGTGCCGCCCTTCTTTACCGGCTTTGACTGGGGTTCCTGGATTGAGCGCGGTCTGATTTTCCTGGTGGTATCCTGCCCCTGCGCGTTGGTCATCAGCGTCCCCTTGAGCTTCTTTGGTGGCATTGGCGGTGCCTCTCGCAAGGGCATCATGATCAAGGGTTCCAACTACCTGGAGGAACTCAGCCGTGTTGACACCATGCTCTTTGACAAGACGGGCACTTTGACCCAAGGCGTTTTTGCTGTCTCCGAGATAAGGCCTTCTGGCGTTACGTCTGACGAGCTGCTTGAGCTTGCTGCTCATGCCGAAGCCTATTCGAACCATCCCATCGCCATAAGCGTTCGCGAGGCCTTTGCCCAGGTCGGTGAGCTTCAGCTCGAGGAGGGCCAGGTTTCTTCTGCTGGCGCCTTGAGGCTATCGCGCGTCTCTGATTTGCGTGAGGTTCCTGGTCAAGGTGTCGTCTGCAAGATCGACGAAGAAGAGGTCCTTGCTGGCAACAAGCGTCTTATGGATGCATACGACATTGCCTGTGATGACGAAGGTGTTGCAGGCACGGTGCTGCATGTAGCTCGCACTGGTCGCTATCTGGGGCGTATCGAAGTGCGTGACATGGTCAAGGACGATACCGAAGAGGCTTTGCGTGGACTTGCTGCCCTAGGCGTCAATCGGCGCGTCATGCTTACGGGCGATCGTGAAGAAGTCGCTGAGCGTGTTGCCGGCCAGCTTGACCTGAGTGAGTACCATGCCGGACTTCTTCCCGAAGACAAGATTGCGTACCTGAAGCAGTACCTGGCGGGATCCTCTAAGCATGACGGCAAGCATAGAGTTGCGTTTGTGGGCGACGGTATCAACGATGCTCCTGCTCTGATGGCTGCAGACGTTGGCATAGCCATGGGCGCTATGGGGTCTGATGCAGCTATTGAGGCAGCGGACATTGTGCTTATGGACGACAAGCCTTCGCGCTTGGTGACCGCAATCAGAATTTCTCGAAAGACCATGAGAATCGTGTGGGCGAATATTGTCTTTGCCTTGTCCGTTAAGGCGGTCATCATGCTTCTGGCTGTTCCTGGTATTGCCAATATGTGGCTTGCCATATTTGGAGACGTCGGTGTTACCGTGATCGCCATCCTGAACGCCATGCGCGCCCTTCGGGTGAAGTAATCGCACAAAACCGTTTTCTCCGTTGAGTTATTGACCCCTCGTTAGGATTCTTTCCTGGCGAGGGGATTTTCTCTTCGTTACCATTAAGTAACGCTTAACTCAGATTGTTGAAACCCTTTAATCGCATTGCTAGCTTGTATTCGGCCGATTTTCTTGACAAGTTGCTAACGGCATACTTCATAGTCTTAGTTTGTGCGCGTTGTGCTTGATCACCAAGCGATGCGCAGCAAGCAAGGAGTGTTCGATGGACATCATTCAACTAATTAACGACATTGATGCTTTTGTGTGGGGCCCTGCCATGATCGCCCTGCTCTTGGGCTCTCATATTTTTCTGACCATCAGGACTGGTTTCATTCAGCGTAAGCTCCCGCAGGCCATCAAGCTCTCGCTGGCAAGCGGATCGGGCGAGGGCGACATCTCTGGTTTTGGCGCTCTTGCCACGGCGCTTGCTGCCACCATTGGCACTGGCTCCATTGTTGGTGTGGCAACCGCCCTTCTGGCTGGCGGTCCTGGTGCGATCCTGTGGATGTGGCTTACTGGCATCTTTGGCATGGCTACCAAGTACTCTGAGGTCTACATCTCGATGAAGTACCGTGTAAAGGACGAAAACGGCCAGATGGTCGGCGGTGCCATGTATGCTTGGGAGCGTGCCTTCAAGCGCGAAGACGGCAGTACTCCTTGGTGGGCAAAGATCGGGGCCATCGCTTTTGCGGTATTCACGGCCCTTGCTGCTCTGGGTATTGGTTGTGCAGTCCAGGCGAGCGCTATGACTGGCATCATCACGTCTTCGGGCGTAAACGTGGAGCCCTGGGTCATTGGTCTGGTTATTGTTGTGATGGCTGCGATCCCCATTTTCGGTGGTGTTTCGGCCATTTCCAATCTTTGCGAGAAGATCGTTCCTTTCATGGCCATTGGTTATGCTTTGGGCTGCATTGTCATTCTTATTATGAACAGCGCCTATATCGGCCAGGCCTTCATGCTCATTTTCGAGTGTGCGTTCACTGCCAAGGCTGCCTTTGGTGGCGCGCTTGGTTCGGGCATCTTGGTTGCGTTGCAGTTCGGTTGCGCTCGCGGCCTGTTCTCCAACGAATCGGGCTTGGGCTCTGCTCCAATCGTCTCCGCGGCTGCGCGCTCCGCAAATCCTGCCGAGCAGGCACTTATTGCCATGACGGGTACCTTCTGGTCTACGGTCGTCATCTGCTTGCTTACCGGCATCGTGCTGATTACCACCATGCTTGCCTATCCCGAGGTCGGAGAGGCTATCCTTGCTGCTCCTGATACCTTTACGGGTGCAAGTCTTTCGGCATTGGCTTTCTCCAAGATTCCTTACGTAGGTACTCCATTGCTGGTGATGGGTATGGTCTGCTTCAGCTATTCAACGATTGTTGGCTGGTCTTACTATGGCAACCGTGCCGTCACCTACCTGTTTGGAGTTAAGGGCATCAGGCCTTATCAGGTTCTCTACGTTGCTATGGCCTTCCTTGGCGCTGTCGGTGTTGGCGACATCGCCTGGACCATCTCTGACATCACGAATGCCCTCATGGCTATTCCCAACATCATTGTGGTCTTGTTGCAAAGGGTACGAAGTACTTCGTTTACGGAAACCGTCTGAACGAACTCTATAAGGAAGAGGTTCCTACGGTTAAGGAGTGCTAGCGCACCGATGGCGCATGGCCCAGCTTGTCTGGCTTGTCTGGCTTGTTGTCGGCATGGTCAAAGGGCGCTGTTATCAATTCTTGGCATATTCGTTTCTCTTGATGTGGTCGTCTTATCGATGACTTTATGTGCGTGATCTTGTTCTGTAAGCATTCGTCATGCAATAGGGCAACAAAAAAGCCGGCATCCCTATCCGCAAG
>JAUNOE010000015.1 GCA_030537255.1 Coriobacteriia bacterium
TCAATAGCGGCACAAACGAGTCGACGGCAACGCAAACAAATCAATGGCAACGCAAACGAGCCAGCGGCAGCACAAACGAATGAGCGCGCGGGCCAGAATCCCTGTCGGTCGGGGCCGGCTTGGACATGCTGGTATTCTTTCTGGGCGCCAGCATCCTTGCTGGACGTCTTGCATCCTTGCTGGGGAGCTTGTCTTTACCGAAGGTTTTGTCCCGGCGCTTGAGCCAAAGGACCCTGGTATGGTGCGCATGTCAAGGAGGAGGCCACTTCAGGGGACCTCCGGTGGGGTGCCAAAGATCCCCGGTACGGTGGTGCGCATGTCAAGGGGCCTGGCGCGACATGCATGTCAGATTTGTCCCAATAGGGCAAAGAAAAATCCCCGAAGCAAAGGCTCCGGGGATTTGAATTCCAAGCTGGTGTCGGAGGCGGGATTTGAACCCGCACGCCCGGTAAATGGGCACTAGCACCTCAAGCTAGCGTGTCTGCCGTTCCACCACTCCGACGTGATTGCAGCGAAATGAATATTACCAGAACCGAATTCCTTGGCAAGCGCTTTCTGCAAACTTTTTGCCGAAGAAGGCAAAAGATCCAATGCGGAACGAAGTCGATGCCTAAAAGCTCTGGTTTGACCTTCTAAAGTTCAACGATTTGATGGGTCTCGGCAGACTTGATGAGAGCCTTTACCACTTGGAGGGTTTGGAGAGCGGATTCTCCCGTGCAACGAGGTGTCGTTTCTCGTCCTGCGCAAAGATCTGCGAAGTGTTCAAGCGTTGCAGTTGCAGGGTCGGGACGACCAATGGGGATATGCTTGCGCTGGAGCGGTTCAGTCCATCCATAGCGTTCGGGGAGGTAATAGAATAGATCCATATTGGGGAGACCCAGAGAGCCCTTGGTGCCGTACACATGCAGACAATTTTCGCCAGCGTAGCAATTCATGAAATGCATCTCTTGCGCAGCCATGTCGTAGCCCCAGGGAGAGGGGACGCCATCGGAGATAAAGTAGCTTACTGTGATGCCTCCATCATATTCCAAGACAGCCGAGACGGAGTCTTCAATTTTCCCGCCACGAATAGTGTTTCGGGCAGCTGCATACACTCGCTCACATTTTTTGCCGAGGATGTTGTGGAAGTCATCGACATCATGAATGGTGTTAAGCAGCAGGGGTCCGGTTTCAGTATGCCAGCCAACGAAATAGCTATCCGGCTTTGCATAAGTGGCAGAGCATTGAAGGCCGACAACGTCTCCAAGCTCTCCATCGGCAATCAGCTTCTTTAGGGTCAGCATTGTGGCAGAGGACCTGCGCTGATGGCCTACTAGGAGTTTTGCCCCTGCTTTGTGGCAGGCGTCAATGATCTTGTTGGCGTCTTCTTCGGAGTCTGCGATAGGCTTCTCGACCAGGATATTTTTGATTCCTGCTGCAAGTGCAGCCTCAACTGCAGGCCAATGAAGGCCGTTTGGAAGGGCGATGACTACTGCGTCAAGCTGGACTTCCTTATACAGATCTTTGAAGTCGGAGAACAATGGAATGTCTGCCCCCTTAGAAGCGCTAAGCTCCTTTTGCATGGCTTCTGCCTGCTCTCCGAATCCCCCAATTGCCACAAGATCGAAGTCGTTGCCGGCAACAGCGTCTCGAGCTGCCTTTGCGCCCTGGTTTAGACCGAGAACAGCTAGCTTGAACTTACCCATAGGAATCCCTCCAATCAATCGGCCCATACCGAGCGCTCCTTGCTTCGCCGGTATGGGTGGTTATCCTCTGGTGTCTTTATGGTAGACGGAGCAGTTCATTTAGATGTTTGCCGAGGTCACGGGACGTTATCTGATAAAAAGCAACAAATTTGTATTGCTTAAACGAGCTCCCCTGTATTTATCGTAGATGGCTCATGTATCAAAAAAGATATTTATCCATCTTCCGATTTAGTCAAAAAAGTGGCCCCCGAAGGGGCCACTCAGGAAAGGCGCTGATCGCATTGAGATGATGGGGATAAGCCTTATTCGAAGACTCCGTCGTTAATTTCTTCAAGGGTCTTACCCTTGGTCTCAACGCCGAGAACTGCGACGACGATGGCAGCGACAACTGCAGTGATTGCGGAAACTCCGAAGATTCCCATTGCGGCAGTTTCAGTGGGCCAATTGCCCAGGAACCAAGCGACCCACATTGGGTTGAGGATCGCACCGATGCGTCCGAAGGCATTTGCGATACCTGCACCGCGAACCTTGACTTCAGTGGGGAAGGGCTCGGAAAGGTATACGGAGGACACAATCAGTGACCAGAAGTAGACCAGGGCAGCCATGATGAATCCGACGACCATGATGATGATGGTTTCATTTGCTGGGATGGAAGACCATGCAAAGCATGCAATCGCAGAAATGACGAGAGTGGAGCAGAGAAGGGTTTTGCGGTTGAATTTGTCAATCACCATAGACATTACGAAAACACCAACGGGAATGCCCAGGTTGATAACGACGGACATGGCAACAGACATGGTGACATCGAATCCGCGCGTGACGAAAATGGTAGGAGTCCAAGAGACAATGGTGTAAACACAGACGAAGTTGGTCCAGCAGATTACACATGCAACAATCAGCCTCTTCAGCAGTTTCTTATTGGTGAAGAGGACGGAAGTGGGGAGCTGCTTGACTTCGCGCTTCGCCATTTCGGCCTTAATCAGGTCGTCAGGAACATCGTCGATTTGGTGTCCGGCCGCTGCGGCTGCGGCTTCCCACTTCTTCACTAGTGCGTCCGCCTCTGCACCGCGTCCACGCATGGCCAGCCAACGAGGCGATTCGTCCATGAACTTAATCAGCAGGAAGACGACAATTGCGCCTGCAACTCCGCAGAATATGAAAATCGCACGCCATCCAAAGGTCGGCAGGAGGACAAGCGAGACAAAAGAAGCGAAGGGCGTGCCGCAGTTTGCGATGAGGCCAACCCATGCTTGGTATTGGCCACGCTTTTTAGGTGGAGTGTACTCGGTCAGTGCGGAATAGCCCGCTGGGTAGGCGGCTCCAAGACCCCAGCCCATGACAAATCGCATGGCGATAAGGAAATACATATCGGGCGAAAGGGCCGCAGCAAAACAGCCAAGCGAGAAGATGACGGTGTTGACGATGCAAGATTTTACTCGACCAAAGTAATCAGACACCATGCCCGCCATAAGGCCGCCGCAGAGATAGCCAAACGCGGTCATGGAAACAAAGATTGAGTTCAGAGCTGTATCCGACCAGCCAGAGGCGAGAAGTTGAGCAATGATTGGGCCGCCGACGTTCATGTCGAGGCAGTCGCAGAAGCAAACGCCTCCGATAAGCCACATTGCCTTACGTTGGAAGCTGCCTGATGGCAACCTGTCTAGACGAGCGGCGATGCCGTGGAACGAAGTTTGAACCTCGTCATGGCTCAAGTTCTCGACTCGAGCATTGATTGCGCTTTCGGAACTCATGTGTCTCTCCTTTCAAATAGTGGGAATTAATTCCCTCCTTGCGATGCAAAATGCATCCTTCCCAATGGAGCCAGGTCATATCCCCCACGACCTTTGAGGTTCCATGATTAAGTTAAGCAAAAGGTAGGCGGCAGGATTCTGATGGTGCTTTGTGGTTTTTAATTCTGAAAGAGTGCGTAGAGACATTTGAACGCGTCCATTTGTTGGCTCTTCTGATTGAATTTGCTAGTAACGTAATGGAAAACGGATGCATGGTCCGACGCATGGTGGCTTTAGTCCTTGTTTGTGCGAAGCCGTGTTTCTATTTCCGTTGAGGGGGTTGGATTTGTTGCGAAAGGGGTGCCGGTATGGCTTCTCGTTTCGAATCTCAGAAGAGAGACGCTAAGGAAAAGGCTCAGGAGAGGGCAAGGAAGAGGTCTGCCAGGAAGGCCGTGCGTGAGGCCGAGTCTCGAAAACGTCAAATCGTTGTACGTTACGCCGAAGATGGGACGAAGATTGGCGACGACGGATTTCTAATGACGCCAGCTCGAAATAGGCTGCATCAGACGTACAACGCGGTATTTGTGTGGATGGTTGTTACTTTTCTTGCAGCTGCGGTATGCATCATTCAATCCTTTTTCCAGAACCAGACAATTACTGACTGGGAATTAGTTTGGGTTGGCGGAAATATGTTTAATGGGTTTACCGTCGCGGGGCTTCTTCGTATTGAAGCTTTGTATTTGTTGTTCTTGACCGCCTTGTGTTTGTTTACAAACATGAAAGGTATGGCATGGTTGTATGACGGCGGTCCGAAGAAGCCAGTTCAGGTTACATTTCTGTTAATGCTGATTCCTTCGATTGTCTATTTCGCGGTATCCCTGTTTGTCGTGGGCATTCCCGAGCCGGCTTCGGCAATTTCGATTGTTTTGGCAATGCTGATATTTGTATTCGTGCCGCCGGTTGAAAACGAGCGGAATTCTTTAAAGCGGGTTCCAGTAGCAAAAACAGTTGTTAAACATTAGGTCTAATCTGGGGATTCGTAATTGTCCGGAAGATGTTTGTTTGCGTTGGCTGTCCCAAAATAACATGTTCAGCTCAGTTGCTGAGTTCTGGGTGTTCTAGAGTAAGAGGCTAGCGGCGGCTTGAAGGAGCAGCTGCTGGCCTCTGTTGCTAATGAGACTTCGTTTCTGGGCGTGCTTTGCAAAGGAGAAGGGCTGATGAATCTCTCTCATCTGTACTATTTCAGAAAATTGGTTGAGGTTGGAAGCTACTCTGCGGCCGCAAATGAGTTGTTCATCGCTCAGCCAACGCTGTCCCTGGCCGTTTCTAGTCTTGAGAAAGAGCTTGGCGTTCCTCTCTTGAAAAAGAAGCGCAATGGCGTAGAGCTGACGGAAGACGGTGAGGAGTTTTACACGGCAACTCTGACAGCGACTAATGCTATAGACCGCTGTACTTCGGTCATTAAACAGCGTGCGGCTGACGAGTATGGAGCGCTCCGTCTTGGAGTTGTGTACTCAATTCAGAGTCCAGAATGGTCAAGACTGATTTCTCAGTTTCGACGCTCCGTGAGCAGTCACATAAGGATTGATTTGACTCAAGGGACGACAAGCAGCCTTTTTCGTGACCTAAAAGCCGGCGAGCTTGATCTTATCTTTGCTGGAGTCCCAGTGGGGGGAGACCCTGAAGTAACTTCAATTCCTTGCTTTAAGCAAGGCGTCGCTTTGGTCGTGAATGAGTTGAACCCACTCTCCTACCGTAAGAGCATTTCCCTAGATGAGCTTGCAGGGTATTCGGTGATTTCATACGCAATTAAGGGTGGCCCCTTTGAGCAGGAGCTCGAGGAGATGCTTGCTCCCCATCCGAATCTAAATGTCCGGTGTGATTTTTCCGATGAGATTTCACTATGCTCAATGGTTCTTGCTGATTCAGACGTGGTTGCGATTTCAAGCCATTCGTGGCTGGTAAGCACCTTTCCGAATGTGAAAGTGCTTGAGATCTCTGATGCTCCAAAGGACTTTCATCAGTTTTATATGAGCTACCGCAAAAGAGGACGAAAGGCTCTGGCTGTTGAGGCATTTTTGGACATGGTGAAAAACTATGACTTCATAAATGTCTCCCCTCCTTTCGAAAAGGGTACTGATCCCTATCCTGAGTCATGGAGTGGAGGGTCTGCCGTGGGGCAGGATACCGAACCCTCTCGTTTGGGCCAGGGAACGGATGCTGATAATTGATCAGGTTGGATTTAAGTAGATTCTCCTTGCAGTGATTCCGCATATCTAATTGCGGGCTGAGGGGGGGCTGCTTATTCCATGTTTGCTCCCTGTGCCGAATTTAAGATAAGGAAAACGCAATGGTGCCCCGTCTGAAGATGGGGCACCATTGCGTTTTCCTTATCTTGCGTTTTATGAAGGCGTCCCGGTACTGCGACTATCAGTCTCAAATCAAATGCTGTCGTTAAGAAATGACAATAATGAACGTGTTCAAAACAAGTTTTCGCAAAGACAAAGCGTTATCCAGTGAGTATTCTTGGGCTATCGGCAAGGTATTTGAGACGCAGGGGTGTCTCATAGAGATTCAAGAGGGGAATCAAAATGAACCAGCCAAACATTACGGGTCACACCAAGCTCATCGGTCTTCTGGGTCACCCCGTAGACCATTCCATGTCGCCTGCGATGCATACTGCGTCCTATGCGCATATGGGCGAAGACATCGTCTATCTGTCTTTCGATGTAGAACCCGAGGGTCTCGAGGCGGCTGTTGAAGGCATGAAGATTATGGGGTTTGTCGGAGCAAATGTCACCATGCCTTGTAAGACCTTCGTAGGTCAGTACCTTGATGAGCTCACTCCCGCCGCTGAGCTCATGGGCGCTGTGAATACCGTTGCTATCCGTGACGGAAAGGCTATAGGCCATAACACTGACGGTGCTGGTTTCGTCAAGAACCTGGAGAATAATGGTGTTGCCATTGAGGGCGCTCATGTAACTTTGATTGGTTGTGGCGGTGCTGGCTCTGCAATCATGACTCAGCTCGCGCTCGACAAGGTTGCTCATATCGACGTTTTCAATGCGAAGGATCAGTTCTGGAATGCCACGATGGCACGAGTAGCCACTGTTGCTGAAAAGACCAATACTCCTATTGACCTGCATGATTTGGCAGATCTTGAAGACATGAAATCCTGTGCTCTAAAGTCCACCATTCTAATTAACGCAACGCCGGTCGGCATGGCCCCTAATACCGAGGGATGCATTCCGACTGAAGACATGCTGCATGAGGGTTTGGCCGTGGGCGACACTGTCTACAATCCTCGCGAGACAAAACTCATCAAGATGGCAAAAGACAAGGGTCTCGTTGCCTGTGGTGGATTGGGCATGCTTCTTCAGCAAGCTGCTTTGGGTGAGGAGTTTTGGACCGGCTCCAAGATGGATACGAAGTTCATCGAAGACAGCTTCTACAACTAGATCCAAGTCCTGAGTCGAGTCGTCCTAGACTTGGGTTTTTCTCAAATCCCCCAGCATGAATTCATGTTGGGGGATTCTTTTTTTGCGGGTTATTCGCCGTAGATTCCCATGATGAAGGGGAGGCAAGCGTCAAAGTCGTCAATTAGGACCTGCATATTGTCCGAACAAGCTGTTTTCCAGAGTTGAAGGTTGCCTTCTGTCTTGGTCGGAGATCTTCTAAAGAGGATTGCATTATTGGTGTCCGGGTTGTAGCTGACTTTGGTTTCAGGAGAAACGAGACCAAGGTCTCTTAGCCTTTCGAGTTCGGCCTTGAAGTCAGTCATCAGCGCTTTATGCAAAGCAATGTTAATCCCGACGCTGAAATTATTCGCTTTGGGAGAAGAGACCAGGATGGGGATTTTGCTGCCTTGGTGTTCTAGGGTAGCTTGTGCCCCCATCACCTGGGCATGAGCGTTCTTGATTTCCTTGATTTCTAGAATTGATTTTCTATCGTCTAGGGAGATTGGAATAGTGACGAGGACTTCTTCTTTGTAGGGGTTGTGATTTGGATCAACCCGTTGACTCATTTTGCCAGGCTCTTTTTTGCCAAACAGTTTGTTGAAAAGCATGGATTCCCTCAAATTCATTTTTTGCCCAATGACAGCAGTCATTAGTTTACTTTGGTGGGGTTCAATCTGATGAAAGTGCATTCATGGGTTAAACGTGCCTTCCCAAATGGAGTCATTCAAGAGGGATCGAACGAAGCTGCCTGCCAATCGATGATAGTGCACGTAATTTGACTGCACTAAAAAGAATGGTTGCATTTGCGAAGGAGGGCCAAATGGCTGCTTGAGGATTAACGAATTCAATGAAATAGTTGTGTACGATTGTCTCTGTTAAATGAAGACAGCTTGCTAGAAAGCCCAAATTGGATTCCAAAGACTTATCGCTCGATAATGCATCTGAGGGGTTCTGGGCCTACCGGATGGCAGGGAAACCAGACACAGAGAAACCATTTTGGAAGGGGAGCATCATGAAGGTGCAAGACGTCACGCTTACTGATGAGTTCAAGGAGATCGTCCAGGTCGGCATCATCGTCAAGGACATCGAGCAGACCAAGAAGGCCATGCTTGAGGTCTTCGGCTTGGAGCCCGATTCTGGCGGAGAGTCCCTGTACACGCACTGCCTGTATAAGGACGGTTCCTACGTTGACGCACCCGTGCTGAGCGCTTTCTATGACTTCTGGAACATTCAGCTTGAGTTCCTGCAGCCCATTGGCGACGTCCACACCGTGTGGTCTGACTACCGCGACATGGGTATGTATGGCCTGCATCATGTCCGCTTTGACGTGGACAACCACGACAAGGCTAACGAAATGATGGCAGAAAAGGGTATCGGTATTTGGATGGAAGGCCATTCGCTCTTCAATCCGGAGAATCGCTTCACCTATTACGACTCCCTGGACAAGCTGGGCTTCATCGTCGAAGCAGTGACGCGCAACAAGGCTTAAGTCTGGGATTCCGTCTTCAAGGGAGCCAATTGCCGCGGTGAGCTGTCACGGCTAGGCCCAGCAGGTCACGCTAGCCCCGTCAGAGATGAATCAACGAGCACCTCAGGTTTTTCCAAGGCTTGGGGTGCTCGTTTTGCATTTCTGCCCTGATTTGTCCAGAATACCTACCCAATGCCGCAAAAATGTGGGGCCTAGTGGTAGGCTAAGGGTTGTGAGCGGTTCCTTCTTTGAGGGGTGAAGGGGCTTGTGGGCCGATTCTTCATTTGGTTTGAGGGTTCGGTTTTGACAAGGTGGGACGAAATGACCAAAACGAGGTCATTTTATCTTCAAAATGCCCACAAGCCTGTGTCAAGAGAAACCGTTCGCACGGGCAATTGGGACAAATGAGGCAGTCTGACCATCATTCGCCTAATGGGAATGATGGATACTGTATTGGTAGATTCTGCTCCGAAACAGGGCCTGCACCACCGCGGTGTGCATGTTCCACTCCGAGCGGGTTCTGTTAGTTAGGACAAAAGGAAGGGAGACTCCGTAATGACCACTACGGATAAGCTTAACGGCTACGGTCCTCTCGCTGGCGTCAAGGTCGTCGAGCTCTGTGAGTGGGTTGCCGCTCCTGCAGCAGTTCGCAACCTCTCCGAAATGGGTGCAACCGTCATCAAGACCGAGCCCCTGCACGGCGATGCTCAGCGTACCCAGGGCCCTGGTTTTGGTTGCGAGAAGAACGATCTGGAAGACCCCACGTTCGACCTCAACAACACCAACAAGGACCTGGTTTCCATCAACCTGAAGAACCCCGAAGGCATGAAGTTCATGAAGACGCTTCTTGCCGACGCCGACGTCTTCGTTGTCAACCTGCGTGACAAGGCCCTGAAGAAGCTCGGCCTTGACTGGGAAACCCTGCATGCTGAGTTCCCTCAGCTGATCTGGGCTCAGATGCGTGGTTACGGCGAGTTCGGCGCTGAGAAGGACTCCCCTGGTTATGACGCAGTCTGCTGGGCTGCTCGTGGCGGTGTCGCAAACGTCTTCCGCGAGGCTGGCCAGTCTCCTGCCATCGCTCCTCAGGCATTCGGTGACAACAACGCTGCTTGCATGCTTGCTGGCGGCATCTGCGCTGCTCTGTTCAACCGCACTCGTACCGGTTTGGGCGACAAGGTTGTCACCAACCTCTACGCTGCTGCAATCTTCGCTTCTGACATTGGTATCTGCGCTCAGCAGTTCGGCGCTGACTACCCCAAGTCCCGTAAGCACGTCAGCAACCCCTTCAACAACACCTATCGCACCTCCGACGGCAAGTGGATTTACATCTGCATGCCTCAGTACGACCTGTACTACGAGATGATGATGGGTCTCTTCGGTCGCGAAGACCAGAAGAAGAACCCCGACACCTGCAACCTGCCTGCACTGAAGGCTTCTGGCAAGCAGCCTGAGGTCATCGGTTGGCTGGAAGAAGCCTTCGCCCAGAAGACCTTCGATGAGTGGATGGAGATCTTCCGCGAGAACCAGGTTCCCGCTCAGAAGCTGTTCCGCTTCACCGACGTCCTGAAGGACGAAGAGGCTTACGTCAACGACTCCCTGCGTTATGTCGAGTACGACGAGTTTGGCAAGCATGCCCTGCCCATGACTCCTCTGCGCTTCGAGTCTGCTGGTGATCCCCCTGTGATCCTGGCAAAGCCCATCGGCTATCACACCGCCGAAATCATGAAGAAGTACGGCTACACCCAGGAGCAGATCGATGCCATCGAGGCAGACGGCGGCGTTGGCGTGTACCATGGTCCCGAAATCGAGGATCGCATCTTCAAGTCTCAGCGTCAGGAAGCTGGCGCAGCACCTTGCACCTGGGAGTAAGTCTCCGGGTAGCAATCGAAGTTGCTTTCTAAGAAGGGTCCTTCGGGGCCCTTCTTTTTTGTTGTATTGATCAAGACGGAAGGCCCAAGGTCTTTCGTCTTGTGGACTTTCCTGGCAGAGGCAAACGTTTCCTTCATTGTGGAGCGTTGTCTATGTTTGAATAAGTACATTATGTCTACGAACACGAACGATACTTTTGCCAAAGAGATTCTGGAGTCGTCCGACTTCTCTAATCTTGCTGACTTGAGCCCCGCAGAGCGCCTGAGCGCTTTCGAGCATGCTATCGCTCGCTTGATGAGGCAGTACGAAGCGGGCATGCGTCAGATGGCAACGCGTCTCGAAATCCTGAACCAGGATCTTGAGATGCGTTTCAAGCACAATCCCATCAACCACATCGAAACGCGCGTCAAGACGCCGGAGAGCATCTACGAAAAAATGCAGCGACGTGGCTATCCCATGACGCTCGATTCACTTCGTGAAAACGTGCTCGACATCGCTGGCTTGCGCGTCGTCACATCCTACATCGATGACGTGTATTCGCTGGTGAAGCTTTTGTTCCAGCAAGATGACCTTCAGATTATCAAGGTGAAGGACTACATCGCCAAGCCGAAGGAGAACGGATACCGCAGTCTGCACGTCGTGTTGAAGGTGCCGGTATACTTCTGCGATTCCAAGCATATGGTCCCGGTGGAGATTCAGTTCCGTACTGTGGCCATGGACTTCTGGGCCAGCTTGGAGCACACCCTGCGTTATAAGGGAGCTGCCGAGGTGACCGCCATTGATATGGCGGGTGAGCTCAAGCATTGTGCCGACATGATCGAAGACGTGGAACAGCGTATGCAGATCATGATGCATGCCGTTCGTACCACCGCCGAAGTCGAGCTGTCGGCCCAGGACGACAAACCTGCCGCACCTGTACATAAGAAGGATTCGTCCGCCTAGATACCGTTTACTCTTAGCCCCGCACAAGCGGGGCTTTTTGTTGGGGCAAGACCGGCACGTTTGAGCAAGAACCGACACGCTCGGGCGAGTGCCCGATAGCTGGCTTGCCTATGGCGGGGAGTTCCTTTGCGGCTCGGCGAAGTTCGGATATTCACTTTAGCCTGATGGAGTACACTACGATTGTTTGCCAAATGCCCCATGAGGGGCCTGAAAGCCAAGGGGGCCACATGGCAGAAATCCGCACACAGGAAGTCGATGACCTTCTTTCCGTCCTGGCAGGAACCACGGATCCCGAAGCCGTTTTTCTGCTGCTTGAGGACCTGCTGACCATTCGTGAAATCAAAGACGCGTCCCAGCGTCTCACCGTTGCGCGTCTTCTTTCCCAGGGGCGTTCGTATAGCTCGATCGAATCCGAGACAGGGGCAAGCGCGACCACCATCGCGCGCGTTTCCAAGGCGCTCAACTATGGCAGCGGCGGCTATGGTGCGGCGCTGAAGATGCTGGAGGGATAGGAATTCCTCTGCGCAAGACCCAGGTTCTTGGCGCCGATTTCAAATAATTCATTAACGCGAACGACGAAAGGAAGTCGCATATGGAACGACCCAACGCATGGAAGAAGCTCACGGAAGAGCAGCTTGAGGAACTGGAGCGTGTGAATGCGGGCTACATTTCCTTTTTGAGCGAATGCAAGACCGAGCGCCTTGCCGCTCGCAAGTGCATCGAGATGGCAGAAGCCGCAGGTTATCAGCCCCTGAAGCAGCTGATTGCCGACGGCACTGCTCTCAAGCCAGGCGACAAGGTGTGGGCCGACATCTATGGCAAGTCCGTCATGCTGATCCAGCTGGGCGCAAAGCCCTTGGAGCAGGGTCTCAACATTCTGGGCGCTCATATTGACAGCCCCCGTTTGGACATCAAGCAGAACCCGGTCTACGAGACCAACGAACTGGCCTTCCTGGACACGCATTACTACGGCGGTATCAAGTCGTATCAGTGGGTCACCACCCCCTTGGCGCTGCATGGCGTGGTCGTGAAGAAGAGTGGAGAAGTCGTTGACGTCAACGTGGGCGAAGGTGCGGGCGACCCTGTCTTCTGCGTGACCGACCTACTTCCTCATCTGGGTGCCGATCAGATGGCCAAGAAGGGCAATGCCGTGGTCGAAGGCGAGGCCTTGGACGTCTTGGTGGGCAGCCGTCCTTTGGTCATTGACCCAGAAGAAGTCGAAGCTGCTAACAAGAAGGACGAAGATGCCAAGACCTATGCCGACCAGCTGGCAGGCATGACCGGCAAGGAAGCCGTCAAGGCTCAGCTGCTCAGCGTGCTGGAACAGAAGTACGGCATCGAAGAGGAGGACTTCCTGTCCGCAGAGCTTGAGGTTGTTCCCGCTGGTGCCGCTCGTGAGCTGGGCTTCGATCGCAGCATGGTTTTGGGCTATGGCCAGGACGATCGCGTGTGTGCCTATACCAGTCTGCTGGCGCAGCTTGCCGTGGAGGCACCCGAGCGCACGGCCGTGTGCATCCTGGTGGACAAGGAAGAAATCGGCTCCGTTGGCGCGACGGGCATGACCAGCGCCTTCTTCGAAAACACCATTGCCGAGCTCATGGCACTTGCCGGTGAAGAGGGCGCGCTACCTCTGCGTCGTTGCTTGGCCAACTCCAACATGCTTTCCAGCGACGTGTCCGCGGCCTTTGATCCTGCCTACGCCAGCGTCTACGAACCCAAGAACAGCGCCTTTGCCGGCCATGGCCTGGTGTTCAACAAGTTCACGGGTGCGCGCGGCAAGTCGGGCTCCAATGATGCCAACGCCGAATACGTCGCCCGCGTTCGTGCTTGCATGGACGATGCTGGCGTGTGCTTCCAGACGGCCGAGCTTGGTCGCGTGAACGCTGGTGGCGGCGGAACCATCGCCTACATTCCTGCCAAGTACGGCATGAACGTCATTGACTCGGGCGTGGCTGTGCTCTCGATGCATGCACCATGGGAAGTCACCAGCAAGGTTGACGTGTACGAGGCTTATCGTGGCTACGTTGCTTTCTTGGGCATCGACTAGGCTTTGCGGACGCATCG
Source organism: Coriobacteriia bacterium (assembly GCA_030537255.1). Lineage (GTDB taxonomy): Bacteria > Actinomycetota > Coriobacteriia > Coriobacteriales > Eggerthellaceae > Anaerotardibacter. Next base: position 13,217 of record JAUNOE010000015.1, read on the forward strand.
AGCTACGTCTTTAGGCTCGTTTTTAGCCGCTCGACATACGAAGAAATCTGTTGGGACGTTTCGCATCTTTGCGGGGCGTCCCTTCTTTTGGTTATTTGCCAGATGCCTTCTAGCCAAGAACGGTAGGGGGAGTAGAATAGTCCAAATATCCTCCGTGCTTATGCCTATCTGGGCCCGTTATTGCTTGGCGGGCGAAGGGCTGAAAGCAGGAGAGAGGGGTTTAGGCAAAAGACTGGTAGTCACCAAAAAGGAGTTGCATCAATGGCGTTCATCTTCGAAGAACCATCCCGTACCTTCAACGAGTATCTGCTCGTCCCTGGTTATTCATCTTCCGAGTGCATTCCCGAAAAGGTCAGCCTTAAGACCCCCTTGGTCAAGTTCAAGCGCGGCGAAGAGCCCGCACTTTCGCTTTCTATCCCCATGGTCTCCGCTGTCATGCAGGCCGTTTCCGATGACGGCATGGCTGTTGCCCTTGCTCAGGAAGGCGGCGTCTCCTTCATCTATGGCTCCCAGACCATCGAGGACCAGGCTGCTATGGTCCGTCGCGTGAAGGACCACAAGGCCGGCTTCGTTGTTTCCGACTCCAACCTGACTCCTTCCGCTACCCTGGCTGACGTCCTTGATCTCAAGGAGGCTTCCGGCCACACCACCATGCCCGTCACCGAGAACGGCCGCTCTAACGGCAAGCTTCTCGGCATCGTCACGGGCCGTGACTACCGTGTTTCCCGCATGGACCCCGCAACCCCCGTCACCGAATTCATGACTCCCTTCGAGAACCTCATCGTGGGTGGCCCTGAAACCACTCTGAAGGAAGCAAACGATATCATCTGGGATAAGAAGCTCAACAGCCTTCCCATCGTCGACGAAAACCAGAATCTCATGTACCTGGTCTTCCGCAAGGACTACGAATCTCACAAGTCCAACCCCCTGGAGCTGCTCGACGACCACAAGCGTTACGTCGTCGGTGCTGGCATCAACACCCGCGACTTCGCCGAGCGCGTTCCCGCTCTGGTCGATGCTGGCGTTGACGTGCTCACCATCGACTCTTCTGAGGGCTATTCCGAGTGGCAGTCTCGCACCATCGACTGGATCCGCGCTCACTACGGCGATTCCGTCAAGGTTGGCGCTGGTAACGTCGTTGACGCCGAGGGCTTCCGCTTCCTGGCCGAAGCCGGCGCTGACTTCGTCAAGGTCGGTATTGGCGGCGGTTCCATCTGCATCACGCGTGAGCAGAAGGGTATCGGCCGTGGCCAGGCAACCGCTCTGATCGACGTTGCTCGCGCTCGTGACGAGTACTTCGAGGAGACCGGCATCTACGTTCCCGTCTGTTCTGACGGCGGCACGGTCTATGACCATCACGTAACCCTGGCTCTGGCCATGGGCGCTGACTTCATCATGCTGGGCCGCTACTTCGCACGTTTCGACGAGGCCCCCAACAACAAGGTCGTCGTCAACGGTCAGCACATGAAGGAGTACTGGGGCGAGGGTTCCAGTCGTGCTCGCAACTGGCAGCGCTATGACCTGGGCGGCAAGAAGAAGGGCATGACCTTCGAAGAGGGCGTCGATTCTTACGTTCCCTATGCCGGCTCCCTGCACGACAACGTGGCCATCACGCTTGCCAAGGTGAAGTCCACCATGTGCAACTGCGGCGCTCTTTCCATTGCTGAGCTGCAGAAGAAGGCAAAGCTTACCGTCATCAGCTCCACTTCCATCGTCGAGGGTGGCGCACATGACGTCGTCCTGCGCGACAAGTCCGCTGTGAAGTAAGCACGCCAAAGCCTCAATTCTTTACCGCATTGAAATGGGACCTCGGGGATACTTCCTGAGGTCCCATTTTTTGTGTTCTTTGATCCCCGCTTGTCTGATGGAGTGGCGTACTCGGGGTACTTGGGACCCAAAAGCGTTCTATAATGCCAGAGATACCCACGCAGCCGGGTTGGCTTTGTGCGCCTTCGTGCCCTTCGTCCTGGCTGCCAAGTGAATGCTCGTCTGAGGCCAGCAAAGGAAACGAATATGAAGGAATACAATCCTCATGAGATAGAGCCACGCCTGCAGAAGGCGTGGGAGGAAGCTGACGTCTATCACGTTGACGAAAGCTCCGACAAGCCCAAGAAGTACATTCTGGAGATGTTCCCCTATCCTTCTGGCGACATCCACATGGGCCATGTCCGCAACTACTCCATCGGTGACGTTACGGCGCGCTACTACAAGATGCGCGGTTATGACGTTTTGCATCCCATGGGCTGGGACGCCTTTGGCCTGCCCGCCGAAAATGCGGCAATCAAACGCAACAGCCATCCCGCGAAGTGGACCTATGCGAACATCGAAACCCAGAAGGCCAGCTTCAAGCGCATGGGCTTTTCTTATGACTGGGACCGCACCGTGGTTGCCTGCGATCCCGAATACTATCGCTGGGGTCAATGGATCTTCCTCCAGTTCTGGAAGCGCGGCCTTGTCGAGCGTCGCAATAGTCCTGTAAATTGGTGCCCCAAGTGCGGAACCGTTCTTGCTAACGAACAGGTCACCGAAGGTCGCTGCTGGCGTTGCGACTCCGAGGTAGAGAAGCGCGACCTGACCCAGTGGTACTTCAAGATCACCGATTACGCACAGGAGCTCCTGGACGACCTTGACCAGCTCAAGGGCTGGCCTGACCGCGTCAAGCAGCAGCAGGCAAACTGGATTGGCCGTTCCGAGGGCGCAGAGGTCGATTTCGTGCTGTGCGACCGCGACGGCAACGTCCCCGAAAACCCCACTGCCGATGATCTGATCACGGTGTTCACCACGCGCGCCGACACGCTGTTCGGCTGCAGCTTCTTCGTGCTTGCTCCCGAATATGCCGGCCTGCATGATCTGGTGTGTGGCACCGAATACGAAGCTCCTGTGACCGAGCTCGTGGAAGCGGCAAAGAAGGTCAGTGCTGTCGAGCGCGCCCAGGGCGACCACGAAAAGCACGGCGTCTTCACGGGTCGTTATGCCGTGAACCCCATTAACGGCGAAAAGGTGCCCATCTGGGTTGCCGACTACATCGTTGCTGACTACGGCACGGGCGCGGTCATGGCCGTCCCCTGCGGCGACCAGCGCGACTTCGAGTTTGCCCGCAAGTATGATCTGCCCATCATCCCCATCATTCTTGCTGATGGCGACCCCCTGATGGACCAGCTCAAGGACGAGCAGGGTCGTGTGGTAACCAGCGTTGATTGGGACCAGGCTATGGCCGCCGAAGGCACCCTGGTTCAGTCCGGCAAGTACACCGGTATGGTGGGCGGCAAGCATTCCGAAGGCGAGGCAGCTATCGTTGCCGAGCTTGAAGCTTCTGGTCGGGGCCGTCGCAAGGTCGAGTTCCGCCTGCGTGACTGGCTGATCAGCCGCCAGCGTTATTGGGGCAATCCCATTCCTGCCATCTACTGCGACGACTGCGGCGTCGTTCCCGTTCCTGAGGAAGACCTGCCCGTTCGTCTGCCTGAAGACATCGACCTGGCCGCTGGTGAAACGCTGTCCAGCCATGAAGAGTTCGCAAAGTGCATCTGCCCCAAGTGCGGCAAGCCTGCACGTCGCGAGACTGACACCATGGACACCTTCACCTGCTCCAGCTGGTACTACCTGCGCTATACCGATCCTCACAACTCCGAGCGTCCTTTCGATGCCGACAAGGTAAACGCCTGGATGCCCGTCGATCAGTACATCGGTGGCATCGAGCATGCCATCTTGCATCTGCTGTACAGCCGCTTCTTCACCAAGGTTCTGCGTGACGAAGGCCTGCTCAGCTTCGACGAGCCCTTCACTAACCTGCTGTGCCAGGGAATGGTGCTCGATGCTAACGGCGACGTCATGTCCAAGTCCAAGGGCAACGTCATCTCGCCCGAGTCCCAGATTGCCGAATATGGCTGTGACGCCTGCCGTGCGTACATTCTGTTCATGGCTCCCCCTGAAAAGGACCTGCAGTGGGATGAAGACGGTCTGGCCGGCATCTACAAGTTCCTGAATCGCGCATGGCGTATCGTGAACGATCTGGCGGGCGCCGCGGACGACCAGACCTACTATCAGCCCGGCAACGAAGCCAAGGCAGACCAGTTTGCCAAGGCGCTGCTACGCGAGCGTCATCGTGTGGCCGCCAAGGTTGCTGAGGACTTCGAGCGCAATAGCTTCAACACGGCTATCGCTGCCATCATGGAGCTGACCAACGCTGCTATGGCCTACCTGCGTGCGGTCGCTCCCGAGGCACGTGACGCGGCCTTTGCTACCGACGTGGCTGAGGCCATCGTGAAGATGCTTGCTCCCATCGCTCCCCATTGGGCCGAAGAGCTGTGGAACACCGTTCTGGGCCACGAGGGTTCGGTGCATGTCGAGTCCTGGCCAGAGTTTGACCTGTCCAAGGCAAAGGCCGACGAGGTTGAGCTGGCCGTTCAGGTCAACGGCAAGGTGCGCGCCAAGATCACCGTCGCGGCCGATGCTGCCCAGAACCAGATTCAGGAAGTCGCCCTTGAGGCCGTCGCTTCTGCTGTTGAGGGCAAGGACGTGAAGAAGGTCATCGTCATTCCTGGTCGTCTGGTGAACATCGTCGCCAAGTAGGGCCTTTTAGCTACCATGAAACGGTCGCACTGGCCGTAGATGAAATTATCGAGCGGCCTCGGAGGAATCCGGGGCCGCTTTCGTTCGAGAGGAGGGCTTGCTATGTCCGAATCTGAAAATCAGGCGCATGCGGGCCGTCGCCCTCGGAGCGTTTTTGACATTTTGATGCGCGGGCTTCTTGCGCTGGTGATTCTGGCTGTGCTTGCCATGGGCATTCCTAACGCCTTTATGTTTCTCCAGAATGTTGGAGATATCAAAAGCGCAGATACGGCAGAGGCCGATGCGGATTCCTTTGACGCCGATGCCATCATGGTATTGGGAGCTTCGGTGCGTGCCGATGGTTCTCCTTCGCCCATTCTGAAGGACCGTCTGGATACCGCGATTGACCTATACAAGCGAGGGGTCGCACCCAAGCTCATCATGAGCGGCGATAACTCGGACACCCATTACAACGAGGTCATGAACATGTGTGCCTATGCTATCGAGCAAGGCGTGAGCAAGGACGATATTTTCTGCGACCATGCGGGCATCAAGACCTACGACAGCATGTATCGCGCGCGCTATGTCTTCCAGGCAAAGCGCTTGGTATTGGTGACGAATGAGTATCACCTGTATCGCTCGATGTTCCTGTGCAAGTCCTTTGGCATAGATGCCTGGGGCGTGCCTTCCGACAAGGGTGGCTATACGGACATGGCTTACTACGAAGAACGTGAGTTCATGGCACGAGTGAAGGACTTCTACGGTGTCATTCTGAACGTGGAGCCCGCTACCTACAGTGGAACGGTGAGTCTGGAGGGTTCGGGTACGGTGACCCAATGGTGGAGGAAGGCCTCGCAGTCCTAGCTAAGGTCCGTGGCTGGCCGGCATGGGCGTCGGTGCAGAATGGTGGTCAGAGGCCGCTTCGCAGTCCTGGCTAAGGCCCGTGGCTGGCTGGCGTAAGCGAAACGCTGCCAGCAAAGGAAAGTGCGAAATAGGGGGAACGGCGGGAGCCAGTGAACCGTGCCTCAAACCCAGCCCCCCGGATTCTCTTCAGTTCAAAAGATGGGGCAATCTATGGGCTCCAGCCCCTTCATTAGTCCAGGGTGACGAGCTCGATGTTCTTGATTTCTCCGTCAGCGACTTCCATCTTGATCAGGCTGTTCTGGCTTCCGCCGCGAGGTTTGCGGGTGCTGCCAGGATTGAGGTAACGCACCTTGCCGATGACCTCGTTGCGCGGGATGTGCGTATGGCCATGGACTACGACCTGGCACGTAGCGGGAGGAATCCCAATGTCTTCGGGGCGATGAATCAGGAAGAACTCGATGCCGCCAAGCGTGATGCTTTGAGAAAAGGGAAGGTCGGAAAGAGCCGGTCCATCGCAATTGCCCCGTACGCAGGTGACGGGAGCGATGGTCTCAAGCTCGATCAGCACTGAGGGAAGTTCCAGGTCTCCTGCGCAGAGGATGCGGTCGACGCCTTCAAGCGCTTCGTAGGCCTGTGCGCTGAGTTGGCGATGAATATCGGAACAAATTCCAAGAAGCATGCGAGTTTCCTGTCTCGTGGATGGGTGGTTTCGTTATAGGGGACGTGCTGACTGCGTACCAGAAGTGGCCAAGAAGCGACCATGAGGCGACCAATCTGATCACATCTGGTGCACAAAAATAGGCCAGAGACGAGTTTATGCGTCTCTGGCCTGGTGTTTCGTGGTGCGCCGTGTGAGACTCGAACTCACGACCTTGGGATTAAAAGTCCCCTGCTCTACCAACTAAGCTAACGGCGCAAAGTACCGCTCATTTTAGAGGGACAGGGCAAGCTGGTCAAACCGAACATTGCCATTGTGTGCAAAGGCAGCCTTTAGCGTAGGGGCCAGCCCTGGCGAGCTAGGCTGAGAGCCTGTCGTGCGTAGGCCTTTCGCTTTGCCATGAGGGGCTTGCCAGCTCGTTCGTAGCATTCGCAGAAGGCTTCAGTGGCCATGTCGACGTTCTTCCAAGTCTTCCAAGATTGGACGGTCACCTTCGTCCCGTTGATCTTGTAGTTGCTGCCGAACCACTCGCTGTAGTAGCGCTTGCCGTTAAGGGTGTAGCCGTTGAGCTCCATGAACAGGAATTCCATTTGCGTGGTCACGTCGCTCATGGCTTTGCCTCGAGATTTGGCATATGCCTTCAGCGCGTCATAGCGGGTGTTGGTCATCTGGAACAGGCCGTAGCCAATGCTGCGCTGTCTGGCTAGCGTGGCCTTCTTGTCCAGCTTTCCGTTCTTGTCGTAGACGGGCCCTGTGGTGCAAGCGGGATTCAGGCTGGATTCTTGCTGTGCATTGCCTACGATGGCGGCAGCTGCTTCGTTTGAGCAGCCCTTGCTCTTGCAGAAGTTGAAAATGGTTTTGGCGGTGGTGTTGTACTTGCTGTAGTTGATGGCAAGCTTTGAGCCACCACTGGTGTTGGTGTTGGTCGAGCCAGAACTCTTGACCCTGAAGGCCTGGGAAATGAGCGTCTTGTGCGTTTCGTTCACGTAGGCCACAAGCTTGTAGGTATACGTACCTGCAGGAAGCTTGCCACAGGTAAGGTTGTTGTCGATCTTGCTGCAGTAGAGCTTGTAGCTCTTTTTGTTGGGAGCGTCGGAGCACCGCTGAACTTTTTTGTTGCTGGAGTTGTAGAAGTAACCGACAACCTTCTTGATCTTGTAATTAGAAGAAATGGTGCCCTTGAAGTCGTAGGCGCTGTGCAGGGTAATTTCGGCGGGGTAGGAATAGTCAGAGATGGTGATCTTGGTTACCGCGCGCTTGGCTTTGCTGCTCCAGGCGCCGTATATCTTGGACTTGCCCGACTTTTTATAGGCGCGCGCCTGTACGTAATATGAGGTGCCAGACTTAAGTTTGGTCAGCTTGAAGGTGCGGCTCGTAGCCGTTTTGGTTTTAGCGCCCTTCATGGATGACTTGGTACTGTAGCGGACCTGGTAGCCTGAAGCTCCCTTGGTCTTTTTGAGGCTTACCGTGATGCCGGAGCACGATTTGGAATAGGCCTTAGCGATTGAGGCTTTGCCTGGTTTGCTTGCGGCATATGCCTGAGTGGCAGTTGTGAGCCCCGTAGCACAGATGAGTGCTGCGGCAAGGGCAACAAGAATGCCGAGGGCGGGCAGTTTCTTCAGACCAGCGTTGTGCACAATGAATCCTTCGTTTGTTGGTCGTGGAAGCCTAATACTATCAATAAGTTCTGAAGCAAATTTGAAGACGGTGCCCCATGCCGCCCCGATGTCCCAAAGACTCAAAACTTCGATGGGAGGGGGGGGAGAGAAGAATCCGCTGGAAGACGGGGCATTCTTCAGGGACTTGGGCGGGGCAAGTAGAGCGGCTGGTCGAGTGGCTAAGCCCGCTGGAATCGAGATGTAGGCATCAGGGCGGAGGGCTGGTTGGGCGGCTGGTCGGACCAGAATCGTGGTAGACAACCGTGGTAGACTAAGCAAGCTGTTCACGTTATTAGTGAATTAATTGTGAATAAATGGTGAATTCGGGTCAGAATCACGTATTATCTTCTGGCTTGAATCGCTGCATACGTGTGCCCAAACGCTGAAATCACAGGCATTTGGGCACTTTGTGATGCCTAAGAGGGGCAAAGCAAGTGCGGCGCTATAGGACGATCAAAGGAAGAGTTTTGGCTAAGCAAGACGCAATCGAGTTGGAAGGCACTGTTCTCGAGGCACTCCCCAACGCTATGTTCAAGGTTGAGCTGGAAAACGGTCATCAGATCCTGGCTCACATTTCGGGCAAGATGCGTATGCATTACATCAAGATCCTCCCTGGCGACAAGGTTCAGGTCGAGCTGTCCGTCTACGACTTGGATCGTGGCCGCATCACCTATCGCTACAAGTAAGAGGGGCGTACATCTGCGTCTCCTGGGCACGCTTCAGTGCGCGCCCTTTTGCGTTTCTGCTCTTAAGAAGCGCAGGCCACGAAAGCCGAGTGGCAGCTTTGAAAGCAAGAAAATTACCGCCTGCGGCTGGGCGTGTAGATAGACCACGCATTACCGAAAGGAATTTGAATTATGAAGGTACGTCCTTCGGTCAAGAAAATGTGCGACAAGTGCAAGATCATCCGACGCCATGGCAAGGTTCTCGTTATCTGCGAGAATCCTCGTCACAAGCAGCGTCAGGGCTAAAGAAGGGACATTATTTCTATGGCACGTCTTGTTGGTGTCGACCTCCCTCGCGACAAGCGCATTGAGATCGGCTTGACCTACATCTACGGCATCGGTCTGACCACTTCCAAGAAGATTCTGGCAGAGACCGGCGTCGATCCCGACATCCGCGTCCGCGACCTGTCCGAGGGTGACCTCGGCAAGCTGCGTGACTACATCACCGCTAACCTCACCACTGAGGGCGACCTCCACCGCGAAGTCTCCCAGAACATTAAGCGCCTCATGGAGATCGGCTGCTACCGTGGCCTGCGTCATCGTAAGGGTCTGCCCGTTCGCGGCCAGCGCACCCACACGAATGCACGTACCCGCAAGGGTCCCAAGCGTCAAATCGGCGGCAAGAAGAAGTAGAGGTAGCTTACAGTGGCAAAGAAGAACGTTCGCACCCGCATCAAGCGCTCTGAGCGCAAGAACATTGCTGTCGGTGCAGCTCACATCAAGAGCACTTTCAATAACACCATCGTGTCCATCACTGATCCCCAGGGCAATGTGATCTCCTGGCAGTCCGCTGGCACCGTCGGATTCAAGGGCTCCCGTAAGTCCACTCCGTTCGCTGCTCAGATGGCCGCCGAGGCAGCTGCAAAGACTGCCATGGAGCATGGTCTGAAGAAGGTCGCCGTCTATGTCAAGGGTCCCGGTTCCGGTCGCGAGACCGCTATCCGCTCCCTTCAGGCAGCAGGCCTCGAGGTTTCCAGCATCCAGGATTGCACCCCCATCCCGCACAACGGTTGCCGTCAGTGCAAGCGTCGTCGCGTGTAGATTGAAAGGATCGATACATTATGGCAATCAATAGGACCCCTGTCCTCAAGCGCTGCCGCCAGCTGAACCTGGACCCCTCCGTCCTCGGCTACACCGGCAAGAGCAAGAGCAGCAGCATCCGTCAGCCCAAGCGTCGCCGCAAGGAGTCTGAGTACGCTCTGCAGCTGCGCGAGAAGCAGAAGGCTAAGTTCGTCTACGGCGTTCTGGAGAAGCAGTTCCGTGGCTACTTCAAGCGTGCTAAGTCCATGCCTGGCATCACCGGTGAGAACCTGATGTGCATCCTGGAGTCCCGCCTGGACAACGTCGTCTACCGCCTTGGCTTCGCTAAGACTCGTAAGGAAGCTCGTCAGATCGTGACCCACGGTCACATCCAGGTGAACGGCGTCCGTACCGACGTTCCTTCCTTCCGCGTCCGTCCTGGCGACCTGGTTTCCGTCTGCCCCAAGTCTAAGGAGCTCCTGGTCATCAAGTCCGCTCTCGTCTCCAACGAAGGCGTGCAGGTTCCTGCATGGCTCGAGGTTGACATCGAGAAGCTCCAGGGCAGCGTTATTTCCGCTCCTCAGCGTGACCAGATCGACTTTGAAATCAACGAACAGCTGATCGTCGAGCTTTACTCTAAGTAATCATTGCCAACGCGGTTTTTTAAGGAGGCTACTAAAATATGACAGAGTTCATGAGGCCTACAGTTACGACGGAAGAAGTAAACGATACCGTTACCCGCTTCATCGTCGATCCGCTAGAGCGTGGCTATGGTTTCACGCTGGGCAACAGCTTGCGTCGTGTGCTGCTGGGCTCCCTTGATGGCGCTCGCGCAACCGCAATCCAGATCGAAGGTGTTCAGCATGAGTTCACGACCGCCGAGGGTGTCGTCGAAGACATCACCGACATCGTGCTCAACGTTAAGGGCCTGGTCTTCAGCGCTCTGAACGGCGACATCACCGAGGCAACGGCTCATATTCACGCCGAAGGCCCTTGCACCGTCACCGGTGCCGACCTGGAGGTTCCCACTGAGTTCACTCTGGTCAACCCCGAGCACGTCATCGCAACGGTCGCCGACGGCGGCACGCTTGAAATGACCATCCGCATCGGTGTTGGCCGCGGTGTCGTCACCGCAGATCGCAACAAGCGTACGGAAGATCCCATCGGCATCATTCACGTCGATTCGAACTTCTCGCCCGTCTCCCGTGTCACCATGACGACGGAAGACACTCGTGTCGGTCAGCGCACCGACTATGACAGGCTCATTCTTGAGGTCGAGACCAACGGCTCCATCACGCCTACCGAGGCTGTGTGCAATGCCGCTAACATCATCGACCAGTACATGGGTGCGTTCCTGACCCTCGGCCAGGTCGAGGAAGACGAGGAGGGCGAGGTTGTTTCCATCTTCGCTCCCGAGAACCAGGAAACGAACGCTGAGCTCGACAAGCAGATCGAGGACCTGGACCTTTCCGTCCGCTCCTACAACTGCCTGAAGCGTGCCGGTATCCACTCCGTCCGCCAGCTCGTTGAGTACTCTGAGAACGACCTGCTCAACATCAGGAACTTTGGTGCGAAGTCCATTGAAGAAGTGAAGGACAAGCTCATTTCTATGGACCTCAACCTCAAGCAATAGGAGAAATTTAAAATGAGGCATAAGGTTAAGGGCCGCAAGCTCGGCACTGATTTTAGCCATACCAAGGCTATGAAGAAGAGTCTCGTTGCTGCGCTGTTCACCAACGACCGCATCAAGACGGTCGAGGCACGCGCTAAGGAGATTCGTCCCGACGTCGATAAGATCATCACCTGGGCAAAGAAGGGCGACCTGCACTCTCGACGCCTTGCTATTGCCAAGCTTGGTGACAAGGAGCTCGTCCGCGAGATCTTCGAGAAGGTCGAGCAGGGCATGTTCGCTGACCGTCAGGGCGGCTACACCCGCATCATGAAGCTGGGTTACCGCAAGGGCGACAACGCATCCATGGTCATCATGGAGCTCTGCACCGAGCCCGTGCAGAAGAAGGTCAAGGCTGAAGAGGCTGCTGAGTAAGCTGGTTCGCCAAAACCACCATCGCACTAGCGATTTGAGGGAGGTCCCATTTGGGGCCTCCCTTATTTGTGTGCGTGGCTTGATGTCGCAGGACAGGTTAGGGTGCTGGAGCAAGCGCACTGGATGCCCTTACGCTAAGCAAGGGCATCCAGTGCGCCTCGCAGTTGCTATCGGGTTTTACGTATGGAGGACTGTTGCGATGCCCTTCAAACCAAGAAATGGCTTGTGTTTGGCAAATTTGAACTCAAATGTACGAAGATTGTCCTTCGGATAAGCTGTTGAAGTGCCTCCCGGATGGAGCCATCTTGTACTGCTTAGGAGAAAGCCCAGGTCATAGTGGTTGAGGTGGTTAATCTTTGGAGATCTGGCCCAGAATCAATAACTTGATTTCAAAACGAATCGTACATTTGCAGGAGAATTTGCCATCTCAAGCGCAATTTCTGGTTCGAGGGTGCATGCCTGAATCAATTGGTTAGCTCTAGCTGTGGTTGTAGCTGTGG
>JAUNOE010000076.1 GCA_030537255.1 Coriobacteriia bacterium
CTTGTCGGCCTTCTTCTGAGCCTTTTCGCGCTCCTTGCGCTGACTCTTTAGAGCCTTGGAGGCAGCGCGCTCTTCACGGGTTGCCTTGCCGCCCTTGCTCGGTGCCGCCTTCGGCTTGAACTTGGGAGCAGCCTCTTCGGTTGCGCCATCCTTAGTCCCGGATGCGACCTCGGGCTGTTTGGCCTCGCTGCCCGCGGACTCCTGGTCCTTGTTTTCTTCTGACATACGCTTTCCTTGCTGGTTTTATCTAAGCCTTCCTTGGTGAGCGCTGCGCATGCCTTAGGCCCGACACAAGGCGCAGTACTCGAATCTAATGTCGAACATCTTACCCCGAAACGAGGCCCCTAATGTGACGAACAGAAGAAGAAGGGGGCCATAAGGCCCCCTGAACAGCTAATTCGTTCTTAGTAATCGTTTGCCGCCGGCGAATTCATCCAATCCTTGTAGAAGTCCTCGAAGCTTCCAGCCAGGATTGCCTCGCGAGCCTGGTCCATCAGGTGAATGAGGAAGTATAGGTTGTGGATAGACAGAAGAATGCCGCCGAGCATCTCCTTCTGCTTGACCAGATGGCGCAGATAGGCACGGCTGTGCTTTTGGCAAACCGGGCATCCGCACTCGGGGTCAAGCGGCTTGAAGTCATGCGCAAACTTGGCATTCGTCATGTTCATACGTCCCTCATGGCTGAAGGCCGTGCCCATGCGCGCCGTGCGCGTTGGCAGAACGCAGTCGAACATGTCGACGCCTTCACGAACCGCCTTGACCAATGTGGTGGGATTACCAACACCCATCAGGTAACGAGGCTTGTCTTCGGGCAAGGCTCGCGCCACCTGCCCCAAGGTCTCGAACATGACCTCATGGGGCTCGCCGACCGAATAGCCACCGATGCCAAAGCCACCAAAGGCCTGACCACCCGCCTTGACGGATTCATCGTTGATCTCCATCAAGCGCTTGATTGACTCCATGCGCAGGTCAAGATGCATGCCACCCTGCACGATGCCAAAGAGGGTCTGGTTCTCACGCGTATGCGCGGCCAGACAACGCTTAGCCCAATCGGCCGAGAGGTCAACCGCACGAGAGACGAAGCTCTTTTCGGCGGGATAGGGCGTGCACTGGTCCAGCTGCATGACGATGTCGGCACCCAGCTTCTGCTGGATGTCCATGTTTTCCTCGGGGGTCCAGAAGTGACGAGAGCCGTCGTAGATGCTCTGAAGCTTCACGCCATTAGGGTCAAGCTTGAGCGTCTTGGCGAGGCTAAACACCTGAAACCCGCCCGAATCGGTAAGGATAGGGCCGTCATAGCCCATAAAAGAATGCAAGCCACCCGCTTCGGCAACCAGATCGGCGCCAGGACGCATTGCCAAATGATAGGTATTTGAGAGAACGACCTGAGAACCGATTTCGCGCAAGGTTTCGGGGCGAACACCCTTAACCGTGGCACAGGTGCCAACTGGCATGAACAGAGGGGTGGTGAAGTTGCCATGCGCCGTCTGGTAAACGCCAGCACGGGCATGACCACAGGTCGCCTGGACCTCGTAGTCAAACAGGGCCATCGGGTTAGTCCTCTTCGTCCTGGAAATCAGTGCCCATCTCGAGCAAACTCATGAAGTCAAGCTCATGAAGCTCGCATTCAGGGAGCGATTCGGCGAAGGCGACGAAGTCATCGAAGGAGCCATGGCGCACCTGCGACAAGTCGAAGCCAACAGGATCGATCATCATGTCGGTAACCAGGAAGGCATCACAGCCCAGCTCCATCGCAGCAAGATCCTCGGAGGTGTTATTGCCAACGACCAAGACATCTTCGCCCTTCAGGCCCGCATAGGAAAGGTTCTCCTGGTAATAGTCAAGGCTAGGCTTGACGAAAGAAGAGTTGCTGTAAGTGGTCATGCGCTCAAAATCATCTTCACAAAGACCTACCCAGCTCAGACGCTGGGCCACGCCCGTGGTGGGGAACAGCGGCATGGTGGTGAGGTAGAGCGGATAGCCCTTCTCCTGGAGCAAGCGCACGACCTTGAGTGCCTGAGGAAACTCGGGCAGGTCCGCTGCGATCTCATTGTAGATACCGCGGTAGAACTCGTACATCTTGGGTTCCATGAATTCCTGCGTCATGCCTGAGAGTTTTTCGAAGGCAGCCCAGAAAGCTTCTTTGTTCGTAAGACCATCATGGGCGTCACACATGGCGGCGGTGCACTTGAACACCTTCTTCACCAGGCCTTGAGGGTCATCAAAGCCTTGGGCGGCAAAGAACTTGCCCAGCTGAATGCCATACTCCTTCAGGAATTCCTCGACGTCCATGGGAAGCAGGGTGCCATCGAGGTCAAAGAAGATGGCCTTGTACGATCGGTCTTCCATCAAACACCTTTCACGAGACCTACACGTAAGGGCCCGAGCGGACCCGTTCATCTCAAAGGGTGATGGTACTATATGTTGCCTATTCGGTTGGACTAATTATCGCGAATCAATCGAGGGAAGGAGGGCTTTGCGCCCATGAAGCTGCTTCTGCATGCCTGTTGCGGCCCTTGCTCGCTCGAACCCTACCGGATGCTTTCCGAAGAAGGGCACGACATCGCCATCTTCTTCAGCAACGCCAACATCGAACCAAAAGCGGAATACGACCAACGCCTCGAAACCCTGCACATCTGGGCCGAAGCCAAAGGAATTCCCGTTTTCGATGACAGCTGGGACAACGAGGAGTGGGAACGAGCGGTTCTTGCCGAGTGGCAACCCGGGGATCCCCGCCATCGTCGCTGCCGCACCTGCTACCGCTATCGCCTTGAGCATGCGGCGGACTTTGCGGCGCAGCATTCCTACGAAGCGCTTGCCACCACGCTTGCCGTGAGCCCCTACCAGCTCTTCGAGATATGCGGCGAGGAGCTTGCGCGTTCATGCCAGAAGCATCCCGGACTCGCCTTCGTCCACAACGATTACCGCCCCTATTACCCCGAGGCCACCAAGCGCAGCCGCGATTTGGGCATGTACCGACAGGCTTACTGCGGTTGCCGCTGGTCCATCGAAGAGGCCGAGCAAGACCGCGAACGACGCCGTGCAAAACGCAAGGCGCTCAAGGCAGCGAAACGAAAAGAGAAACTACTCAACATGAAGACCGACGACTTTGATTACGAGCTTCCCGAAGAGCTCATCGCCCAAGAACCCGCACCCATCCGCGACGCCTGCAACATGTTGGTGATGCGCCGCGACACGGGTGCCATCGAAGACCGCATTTTCCGAGACATCGAGGAATACCTGCATCCCGGTGACCTTCTGGTGGTGAACGAGACGCGCGTCATGCCCGCACGACTGCTAGGATCCAAGCGCAGCACGGGCGGTTCGGCAGAGATCTTCCTTCTGCGAGAGCGCTTCGACGTGGAGCCTAAGACCGACTCGTCTGCCATATGGGAGGTCCTGGTCCGTCCCGGAAAGCGACTCAAACCGGGAACGGGTGCCCTGGTTGATTTCCAGGACGCCGACGGGGAAGTAACGCTGACCGCCGAAATCATCGACTGGGTTGCTGACGGTCAGAAGGGCGAGCGACTGGCACGCCTGACCACGCCACGCGCCTCCCTCGACGAAGCCCTACACGCTGTGGGGCACACTCCCCTTCCTCCCTACATCAAGGGATACGCTGGAAACGAGGAAATGTACCAGACGGTATACAGTCGCGAGGAAACTTCGGCAGCTGCACCCACCGCAGGCTTGCACTTCACTCCTGAGCTCATCGAACGCCTGAAAGAAAAGGGCGTAGGTTGGGCAACCGTCCACCTTGAGGTAGGACTCGACACCTTCCGCGTCGTCGACGAAGAGAACCCCCGCGACCACCACATGCACACCGAGTACTACACGGTACCCGAGGAAACCGTGGCGGCCGTCAAGGCCTGCAAGGCAAATGGCGGACGCGTTGTTGCTGTTGGCACCACCAGCGTGCGCTCGCTCGAATCCGCCTGGGACGTCGAAGCTGGCGAACTCGTCCCCCGCAACCGCGAGGCAACGAGCCTGTTCATCCTGCCCGGATACGAGTTCCACGTAGTGGACCAGCTTGTCACCAACTTCCACGTACCCCGCTCCACTCTCATGATGCTGGTGAGCGCCTTCAGCAACCGCGACAACGTGATGCGCGCCTACCGCCATGCCATCAAGCACCACTACCGCATGCTGTCCTTTGGTGATGCCATGTTCATCAGGTTATAGGGGCCTTCATGAACGAACAGCCCAAAGTGGCCGTCCTCATTGACGCCGAAAACATCAGCGCAAAGTACGCTGCCACCATCCTTGCCGAGGCCAATAATCTAGGCAATGTGATTTACAAACGAATCTACGGAAACTGGACCACCTCGCAGCTCTCAAGCTGGAAGCACGCAATGCTCGACCACGCTATCCAGCCCATCCAGCAATACAGCAACACTCAGGGAAAGAATTCCAGCGATAGCGCGTTGATTATCGACGCCATGGACCTGCTGTACCAAAAGAGGCTCGACGCTTTCTGCATCGTAAGCTCTGATTCCGACTTCACGCGCCTTGCTTCGCGCCTGAGAGAAAGCGAAATGCTCGTCCTTGGCATGGGCGAGCAAAAAACACCCCGCGCCTTCATCAGTGCCTGCAATCGCTTTGTCTACCTAGACCTTTTGTACAAAGCCAACAAGGAATCCACTCAGAAGAAACGCACTCGCAGACGAAAGCGCCATGCAGAGCACTCCAAGATGGAAGAACTGCAGGTCGTCCAAGAGATAGAAATCGAGCCGACCTTGTCCGTAGAGACAATCCCGGACCGCAAGCCAGAACAGGTGAAAGACGGTATCGATGCTCAAGCAGCTGCCAACAGCGAAGATGGCGGAAAGACGAACAGACCCAACAAAAAGAACGAGAAGCCACAGGAGGACGCCAAGCAGACGGGCGGCGAGACTTCTCCCAAAACCAGGGAGGACGAGTCGGAGCACAGTCGCCGCAAGCGACGTGGGCGTTCGTACCTGTCCTTAAGCGAAGTCGAAGTCGAACCAACCGCGACTACGGGCAATCAAGACGAACATGCCCAGCCCCAAACGGAATACCACCAGGTTTCAACCATACGTGACATCGAGGACATCGAATATGACGAGCTCTCCGACACGACAGCCGACGAAGACATCGCCAACGGATCCGACATCGACGTGGTGCGAGATACCCTTCGCTCCATCTGTGAGGATGCCTCGGACGACGATGGCTGGATCCATGCGGCAAATCTGGCAGAAATCCTGTCACGCAGACTAACCGACTTCGACTACCGAAACTTTGGCTTCAAGAAGTTCGTCCCCTTTGTGGAGAGCCTAAAGATGTTCGAAAGCAAAAGCATCAAGGCAGACGGAGCACCCGGTCGCGCCGTCTACTTCTGCCTGCTGGAAGACTGGACGAAATAAACCCACAAACGCAGCTACGCCTGATTGTCGACCAGGAAGGATTCGATTCTTTCCTGGTCGATGTCGTTTTCTGACAAGGGAATGCCATAAGCATCGGCTACGGCGAAGGCCTGGTCATGGCGCAGCGCCGCATCACGTGGACGCTGCGCCATAGTGAGATAATGCGACTCAAGCAGAAGCATACGAGAGACATACGCCATCAGGCAGGGGTCTGCACCTGAAATCTTGAGCATCGCAGTCATGGATTCGGGTGCCAAGTTCAAAAGCAGGCTTACGTCCATCTCGGTCGCACCATCAAGCGTAGCTTCC
>JAUNOE010000016.1 GCA_030537255.1 Coriobacteriia bacterium
TTTCTCGCCTTTAGCGCCAGGATGATTGCTTGATGCTTCATGGGTCGAGCTAAGGGCCGATTGGTTTGGGCCGAGTGGTTGTCGCCCACGATGTCTCGGTCGTGAACCCCGTGGAGTTCGTTGCTTTGGAATGCCCCTTCCTCATCGGAGGAAGGGGCATTTTTGTGTCGTGGGGCGTTTGTCTTTGAAGGCAGTGGGGTTCTGCTTTTGCCCTAGGAAGTCTTTGACGTTGTGGTCTCCTGTTCGTCAATCAAGGAGCGTGCTTGTCGTTGGCCCCGTCTTTTCTTCCTGGGGGGGTCTTGGGATACCGACGCGTTTTGAATGCGTTCGCTCCCTCGAATCGACCGCTCGCTTCGTAATTTGCTTCCATGACGTAGGGTCGTCACTTGTTTGTCACCTTGCGTCGTCATCTACCTTCTCTTTGCGAGTTTGCCCAGGGCGTTTTGTTTTGCCTTGATGGGCTGGTTTGGAAAGAGGATTGATGGCGAATAAAGAATGCGTTTTGAGAGGAGCCGAGCGATGGGCGCTGGCCCGTCGTTGGTCTGGTTTGGCCTCAAGGATCCAGGGGATTACCCTGACGTTCTTGCTGGCTCTGTTTGCTTATAGCTTTTGTGCGGTGCCAGCTTCCTTTGCGCAGGGAGCAACACTTGAATCGGGTGCCACCTATTCCATTGGGGTAGATTTGAGCTGTCCTGTGAAGTCTGGTCCCGTTAATACCGACTTCGGAAAAGGTCTGGTGAAGAGCGCAAAGATTGTTGTTGGAAGCTCAGGAGAGGCAGTTCTTCAGATTAAGACGGGTTCCTTTGAGGGCACCTTGTTCAATGTTTCCTATACGGCCTTCATTTCGAACGGGAAAGGGCAGTATCTGGGGTATCAGGACTCTGATGGCGCTTGGCACACGGATCTGACCTGCACAAAGGGAGATAGTATGTCGGGTACGGAGGGAAAGGTGCCCATGGTCACCTCGTTTGCCCTTCCCGTCGACGAAAACCGCAAGACCTATTCGTTGGGGGTCTACGTCAACAATGCCATGAAGCCCACTCAATTCGGGTATGACGGCACCAACGTTGCCAAGTATTCGGCGACGCTTGTGCTGGATTGGTCCACCCTGAAGAAGGAGTCAAGCGCTGACACCGCAACGGGAGGAGGCGGTGGCAAACAGGACGGCGGTTCGGGATCGGGAGCGAATTCTGGATCAGGAACGAACCCTGGCTCCGGGTCGTCTTCTGCTGGGTCTGACTCCGGAAATGCCGGATCGTCGGCCGGTGGGTCCACATCGGGCGGGTCTGTGACTGGTTCAGGCTCTGCCTCGGGTTCGGCAGGCTCTGGGGGCTCGGACGCTTCCTCTTCGAGTTCGCCCTCGAAGGATTCGGCGGTGAAGGGGTCTTTTGTCAAGGGGAGCGCCACCTACTCTTATGAGCTGTCGTTGCGGAAACTGTCCAGCTTCAGCACTTCGAGTGTTTGCAATGGGCTCTTTGCTCGTCAGGCCAAGGTGGTGGTTTCTGGCGATCTAGCCCAGATCACCCTCTACGTGATTGACCCCATTCCGAATTACAAGCAGGAGGGTACTCCGCTTTCAAACGTGCGTTTCGTCTACGGTGGCAAGGCGTACAAGGCGAAGTATGGAAACTCCCATAAGGTGAAGAAGAGCTTTGCGGCGGACGCGCTCTTCATATCCAAGGCGGGAACGTATTCCGCAACTCCCATCAGCGTGACCTTGCCGGCGGATGCAGTGAAAGCCTCCGCCAAGGGAGGTCTGCAATGCCAGGCCTACGTTCGAGCGGTAATCAAGAGCACACAAGGGTTTTACGTTGCTCTTTCGGGAGGGAAGCTTGTCTCCCGGTCCTCCCATTCTGGCGGTCTCAAGGCGAGCGCTTCTACTCGCGCGGGGAAGGTAGCGTCCCAGGCGGTATCCGCGGATGTGCTGGGAGGCGGCTCTGATGACGAATCTGGTGTGGCCCTGGATTCCTCTGACTATTCCTCGGCGGGAACTAACGGCCTTGGGGGGATTTCCTCGAATTCGTCCGATCGAGAGGGACTGTCGTCTGGTGACTCTGTGCCTCTGGCGACCGCGTCGGGCTTGACCTCTGATGTGCCGGTTGTCTTGTGGGTGCTTACGGGACTCGTCGTTCTTGTTATTGCTGGATGCGTCATCCGTCGTTTCGTCAGGAAGGATATCTAGGATGAAGTGCTTTGTTTCTTCCAGAAGGCTTGCTCGTGGTGTTGCCGCAACTTGTTTTGGCTTGATGGCTTTCGTGGTTGCACTAAGCGTCTGGCTACCTTTGCCTGCCTGGGCCGAAGAGCTTCCCTGTAAGTCGGGTGTGGCTCATGGGTCCTTTGAGCATCCGGAATCGGGAGAGATTGCCGATTCTTCAGGTGTCGTGGGAAAGGTCATTGGCCAGAACATGATCAACAAGGTGGTGGGTGCCGATTGCCTGCTTGAAGAAGGGGAGAACACCTGGCTTGACCTGCGTTTCAACATGACAAACAGCATCTCTGATATTTCGATGCAGATGCAGGGCCCCAAGGATTCTGACTGGACGAAGACAAACTTTCAGGTTGTTTCCCAGGACGACGATTCCGCCGATTTGAGAGTGCTGGTGTCATCGGCCAAGGACATTCTCAAGGTTTCGTTCTATGTGACGCCTATTGGCCGAAACGTCACGTTCTTCGTTTCTTGTGACTCCTGGAAGGAGGGGAACGCGGGATCGTTCGCTCGTATCCCCAAGGATGAGGAAGCTTCCTTGGCAAGCGCATTCGGGCTTGATCCAGCGGAGCCTGCCAAGCAGTCTTCTTCGGATGCCGATCTGGTGAGCTCGTCCTTGACGGCCTCTTCTGGGCAGGGGACGCAGGTAGCGCCTGGGTTTTGGCTCACCTTGTTCCTCACGGTATTCTGCGCTGTCTTCTTTGCTGGAGCTGCCTTGATGCTCGTTAGGCATCTTCTGAAGCCGCGACGGTAGAAAGGTGCCCCATCGTCTTGCTGGTCGTCCTATCGCTAGTTTTCGGATTGGTAAAAAGCTTTGAGGTAACCAACATTTAACCGGGTGTTTTCAAGGACTATGCAGTGCCGGACTAGTCTTTGACGCTAGACGAAGGTGGGCCTGGCACCCTGATGCGGGCCTCGCCCTTAGCTAGATGAGTATCGGTCGAGTACTTTCACGAAGGAGACCCTTGTGGCTCACGTAAACGAAAACTATGCAAAGCTTCCTGGCAGCTATCTGTTCTCGGAGATCGCCCGCCGCACTGCGGCCTATGCTGAGGCTCATCCCGAAGCAGATCTGATCAAGATGGGTATTGGTGACGTTACTCGTCCTTTGGCTCCTGCCGTCATTGCGGCAATGCATGCCGCTGTTGACGACCTGGCCAGCTCCGAAACCTTCCATGGCTATGGTCCTGAGCAGGGCTACGATTTTTTGCGTGAGGCAATTCAGCAGGCTGACTTTGCGGCGCGTGGCGTAGACATTGCGGTTGACGAAATCTTTGTTTCTGACGGAGCCAAGTCCGACTGCGGCAACATCGGCGACATTCTGTCCGTCAACAACAAGATTGCCGTGTGTGATCCGGTGTATCCCGTGTACGTCGACACCAATGCTATGGCAGGTCGTGCGGGCGAATATGACGAGCAGGCCCAGGGCTGGAGCAATATCTACTATATGCCCACTACGGCTGAAAATGGCTTTGCCCCCGAGCTTCCCAAGGAGCCGGTTGACGTCATCTATTTGTGCAGCCCCAGCAACCCGACGGGTACCGTGCTTAACGCTGAGCAGCTGAAGACTTGGGTCGACTACGCCAACCAGCAGGATGCGATCATCATGTTTGATGCAGCCTACGAGCGCTTCATCACCGAGGAGGGCGTGCCCCACTCCATCTATGAGGTCCCTGGTGCCAAGACCTGTGCCATCGAGTTCCGCTCTTTTTCCAAGACCGCAGGCTTCACGGGCGCGCGTTGCGGCTATACCGTGGTGCCTCATGAGCTGGTGCGTGACGGTCAGAGCCTGCATGACCTGTGGAATCGTCGTCAGACCACCAAGTTCAACGGCGCTTCCTATGTGATTCAGCGCGGCGCTGCTGCCATTTATTCCGAAGAGGGTGCCGCCCAGGTCGAAGAGACCCTTGATTACTATCGCAAGAATGCAGCTGTCATCAAGGAGGGGCTCGAGGCTGCGGGATTCACCGTGTTTGGTGCCGTGAACAGCCCTTACATCTGGTGCCAGACTCCTTCTGGCATGGGCTCCTGGGAATTCTTCGACAAGCTGCTGACCGAAGCTAACATCATCACCACGCCTGGTGCGGGCTTTGGACCTTCGGGCGAAGGCTACGTTCGTCTTACCGCTTTTGGCGATGCCGAACGTACCGTTCTTGCTATGGAGCGCATCAAGAATCTGATGGCGGGGGAGTAGCGCTCTCTTCCTGCTTCCTAAAGGGGCCGAGGGTGCTCATTGGCGCCTTCGGCCCCGACTTCCCTTATCTCGCTTTGGACAAAGCGGTTCGCTCTGCTACGCTGTAGCGAATTGATTGCTGGGCTGCCGTGCCTTTGGTGCGGCGGCCTTTGTTCATGCAAGGGCTCCTCAGGGGGCTATAGGGGAAGGAAGTCTATGGATTTCAATCAGATGCTGATTGACGTCACGGGCGAGATCGACGGGTTCATGTACACCTACATCCTGTTGATCTTGCTGGTGGCAGCAGGTATCTATTTCACCTGCCGCACGAAGTTCGTGCAGATTCACTACATCAAGGACATGTTCGTCCACATCACTGAAAAGAAGCATGACGATGGCGACAAGACGCTTAACTCGTTCCAGGCGATGATGGTTTCTACCGCATCTCGTGTTGGTACGGGCAACATCGCCGGTGTTGCTACCGCCGTCGCCACCGGTGGTCCTGGCGCCGTATTCTGGATGTGGGCAATGTCGCTTGTTGGTGCGGCAACGGCTTTTATCGAGTCTACCTTGGCTCAGATCTTCAAGGTGCGTAAGCCCGAAGGTGGTTTCCTAGGTGGCCCTGCTTACTACATTCAGCAGGGCCTTGGCAAGCGTTGGGCTGGCGTTCTGTTCTCCGTCCTGCTGATCCTGTGCTTTGCTTTTGGCTTCAATGGCCTGCAGGCATATAACGCCGTCAGCTCCTTCATTCCCTACTTCGCTGGCGAAAACGGCGAGGCTGATCCTGCCATCGCAATAGCCGCAGGTCTGATTCTGGTCATCATGACCGCAGCTGTCATCTTCGGTGGCACCAAGCGTATCTCCGTGTTCTCTTCGGTCTTGGTGCCCATCATGGCCCTGGTCTACATTGCCCTGGCCTTCTTCATCGTGTTTACGAACCTTGATCAGATGCCTGCCGTATTCGCCTTCATCTTTGCGTCGGCCTTCGACTTCCAGTCCATCTTTGGTGGTTTTGCCGGTTCCTGCGTCATGTTGGGCATCAAGCGTGGTCTGTACTCCAACGAAGCTGGTATGGGTTCTGCCCCTAACGCTGCTGCAACCGCATCTGTTTCTCACCCCGTTAAGCAGGGCCTGATCCAGTCGCTTTCCGTCTATATCGACACGCTGCTTTTGTGTACCTGCTCTGCCATGATCGTCATGGTCTTCTATGTGCAGCAGCCCGAGCTGGCAGCCTCCCTGAATGGTATCCCTCTGGTTCAGCTGGCCATTCAGAATTCCGTTGGCGATTTGGGCATGCACCTGATCACCTTTGCTATTTGGTGCTTTGCCTACACTTCTTTGCTGGGCAACTATTTCTACGCCGAGGGCAACTTCTTGTTCATCACCAAGAATCGTGCTGCTCTGTTCGTGTTCCGTGTGGTCTGCTGCCTGATGATTTTCTACGGTGCAACCAACTCTTTCGACCTGGCTTGGAACTTGGCCGATATCTTCATGGGCTTCATGGCCATGCTGAACCTGGTTGCTATCTTCCTTCTGGGCAAGTGGGCGCTCAGTGCCTTGGACGACTATACGCGTCAGCGCAAGCAGGGCCTCGATCCCGTTTTTGTTGCCGACCAGATCGAGGGCTTGCCCAAGACCGAGTGCTGGCATGTGGGTGCCGATGAGCTTTCTGCTCCAGGTCATGAGACCTTGGGTTCTGTCATGGCCGACGTGGTTGCCGATGCGACGCGCCCCATGGAGGAAGAGAAGCTGGTCTAAATCGTGCATTTTCCTTCGCCCTGCTGACGCGTTTTGCGGGGCGAAGGATGGCTTGTTTCCTGTGTAGGTGGCTTGTCCCATGCGCGGTGGCTACCTATGAAAAAGAGCCGACCTCGGTGTTCGTCCGAGGTCGGCTCTTTTGTTTGGAAAATGCGGCGGGTGAGCTGCTGGTGTGGCAGGTGGATTGCCAGGCGAGTATCTCGACTTGCTAGGCACCCTTGCGCAAGGTGATTCCCGCGATGATGCAAACGGCGGTCAAGACGCCAAAGGCGATGCCATAGGTGGTCAGCCCGGACATGAACATGAGGGCGGTGCTGACCAACATCAGGGCGCTGCAGGCAAAGATGACGGCCGCTCCAGTTTGCTTCCAGGCCTTCAGCTTCAATTGCTGCTGCTTGCTCTTCTTGCTGCGGCTCCCCATGGTGTCTCCCTTCTTGCTATGCTGCTTGCCCGCGTGGGGCGTGCGGCATCGTGACTAATGGATGTATTCTGGCTTTCGTTGGCGGGTTTCCAACGCGGTGGCCAGATGTCTGACGTCGCACCATTCTACCCGCAAGCAGGGGGAGGGGAGAAGCGTCGCCTTGCTTGCTTGGCCGTGCCTGTTACCCAGGAGGGCTCTTCTGTGGTGGTTCTTCCGGTCTATCGGAAGGCTATTTTCCGCAGCAGCAGGAAGGGATGGGCTCTGCGTCGATCATCAAGTGACCAAACTCGTCGTAGTGACGATGGGGTACGTTGTGCTTCACGCGGTCGTGCTCTTCGGCTCGCTTGGCGTCGTTGAAGCGATCAAGCGTTCCTACTAGGTAGCCCGTGATGCGGCGGATACGTTCGAAGGGAACGGCGTCGTAGTGGTAGGTGATACCGATGTCTTCGCCTTCGACGGCTAGTTCTGCCCACTTCAGATGCTTGGCTGGGTTCATTTCGTGGTCGCGCTTGATGTAGGCATCAAGCTCCTTTTCCGTGACAGGAGCGTCTCCTTCGTTGGCATAGGTGATGACGAAGTCGATGCCTTGGTAGGCCTTGTGCGTCTCTTTCGTGGCGGTTGTCATGGGTGCCCCTTCGTTTTGGGTTCTTATTGAGAATCGTTTCTGTTTGTGACAAACAGTCTAGAACTCGCTACGCTGTTTGTAAATCATCATCTTGTGGCAATCCTGGTAACTGGCACTACATGCTGTGTCTGATGCTCAAATTTCCTGAGCTTTTTCACAAAACATGTCGAAAGAGATTTGCGACGGCCTTTGAGGGGAGGCGTCCTTGCCTCATGGCATCAGACGTGGTTTTGGCAATTGTCCGTTTTGCCTCTATTTAGGGGCATGAAGAGGGGCCGACCGTGGCAAAATAACTGGGTTACACGTATCGAGGAGGAGCTGCCTGCTTGGCGGTCAAGGCGATGTATCGGCACATTGCTGGCGTTACTTCGCTTTGACGGGCTCCCATCAGCACATCAGCCGTCTTTTGCGGCCGCTGTTCTTTTCCGGGACAGCAGTCAGGAGAGCACATGTCTTTCGTCCATCTTCACTGCCACACCGAGTATTCCCTGCTCGATGGCGCAACGCATATCTACGATATGGTGCGGCGCGCGGCCGACCTAGACATGCCTGCCGTGGCTATTACCGACCACGGCGTCATGTCGGGCGTGCCCGAGCTGTCTGATGCTTGCGACAAGGTGAAGTCCGAAACCGGAAAGTGGGTCAAACCCATCTTTGGTTGCGAGGTTTACTTCACCACGGACAGTACGCTTAAGCGCGAAGGCAAGCAGCGCTTGCACCACATGATTTTGCTGGCAAAGAACAGCACGGGTTACCACAATCAGCTGAAGCTGGTCAGCGAATCGCATGTGGACAACTTCTACTACAAGCCCCGCACTACCTTCGAGATGCTGGAAAAGTATTCCGAGGGCGTCATTGCCACCAGCGCCTGTATCGCAGGCATCATTCCGCGTTGCATCGATGCTGGTCAGTGGGACGAAGCCGTGGAGTGGGCTCGCAAGCTCTCTGCGCTCTATGCACCTGGTGATTTCTACATTGAGCTGCAGGATCAGGGCATCACCACCAATGCCGGCATGTCCCAGTACGAAATGAACTGCAAGCTTACTGAGATTGCCAACCTGTTGGGTCTGCAGACCATCGCGACGAACGACTTCCACTATCTCACCCAGGAAGACGCTCGCGCGCAGGACCTCATGCTGTGCATCGGCACCAACGCGACCATCAATCAGGAAAAGCGCTTCAAGTTCCCCAACGATCAGTTCTATATGAAGACCGAAGAGGAGATGCGTGCTGCGCTGAAGGACTTCCCCGAGGCCTGCGACAACACGGTCAGTCTTGCTGAGAAGTGCGACGTGGTGCTTGAGCGTGACTCCATTCTTCCCCGCTTCCCCCTTCCCGAGGGATACACCGAAGAGAAGCTCTTCCGCGAGGAATGCGAAAACGGCCTGGAGCATCGCTATGGTCCCGATTGGCGCACCGTGGTCCTTACCGACAACACGGGTAAGGAAAAGTCCGTTCTTGAACAGTACGAATACGAGGCGGACATCATCATCCAGCAGGGCTTCCCAGCTTACTTCCTCATCGTGCAGGAATACATTCGCTGGGCGCGTGAACATGGAATCGGTGTTGGTCCGGGCCGTGGTTCGGCAGCGGGTTCGTTGTGCACCTATGCTATGGGTATTACCGATTTGGACCCCATCCAGAACGGCCTGATGTTCGAGAGGTTCTTGAACCCCGAACGTGTCGAGATGCCCGATATTGACGTCGACTTCGACGATCAGCATCGCCAGGACGTCATCGAGCACATCCGTGAGTTCTATGGCGAAGATCATGTGGACGGCGTCATAACCTTCGGCAAGCTTAAGGCGAAGAATGCCTTTAGAGACGCGGCGCGCGAGCTCGACTATCACTATGCCGTGGGTGACCGCATCTGCAAGATGATTGGCGGCGAGCTGGGCATCACCATCGATGGTGCATTGGATACCAACCCCGACCTCAAGGCCGCCTACGATAGTGAGGCGGATGTGCGCGAGGTCATCGACGCGGCAAAGTCCATCGAGGGACATGTCCGCGGCGAGGGCGTGCATGCCTGTGCGACCATCATCTGCCGCGACCCCATGAGCGATCACGTTCCCCTGAAGCGTGACACCAAGGGCGGCGGCATCATCACTCAATACGACGGTCACTACACGCCTGACCTGGGCCTTCTTAAGATGGACTTCCTTGGTCTGCGTACCTTGGGCGTGCTTTCGCGCGCCTGTCGCAATGTTGCTGACACCGTGGGTAAGCAGATTCTGCCTGAGGAAATCCCCATCGAGGACGAAAAGGCCTTTGCCCTGATGCGTGGCGAGCTTCGCAAGAACGGCATGCCCCTCAACATGGATGGCTTGTTCCAGGTGGAGGGTGCGCTCTACGTCAGCCTGTTTGCGCAGATTCCCCCCGAGCGCTTCTCCGACGTCGTGGCATCGATCGCTCTGAACCGTCCCGGTCCTCTGGAATCCGGCATGGTCGAGGACTACGTGAAGGTCGTCCAGGGCAAGGTTCCGGTGCACTACTACGACGACCGCTTGCGTCCCATCCTGGAAGAGACCTATGGCACTATGGTCTACCAGGAGCAGATCATGCAGGTATCCATGGTCATGAGTGGCTTTTCGGCAGGTAAGGCAGACAAGCTGCGTAAGGCGATGGGCAAGAAGAAGCTCGACGTCATGCGTCAGCTCCAGGACGACTGGAACAACGGCGCAGTCGAAAACGGATATTCGCTCGACATTTCCCAAAAGATTTGGGGAGACGCCGAAAAGTTCGCTAAGTACGCCTTCAACAAGTCGCACTCGGCTGCGTATGCCCTGTTGGTCATGCGTACGGCCTACCTGAAGGCTCACTTCCCGAACGAATACATGGCTGCCGTTCTGTCCAGCTACATGGGCAACAACGACCGTCTGATCAAGTACATCGCAAGCTGCAATCACAGCGGCATTCCCGTGCTGTCGCCGGATATCAATTCTTCGCGTTTGGAGTTCACTCCGCTCGAAGAGGGCATTCGCTTTGGTCTTGCCGGCGTTCGCGGCGTGGGCGAGCACGTGGCCGAGGTCATCATCGAGGAGCGTGAAAAGAACGGTCCGTTCACCAGCCTTCACGACTTCGTCAATCGCGTGCCTTCCAATGCTTACAACCGAAAGACTCTGGAGGCCCTGATCAAATCCGGTGCCTTCGACTCCACGGGCTATACCCGCAAGCAGTGCATGCATTTCGTCGACGAGACCACCTTGCTGGAAGGAGCCGCCAAGCGCCAGAAGGACAAGGCTGCTGGCCAGACTGACCTGTTCAGCATGTTTAGCGACGTGGACGAAAGCTTCAAGGAAGAGGTGCCGCCTCCCGATGGCATCGAATGGGACAAACGCACGCTTTTGGCCTTCGAGAAGGACATTCTGAAAATGTTCGTTTCGGACCACCCGGTGCGTCCTTACGAGAACTACATTTCGCGCCTGACCAAATACACCATGGGCAGCCTGACGGACCAGACCAAGACCCTGAAAAAGATCACGGTTGCGGGCATGGTCTCCGAAGTCAACGTGCGTCGCACCAAGACGGGCAAGCTGATGGCTACCTTCAGCCTGGAAGACACCTCTGGTCACTGCGAATGCATCTGCTTTGATTATGAGAAGAACAAGGATGGCATCCAGGAGGACAACATTGTCACCATCAAAGGCAAGTACGAGGTAGCCGACCGCGGCAACCAGCTCATGTGCTTCGAGGTCAACGTGTTGGACGTGCCGCAAGAAGAGCTGAACGTGGCTCCGCTGCAGTTGGTCCTGAATCTCCATTCGTCCGACGTTGCTTCGTCGGGCGTCAGCAAGCTGGTGGGGCTTCTTGAGGGCCATCCCGGTGAAGACCCCGTCATCGTGAACATCACGTATCCCAGTGGATACCGCAAGACCACAACCCTGCCTCTCAAGTCGGATTCGCGCAACGGCATGCTCAAGGCGCGCATTGCCGATCTGTTTGGCTCGCAAGTCTGGAAGGCATCATAAGAAGCATGGAAGCCGGAAACCTCCCACAGGTACATAAGCTGCCCCAGGATTCCTTCGGAGGAACTCTTGGGGCAGCAGTGGATGCCACCTGCGATCTGGGCCTTGCGCTTCAGGCTAATGATGCCCAGGGAACCTGGAAGCATCATGCGCCCACCGCCGCCGAACGAGAGCTCTCTGATGAGCTCCAGGTGGTGGTCGCTCTCAGGCTTTCCTACCGTGGTGAGCCCTTCAGTGGCTTTGCCAAACAGCCCGGTCAGCTGACCGTTCAGGGTAGCTTGGAGGAGGCGCTTGGCAAGGTGTTCCGTCATCCCGTGGAGACGGTGTGCGCAGGCCGAACTGATTCGGGCGTGCATGCGCGTGGTCAGTGGGTGAGCTTCAGCCTGACGGGCAAGGAGTGGAACGAGCGCAGCGAATACAAGATCCTGAAGTCGCTCAATGCGTTGACTCATGAGGACATCAGCGTGCGTGAAATCGTACGCAAGGACCTGGATTTCAGTGCACGTTTCAGCGCTCGTTCGCGTGAGTACCGCTACTTCATCTGCACTGATCAGGCCCGTCCGCTGCTCATGCGTGACTTTTCGTGGCATCTTGGCAAGCCGCTTGATTTGGAGGCCATGCGCAAGGCTGCTTCCTATCTGATTGGCGAGCACGACTTC
Source organism: Coriobacteriia bacterium (assembly GCA_030537255.1). Lineage (GTDB taxonomy): Bacteria > Actinomycetota > Coriobacteriia > Coriobacteriales > Eggerthellaceae > Anaerotardibacter. The sequence goes on from JAUNOE010000016.1 coordinate 11,811, forward strand.
AGGAGCTTCTGCATGGCAGCGTCGGCGGAGGGTAAGACCACCAACCGCAACGTCGCCAGCATCACCATCGAGCCGTTGGAGATGTGGGGCGAAAACCTGGTCGTTATCACCGTTATCGGCAATGCTTTCTTGCATTCTATGGTGCGAACCATTGTGGGTACCCTGGTTATGGTGGGTCGCGGCAAGCGTGAGCCCGAATGGGTCGAAGAGGTTCTGGAGGCCCGCAACCGAACGGCTGCAGGCGAAAATGCTCCTGCTCAGGGCCTGGTGTTCTGGAAGGTCAACTACGACGGCGAGCTCATCTACGACCCTGAAGCAAAGCGTAGGGAGCAGGCGCGTCACGCCGAGGAGCTGGCACGTGCCGCTGCAAAGGCCGAGCATAAGTTCCGCTTGTTCGGCGGTCCTCTGTTTGGTGGTGCGGAGTTTGAGATTCCTCGAGGCATGCCCAGGGCGGAAGGCGAGCTTCCCTTTAGTGGGGCGGCCTTATCTGACGTGAAGCGCTGCGCACCTGGCGACACGAACGACTTTGACCCGGTGGAAGTGGATGCCTTGCGCAACCCTACCAATGCTGCTGGTTGCGCTGAGGCCGAATCGGAATTTAGTGAAGGTGTATCCGGTAGGGCCGTTGAGGGCTATGTGTGCTCCACGCATGCACATGCCGTGAGTTGGGTGCAGACGCCTGCGGGCATCTTGGCTGAGACGGGCATGTTTGGCGAAATCGACTGGGATTGCGACCTGGACGAGGGCGAGCAGCCGGCTTCAAGGGATTATGCGCAGGTAACCGAGCCGGCCGTGGCGTGCGCGACGGAGCGTGGGGCGGCGTGCGAGGCAGCGGCCGAGGGTGCGGCCGAGGTACCGGGTGGAATGCCTTTCGAGGTGGAACCCGAGGCGGCGACGGCGACGCCTGGTGGGGCGGCGCCCGAGACACCGTGCGGAGCGTCTATGGAGACATGCGAGACGGCGACCGACGAGGCATGCGAAACATCGTGCGAAGCGTCACGCGAAGTGGAGCCCATGTCGGCTCGTGGGGTGGCGGTCGAGGCACGCATAACGCGGCCGTTTGACCCCAATGATGTGCAGGACCTTCTGTCTCAGGTTATTGCGGAACCCGTAACTCAGGTGATTTCTTGCGACAAGGTGATCGAGGCTTCTGAGGCCGCAGAGGCTTTCGTTTTGCAGGCCGATGCCCCGACGAACGCTTTTCGGCCTGTGGCCCCGGATGTTCTGACCGCTTCTGAGGTGGAGCAGGCCGCACCGCATTGTGATGACGGCTCTTCCTCTTGCTCAGATTCGTCGGCATCCACCGAGGAGTCTCCGACCTCTTCGTCTGGGGGCATCGAGGTTTCCGGGAAGCATGCGACTGCGCCGCGCAAGAAGCGTTACCCCTTTGAGCAGAGACCCCTTCCTTATCAATTCAAGTAGGCTAATCCGCCGACCTCGCCGCAAGGGGAGGGCTGGATGCGAGAGCGTCTAGCAGCTTGGTGGTATCATTGCCAGACATTAGTTAGAACCCAAGGAGATTACCCGTGGCCCTTTCCATTGGCATTGTTGGCTTGCCCAACGTTGGCAAGTCCTCCCTGTTTACCGCGCTCACCAAGAAGACCGGTTTTGCAGCAAACTACCCCTTCGCAACCATCGAGCCCAATGTGGGCTTGGTTCCCGTGCCCGACAAGCGTTTGGAGAACCTGGCTGAGCTCGACCACACCGCAAAGATCGTTCCCGCAACGGTTGAGTTCGTGGACATCGCTGGTCTGGTTGAGGGTGCAAGCCATGGTGAAGGCCTGGGCAACAAGTTTCTGGCCAACATCCGCGACACCGATGCCATTTGCGAGGTCGTGCGCTTCTTCAGCGACCCCAATGTTGAGCATGTGTCCAAGAAGGTTGATCCTTCTGCGGACGTTGACACCATCAAGACCGAGTTGATTCTGGCTGACATCGCCACCATCGAAAAGGCGCTGCCCCGCCTTGAGAAGGAGGCACAGCGCTACAAAGAGCGTACTCTGACCTTCGAGACCGCCAAGAAGGTGCTTGCTGGCCTGCTGGAGGAGAAGCGTGCGCTGAGCATGGATCTTTCCGAGGAAGAGCAGCTGGCCATCCGCGAGCTGTGCCTGCTTACCATGAAGCCCATCCTCTACATTGCCAACGTGGACGAGGATCGCATCAACGACGAGCTTCCCGAAATCGATGGTCAGAAGCCTGTTCCTATTTGTTCCAAGACCGAGGCTGAGCTGGCCGAGCTTGACCCCGAGGATGCTGCGATGTTCCTCGAGGAGCTTGGCATGGAGGAGTCTGGCTTGGTGCGCCTGATCCAGGCCGCTTATCGTCTGCTGGGTCTGCAGAGCTTCTTCACTTCTGGTGAAATTGAAACCCGTGCTTGGACCATCCCTGTGGGTGCCAAGGCTCCTCAGGCTGCGGGCGTCATCCATACCGACTTCGAGCGTGGCTTCATCAAGGCTGAGACTGCTAGCTACGAGGACTACATGGAATTCGGTGGCGAAAAGGGCTGCCGCGACGCTGGCAAGTTGCGTCAGGAAGGCAAGGACTACGTCGTCCAGGACGGCGACGTCATGCACTTCAAGTTCAACGTCTAGGGGCTTATTGCCGCGTTGTTCGTAGCTAATGCGCCAAGCACCCGGCAGACCTCATGGTCTGCCGGGTGCTTTTTGCTGCTTGGCAGGTCGTGAGCTCATTGTTTGTCCTTGATTGAGCGACAGTGTCACGGGATTTGGGGTTTCCTGGACAGAATTTGAGGTTGTGGACAATTTGAAATTTGCGAACTGCCTCTGCTGTATTGGTTCATGACGTAGGCTTTGCAAAACACCAGGTCAGACGCTTATGCATTTGGCGAGTTTCCTTCGGGCTTCTGAGGGTCGTGGATCGAATCGTCCATGAGGTCGATTTTTGTCCAGAAAAAGGTGAATTGCTTGACGCTGCTGCCTCCATTCGGCCGTCATGACGGCGCGCACTCACAAACGCACTTGTCATCGCTTGGCTGGGGCTGGTTTGTGCACGCTTGACGCTGCTAATCGCCATTTGGCTGCCGTTTGTAGCATGCTGGCTACTACTTCCCGCCATTTGGTGGCCGTTTGCGGCGCGCTGGCCACTGCTAATCGCCATTTGGCTGCCGTGGCGGCCCTCGCTAGCTAATCGTGACCGCCAAGCAATCGAAGGCAGGGGACCGATCGCTTTCTGGCGGATATGCGCTGCTTGATGCGGCTTGCTTGCCTCAAGCCCCCAATGCGCTCTCCTCCGTTGCTTGCAAGCTCATCTCTATCCACAGTGTGCTCAATTTGCCCGGGCGCACTCTATCAAAGCAACCTGCCAGTCCTTCTGCTTGGGGGATAATCGCCCTTGAGGATGAGCCCCAATGTCGGGGACGAGCATCTGTTCGAATGCTTGCGGGGCTTCATATGGCACGAGCCATTTAGCGGCAGCTGGTAAGGGGTGTGCCCTGGCTGCATCGTCCGCTGAATGGAGAGCTGGCAGCAGGTGGCTGACAGCGAGGGAGGGCAGTAGATCATGGAATATCGCACGCTAGGCAAAACGGGCGTCAAGGTGTCGCCCTTGGGATTCGGCATCATGCGTCTGCCGTTGAAAAACGGTGGTCGAGCCGATAACGACACCACGCTCGAAGACATGGATTTGGAGCAATCCATCGCCATGGTCCGCGAAGCTATCGACAACGGCGTCAATTACCTGGACACGGCGTACAACTACTTGAACGGCAAGTCCGAGGAAATCACCCGCATGATTTTGGAAGACGGTTATCGCGAAAAGGTGCATCTGGCTAGCAAGAGTCCCTCATGGCTCTGGCGCGATCCAGGTGATTTTGACCGCATCTTGTCAGAGCAGCTTGAGCGCTTGCAAACCGATTGCATCGAGTTCTATCTGTTGCACTGTCTGAATGGGGGGACCTGGAAGCGTGCCCAGCGCCTCGGAATCCTGGACAGCCTGATGCAGGCGCGAGCTGACGGTCGCGTAAAGTACATCGGCTTCAGCTTCCACGATGATTACGAGCTCTTCGGTGAGATCCTCGATGCTGCCCCCTGGGACTTTGTTCAGATTCAGCTGAACTACCTGGATACCGAATTCCAAGCCGGACTTGCTGGTATGCGCGAGGCTGCCAAACGGGGCATGGGTGTCATTGTCATGGAGCCCTTGCGTGGTGGCTCCCTGGTCGAGGTTCCCCGTGCGGCGCAAGCGGTGTTTGACGCTGCTCCTACCAAGCGCTCGAATGTGGCGTGGGGCCTGGACTACCTGTGGAACATGCCTGAGGTGTCGGTGGTTTTGTCGGGCATGTCTTCGATGGCGCAGATGCGCGAAAACGTTGCTTTGGCAAATGCGGCTTACCCCGGCATGCTTGACGAGTCCGACTTGGCCACTATTGCCCAGGCAAAGAAGGCGTTCGACGATTGTGCTGCAATTCCGTGCACGGGATGTAACTACTGCGTCGAGTATTGCCCCAACCACATTGTTATTCCTAACAACTTTACGGCCTACAACCTTCGTTTCATCTATGACGACCTGCAGATGGCGAAGGATTACTACGCCACTCAGGTAACAAACTTTGGGCGCAGGGCTGAGTTCTGTGTTTCGTGCGGCTTGTGCGAAGAGCATTGTCCTCAGCACATCAAGATCAGCGAGTGGCTTCCCAAGGTGCACGAGCTCTTGGGGGAGTAGGACCCGCTGCGGATGTTTTGTAAACATGCCGTCTTGGACGGAGACGAAGTGCGAGACGTCTGCTCCGGCCTGTCTGTTATTGCTGTGCTGATTGCCTCGTCAAGTAGGTGACGCGGCGTTACTTATGATAGCTTTTTAGCTCTACATAAACATGTATGAGCTGAGCCTTGGCTGCACTTTTGCTCCTTTGCGGGATGATGGTCAGGTCGTGCGTGAGGTCCTGAGGCATTTGTTCGTGTCGTTTGTTTGAGACACGCTTCTGGCTCTTTGTTCATTGCGGCAGTTTGACCTACGGCCTTGTTTGCAGACCAGCCACCTTGCCCGCACGGGCATGAGGGCGCTGACGGTGAACCAAATGGACGTTCAAACAGGGTGCCTCCGGCAGGTAGCCTCGATGAGTCGCCTTGTCGGAGGTGCCCTGGCAAACAGGCAAGGTAAATCGGCTTTGGACTTTGACGGTCGTTTGAAAGAGGGGAATCTTGATGGAATCCGATGCAGTGAAGCAGCTTCTCGAAAGCGTGGCCCAGGGCATTACGACGCCTGCCGAGGCGGAGCTTCAGCTAAAGAAAGAACCCTTTACTGATCTGGGCTTTGCCAAGATAGACCATCATCGTTCTTTGCGCCAGGGTGCTGCAGAAGTCGTCTATGGCGAAGGCAAGACCTTAGAGCAGCTGCACGCCATTTGCCAGGAGCTGGCAGGAGATGCTTCCTGCGTGCTCATCACGCGCCTTGATGCCAAAAAGGCAGCCGACTTGCAGAGCGTCTTCGACTTGGACTACCGCAAGGACTGCCAGATTGGCATCATTGGAAAGATTCCCGAAGCTACGGGCAACGGCGTCATTGCCGTTGCGGCTGCTGGAACTAGCGACCTTGCCGTTGCCGAAGAGGCGGCCCTGACAGCCGAGGTGTTGGGCAATCGAGTGCTGCGCCTGTATGATGTGGGCGTCGCAGGCCTGCATCGCCTTCTGGCCCACCTCGACGAACTCATGACGGCCCAGGTCGTGGTGGCCGTTGCCGGCATGGAGGGTGCACTTCCTAGCGTGATCGCGGGCCTTGTTTCCTGCCCCGTCATAGCGGTGCCTACCAGTGTGGGCTACGGCGCCTCTTTTGGTGGTCTTTCCGCTTTGCTGGCCATGCTCAATTCCTGTGCAAGTGGCGTTTCGGTGGTCAATATCGATAACGGTTTTGGCGCAGGCTTCCAGGCGCACCAGATCAACCATCTTTCGCTGGGGGGCTCTGCTGCAGACGCCTCGGATAGCGTAGATGCCACGGCGGGCAAAGATAACGCTGCTTCTCAGAAGGAAAGCTCAGAGTTCGTTGCCAGTGACCCCACTATTGCATTTGCCGCCGTTCCTGCTCCGCGAACCATCGTGCTAAATCTTTCGAAGTCGGCAACGCGTCAATCCCTTTTGGATCAGTTGGAGGCTTTGCTTGACGACGAAACACGCAATCGTCGTGCCATGATTCTGCGTGAGGCTCGCGTTCCCGCCAAGCATCATAACGATATCGCTGAAATCAACGACACCATCGATGCCATGGTTGCCCCCGAGCGCTTGAAGGACCATTTGCGCGATGTCTATGCCGTTCTTGCGGCAGCTGAGGCTCAGGTCCATGGCGTGTCTGTGGACGAAACCCACTTCCACGAAGTGGGCAATGGCCTAAGCCTTCTGAATGCCCTCACCATCGCTGCAAGCTTCTTTGTGCTGGAGCCTTCTTGCGTCTTGGCCACGCCCGTTCAGACGGGCAGGGGCACGATCGAGTGCTCGCATGGCACCATGGACGTCCCTGCGCCTGCAACGGCCGCTATCTTGGATACGGGTGTTCCCGTTGTACCCGAGGAAGAGCTTCTCGAGGGAGAGCTGTGCACGCCCACTTCGGCTGCTATCATCAAGCACTTCGTACAGAAGTTCATCACGCTTGAGGAAGCGGATGCGCTTGAGCCTACCGAGGACCTGGGAGCGCTCGTCTCGGATCAGCTGGAGGAAGAAGACGATGCGGATCGCACTTCAAAGTTCCCTGCGGTTGACTGCGATTCGCTTCAGGGTTCCGACCAGGCCAGCCAGGCCATCAAGGATCCTGCTGGCTTTGCTGCGTCAAAGACGGCTCCCTTCCCCGCGGCGGGAGCTGCCGCTGATGCGACGGTTGCCCTGGTCCCTGAAGACATGCTCAGGCTTCGCGATATGCTCAAGGCAATGAATGAACACGCGGCTGCAAGCGCGGACGAAGCTACAGCCAAGGAAACGTCCCCCAAGAAGAAGGCTGACGAGTAATCGGTGACCGAACTCATTCTTGATAGGTTTGCCCCCATCGACCAGGCAGGTCTGGGCGGCTTTGCAAAGGTAATCCATGCGTATGACACGGAGTTGACGCGTGAGGTCGCCATCAAGGTCATTCCCCTTGATGCCGAAGCTGCTGCAAACATGCCGGTCGGCGCAAAGGTGCCAGCGGGTACCTTGTCTTCTGCTGCCGAAGTGTCGGAAGGGGCCGCTGATACGGAGGGGTCCAAGGGTCGGTTTTCCCGCGGGCGTACCCAGGCCACTCGGCAGACCACGGGGTTTCTTGCCGCAGAGGAACGCTTCGCTTCGTTGCTGGGAACGCCATCTCATAAGGATCATACCCAGCTCATGCCGGCACCGCCTTCGGTGAGCATTTTGGGGCTCGATCCCGAGGAGGCGGCAGACGCCGACTCTGGGGTTTCATTGGACGACCTGCCGGGCCTCAAGGAGGCACGTGCTGCTTCCACGCTCGATGATCCCACCATCGTCAAGATTCACGATTTTCGCCAACAGGGCAACCTGGGCTATCTGATCATGGAATACGTCGATGGCGTTTCGGTGGCTGATTTGATCACCCGCTGCCCCGAGGCGCTTGATGCCGACGTCATAGCAGTCATCTTCAAAGCTGTTGCCAAGGCACTTACTGTTGCTCATTCTAAAGGTGTGCTCCATCTGGACATCAAGCCAGCAAACATTCTGGTTACTCCACGCGGTCAGGTGAAGGTCGTCGACTTTGGCCTGGCGCGCCTTATGGACGAATCCGGCTTTGGTTCGGCGGCGTCGGGCGGCACCATTGGCTACATGCCCCCCGAACAGATGCGCCAAGAGGAGCTTGACCAGCGCTGTGACGAATGGGCTTTGGCGTCGTTGACCTATCAGCTCATCACGGGCAGCAATCCCTTTATCGTGGACAGCCTGGACAAGGCCGAGGATGCCATTTATGGCGCAGAGATCTTTGTACCCTCGGCCTTCAAGCCGGGTATCGACGAAGCGATCGACGACATTCTGTTCTGCGCATTGGACCCCGACCGTGACAATCGCTATGACAGCGTGCGCGCCTTCGCCAAGGAGCTTCAGCCTTGCCTGGGCGACGTGAAGGAGGGTCGCACGAAGCTCAAGGGCCTGGTCTCGTATCTGCGTGGTCAGCAGCAGCCTGAAGAGACCGAGGACTTCGAGCCCGTTGTGACGCCCGAGGCGCAGTCTGCTCCTGCTCCCGAAGTTCCTCGCATTCCTTTGGTGGACATGCTGAGCGAAAAGGGGAGGAGCCTCTTGCGCCGTGCGTGCACCGCTGTCGGCGTGGCGGCCTTGGGCTTTGTTGCCGTGGGGAACTTTGAGCCATTGGGCGATTGGTCCAACCCTGCTGCTTGGGGCCTCTATCTGGCCTTGATGCTTGCGAGCGGCCTGCTGCCTTCTATTGGCACTTTGGCTACGCTGGTCTTGTTCGGGGCTTCGTTGGCCCTCCATGGTGGAGTTGCGGAGGGTTTGGTTCTCATCGTTGCCAGTGCCCTCTGGTGGTTTTTTGTTGGACGCTTCAAAAATACGTCTTCCTGCATCGTACTGGGGGTTCCGGTGTTAGGTGCCTTGGGAGGTGCCGCTCTGGTGCCCTTGCTTGCGGGTTGGGCCTTGCGTCCCAGGAATGCTCTGCCTACGGCAGGACTCGCTGCTGTATTGGCTTTCTGCCTGGGGTCATTGGGCTCGGCTTCTTTGTTTGGCTGGGCGCCTCTGTCTTTCTGGCAGATTCGCATGTGGACCGATTTACCTGCGACCTGTCTGGGAATGGTTACCGATCCGCAGACGTGGACCATGGCGCTTGCCTTTGTCCTGGCCTCGGGCGTCATGAGCGCCTGCTGCTACTTTGGTCGCTCTTGGCTTACCTACGTGGGCTCTATCTTGTCCACCTTGGTTTTGGTTGCAGGCCTTTTGGCGGGTCGTCTTGCTGTTACGGGAGGCCTGTCTTTCGTGCCCAGTGCAGCTTCGATTCTGGCTATCGTCACGACGGGCATCTTGATGCTCATCCTGTGCATGGCGGGCTGCCCTCAGTCTTATGACGAAGTGCCTTCCGAAGAAACTCGTCCGCCTCTCTGGTAGGTATTTCTCTTTATGTCCCGACGGGTGAGGCGCAAAGCCGATTTCGGCGTGTTTGGCTGTGCCCGGCTGCGTCTGGCAGGAGGACACTAGGCTTGGCTTGAGCTGTTTGAGCTGCTGCCTTGCGAAGAAGAGCTGCCGCTAGAACTGCTTGAGCTGGAGCTCGTGCTTGAGCCGGAGCTGGAGCCCGAGTTGTTGTTGGAGTCGGATCCCGACCCTGTGCCTGAAGAACTATTTCCTGAGTTGCTGCCTTCGGAGGCGGAGCTGGAGCTGGAGCTGGAGCCGGTTGTAGTACCAGAGCCCGAGCCGCCACTGGTGATTCCGCTTGAGTCGGTTCCTTCCGAGCCCGCAGCTTCGCTGTCTCCGCCAGAGCCAATGCCGGCACCCCCTCCCGTGCCGCTGGTGGTCTGGGATCCGCTGGTGCTTCCGGCGCTGCTTGCAGCGGAAGATGAGCTGGGATTCTTTGCGTTTTCGTCCTTCTTGTCCGAGCTGTCTTGGTCATCGGACTTCTTTTCGAAGAAGTGCAGCTGGCCCTCGTCGTCAGTCGAAACGATGGGGGCTGCTTTTTCGCCAATGCCCTCGCCGGCGGTGACCACCTGGATGAACAGGCCTGATGCCGCAATGCTGAGCAATGCCGTGACGATGGCGACGGCAATGGTTCCCTGTTGAATACGCCTCTTCACCAGGCGCTGGTGGCGCGCCTGGGCAATGACATCGCTGGTGTCCATGGCAGACCCGTCATCAAGTACGTCCTCCAGGCGTATTTCGCCTTGGCCGTCATCCGCAAGTCTGGCATTGCCACATGCGTCCGTCTGGCTGTTACGTGAGGAGCCATGAAGCGCTGATTTGCTGCCTGCGGTCTTCACGGCGTTTGCCATCTTGTCGGCCGAACGGGAAATGGCCTGCTTGTAGAGCTGCGAGGCCACGGTGGACACAATGGAGCCAACCGCGACGCCGATGATGGAACCGGCAATGCCAATCTGTGATGCGAATAGGGTAGAGGTGCATGCAGCCAAGGCGCCTGCGGCTACCTGGGCAACCGAAAGGCCGTCAAAAAGGCCTTCTTTCTTGGGTTTTTCTTCTTGGGCGGAAGCGTTTGCTTCTTGGGCCATGGATTCCTCCTTGCGGCACTGGTGACGACCGCTGTCCCTTGGCGTTTTGGGCGCGTGGCGCATGTATGGCGCCCGCTTCGTTTTTCCTGCCAGTTATAGCCCCGAAACGCTATTCCCATTCACCGTAGGTGCCCGATTTCTTCTTTTTTCCACGATGAAGAACACGTGCGCTTGTTCGCTTGAATTCGTAGTGCGGATGGTTATGCACGAAGATGGCGCGACAAATGCGGGTGATGACGAGCGCAATCAGCGCGACGGCCAGAAACATGCCGAAAAACTCGAACATGCCCCTGTTGCCTTCGGCTGCGCAGTAGAGGCAGACCAGTCCAAAGGCGCCTCCCAACACGCCGTTGATCACGGTAAAAGCGCGAATCAGCACTTCCTTGGCACGGTTTGGTGATTGCGTGTAGGACACGACGAGGTAGATGATGCAGGCCACCACGGCGAGGGCGATGACCAGAGGCAGACATTGGGTGAGACGAATCAGTGCTCCCATGGTTTCCTTTCGTGGTGGGTTTGTGCGGCAGGTCCGTGCAGTGGAGTGCCTACGACAAGAGCAGATGCGGACACAGCCTTGTGTCGCAGGGCGTCTGCATTGACGCTGTGGGGCCGAGTGGTGCTAATGAGGCATCGAGATTGACAGACGTGCATCCTTGCTTTGCGACCCGTGTTCAGCCTATCACGTTGCTGGGTGCGTCTCGTGTGCGTCACCGGGGCTTTTCTTCGACTCTTCATCGGCCAGGGTCATGACCTCGTAGAGATATTCGCTCGTCTTTTCGATCTTCTCGCGTCCCAGTTCGCATTCCCAGATGGTGACGACCTTCCAGCCTTCCTCTTCCAGCTCTTGCGTCACGCGTTTGTCGCGAGCTACGTTGCGCTCGAACTTTGCGTTCCAGAATTCCTGGTTGCTCTTGGGCTGAGTCGCCTTTTTGCAGCCTTCGTGCCGGTGCCAGAAACAGCCGTTGACGAAGATGGCTACCTTGCGGCCGGGATATACGATGTCGGGCCTGCCGGCGGGCGTTTTCCAATGGAGGCGGTAACCAGGCCAACCCAGCTTGCGCAGTAGCGTTCGGACCACAAGCTCGGGCTTGGTGTTTTTGCTGGTGTTGGCTTGCATGACGTGGCGGATGGCAAGCTCGCGGGGGACGGGTTGTTTTTCGACCTTCGCGCGCTTGTTCTTTTTCTTCTTTGTTCCGTTAGCGTTTGCCATTGTTAGCCTTGGTGTGGTTCAGTAGAAAGCCAGCAAGTTGGGGCGCATGGGCGCCTGTTTGGATTCTGGTTGCTGCGTCGTTGCGGGTCAAGCGCTTTGACCGCACGCACAGAAGAAGGGACGCTTTGGCTCATGTTCGGTGATCACGGAAGAGATTCGAACAAGGTGACGCGCTTGTTGCTGGCGCTGATTGCTCTTGTGTTGGCGCTTATCGTCTTGAAGTTGGCGGGCTGCCTTGATGCCGCAGGCAACGATGCGGAACAGGACGCGTCTGGCACCGCAGCGAGTGCCGTGGTCTCCAGCTCGGATCAGGCGGCGGCTTCTTCTGGTGGCACTGACGCCTCTTCGTCCGATGGTGACATTCCTGCCGAATACGCCAACATCGACGAAGCCGCGCTGAAGAAGCTCTTGGGCAATAAGGTGGCCAAGGAGCTCATGTCCCAGGCCAAGACCAACGAAGATGCTGCTTGGATTGCCGCGCATTATGGGGAGTACCAGCAGTACGGCGAAGACCAGCAGAAGAAGCTGCTTACCCTAGCCGCCAAGGAGTCCGAGGCGCTTCCCTTCGTGCGCAACTACAAGGAAAGCGAGACTTCGCCTGAATCTGGCTGCGATGCTGTACGTCAGGGCATTGTTCCCGAGCTGTATCAATGGGATACCCGGTGGGGGTGGATTAAGTACAGCGAGCATTGCATTGGCACGTCGGGCTGCGGCGTCACTGCGCTTGCCATGGTCTATCAGGGTCTGACGGGCGACACCTCGAAGTCTCCCTATGATCTGTCGGTTGATTCGGTGGAAAACAACTACGTGCATAGCGGCACCGACCCCGATTTTTACGCCTTTGAGGCAGAGAGGCTGGGGCTAAAGTGCGAAGAAGTGTCGGTAAGCGCAGCGCATCTCAAGAGCGCGCTCGAGGCAGGTAGCATCGTCATCGTGAACGTAGGCCCAGGCGATTTCACCACGGGTGGTCACTACATCGTTGCTTATGCCCTGGATGGCCTGGGCAAGCTCCACGTGCGCGATCCCTATTCGGCGGTCAACACGGCCAAGACGTGGGATTTGGATTCGGTTGCGGGTCAGGCCAAGCGCTTCTTTGTCTTTAGCGCCAAAAACTAGAGAGCCAAAGATTGGGCGGTGCTTGATTGCGGGACTTGGGCCCATGTCTCAGGGATTGCTCCTTCTTGGATGCCCGAGCCGCCTGGTCGTCTGATCCTAGGGGCTTTGTGTTTTTAGTGAATCAGGTCTTTGACTACTTCGCTCGCAATGATCAGTCCCACAACGGAAGGGACAAAGGAGATGCTTCCAGGTGATTGCTTGGTGCGTGGCATGGCGGGGTCTGGGGTCATGTTGGCTTCATCCGTGCTGGTTTGGGGCTTTCGCGGGGTCTCTTGCGAATACACTACCTTCACGTGATGGATGCCGCGCTTCTTGAGCTCGCGCCTCATCACCTTTGCCAGGGGGCAGACGCTGGTCTTGGAGATGTCGGCCACTTCGAAGCGGGTGGGATCGAGCTTGTTCCCAGCTCCCATGGCGCTGATTACGGGAGTGCCTGCGGCCTTTGCCCGCTCGATCAGGGCAAGTTTTGCGCTTACGGTGTCGACGGCGTCAATGATGTAGTCGTACTGGGAAAAGTCGAATTCATCGGCGTTTTCAGGCAAAAAGAAGCAACGATGCGTGTTCACCTGCGCCTGGGGGTTAATGTCGTGGATGCGTCGCTTGGCCACCTCGACTTTGTCCTGGCCAATGGTGCTATGGAGCGCAATAATCTGGCGATTAATGTTTGTTTCGTCAACGCAATCTTTGTCAATGAGATCAAGCGTGCCCACGCCTGCGCGAGCAAGGGCCTCAACAGCAAAGCCGCCCACTCCACCTACGCCGAAGACGGCCACATGGGCGCGAGCAAGCGTATCGACGCCGTTTCCAATAAGAAGGCGGGTTCGTTCATGTTGGCATGCGGGCGTAGCTTGGGTCATGGGAATCCAATCTGGTGGGGA
>JAUNOE010000017.1:0-22696 GCA_030537255.1 Coriobacteriia bacterium
GCTATGGCCGCACTAAGGCAAAGATCGACTACAACCTGCTTCGCGATCAGGAGCATCAGGATGGCAAGCTCATCTTGGTGACCGCAATCAACCCTACTGCCGCAGGTGAGGGCAAGACCACTACTACGGTTGGCCTGGGTGATGCCCTGTCCGCCTTGGGAAAGAACACCGTCATTGCCCTTCGCGAGCCCTCCTTGGGCCCCGTGTTTGGCATCAAGGGCGGCGCAGCTGGCGGCGGCTATGCTCAGGTTATCCCGATGGAGGACATCAACCTGCACTTTACGGGCGACTTCCATGCCATCGGCGCTGCAAACAACCTGCTTGCGGCTCTGCTTGATGCCCATATCCACAATGGCAACAAGCTCAACATTGATCCTCGTCGTATCACCTGGAAGCGCGTCGTTGACATGAATGATCGTCAGCTGCGCAACATCGTCTGCGGTCTGGGTGGCAAGGCTCATGGCGTACCCCGCGAAGACGGCTTCGACATCACCGTGGCCTCTGAGATCATGGCGGTGTTCTGTCTGGCCACTTCCATCACCGATCTGAAGGAGCGCCTGGGCAGGATCGTCGTGGGCTATACCTACGACGACGAACCCGTCACCGCACATGATCTTCAGGCCGAAGGTGCCATGGCTGCCCTTCTGAAGGACGCCCTGAAGCCCAATCTGGTGCAGACGCTTGAGGGTACGCCTGCCTTCATTCATGGTGGTCCCTTCGCCAACATTGCACATGGCTGCAATTCCATTATGGCAACGCGCATGGGTCTTGCTCTGGGTGATTACTGCGTTACCGAGGCCGGCTTCGGTGCTGACTTGGGTGCTGAGAAGTTCCTGGACATCAAGTGCCGCCTGACGGGCATTCGCCCCGATGCCGTCGTGGTGGTCGCTACTGTTCGTGCGCTCAAGAACCATGGTGGCGTTGCCAAGGCTGACCTCAACGAGGAAAACCTGGAGGCCCTGGAGGCTGGTCTTCCCAACCTGCTACAGCACGTTGAGAACATCACCAAGGTCTTTAAACTTCCTTGCGTGGTTGCCATCAACGAGTTCCCCACTGACACGCAGGCAGAACTCGACCTGGTCGAGGCAAAGTGCAAGGAGCTTGGCGTCAACGTGGCCCTGTCCCAGGTTTGGGCAAAGGGTGGCGAAGGCGGCAAGGCTTTGGCGGAAGAAGTGGTACGTCTGTGCGATCAGCCCAGCGAACTTGAATTCTGCTACGACCTCGAGCTTTCCACCGAGGACAAGATTCGTGCCATCGCCCAGCGTATCTACCACGCAGACGACGTCGTCTTCACTGCTGCTGCGAAGAAGAACCTGGCACTCCTGGACAAGCAGGGCTTCACGGGCATGCCCGTCTGCATGGCGAAGACCCAGTACAGCTTCTCTGACGATGGCTCCAAGCTTGGTGCCCCCAAGGGCTTTACCGTCACCGTGCGCGAGGTCAAGGTTTCTGCTGGTGCCGGCTTCATCGTTGCTCTGACGGGCAACGTCATGACTATGCCTGGCCTGGGAAAGGCTCCTGCTGCGTTCAACATCGACGTTGACGAGACGGGCAAGATTTCCGGTCTGTTCTAGTTGTTATCTAGGAGGCTGGCCAGGCGTCAGCCTCCCTTTTCCAAAGAGGGGGATCCGAATGATCGACACGTCGTTCATCGATGAATTGGCAAGTCCCACACCCACTCCCGCAGAGGGTGCGGCGGCTGCCTACGTTGGTGCGCTGGCATCTTCCCTTTCCACCATGGTGGGTAACCTGACGGTGGGGAAGAAGCGTTTCGCTGACGTCGAGGACCTGGTCTACAACACGATGGAGGAACTCTCCTTTGTCCGCGATGACCTGTTTGAGCTGGTGGAAGAGGACGCAGATGCCTTTGCGCCTCTGTTCGAGGCATATCGCATGCCGTCCGAGACGCCTGAGCAGTCGGCAGCCAAGAACGCTGCAATGCAGGATGCTTTGGTTGGTGCCATCGAAACGCCGCTGGCCATCATGCGCTCGTGCTGTAGGGTCATTGAGCTCACCGAGACTATGGCCCACAAGGGTTGCGGTCTTGCTGTGGCTGATGCGGGTGCTGCTGCCATCTTGGCCGAAGCTGCCCTGAGGACGGCGTCTCTTACCGTGACTATTAACGCGAAGTCCTTGGAAGACGAGCGTATGATTCGTAAGTACAAGCGCGAGGCCGACGAAATGGTGGCTATTTATGGTCCCAAGGCCGACGCGATCGTCAATTACGTACAGTGGAAGGTCAAGTACGACTAGTCGCGTCTGATCTTCAAGGAAGGTAGTACATGGCAGACATCATCATGAGGGCCAAGCCCGTCGTCGACGAGATGGCCAGGGACATCGAAACCCGCATTGCCCAGCTTGCCGAGAAGGGGATTACTCCCAAGCTGGCCATTTTGCGAGTGGGGGCTCGCGAGGACGACCTGAGCTACGAGCGCACTGCGCTTCGCCGGGCCGAGGCCTTGGGTATCGATGCGCAGGTGTTCGCTCTTCCTTCCCATGCTTCCGAGCGTCAGGTGCTCAACCAGGTGGAGGCCATCAACGACGACGACTCCATCCATGGCTGCCTGATGTTCAGGCCACTGCCCAAGCACATCAATGAGCAAGGGGTCTGCGATGCCCTCGATGGCCGCAAGGACATCGATGGCATTTCGAGCAAGTGCATGTCCGACATCTATTCCGACATTCCTTGTTTCTGTCCCGCTACCGCTGAAGCTTGCATTCGCCTGCTTCGTCACTACGACATTTCCCTTTCCGGAAAGAGCGTCGTGGTGGTGGGGCGTAGTCTGGTCATTGGCAAGCCCGTGTCCATGATGCTTTTGCGTCGTAATGCCACGGTCACCATGTGCCATTCGCATACGAAGAACCTGCCCGAGGTCATGCGCGCTGCCGACGTGGTCATCTGCGCTACCGGACGCGCCAAGGCCTACGGTGCCGAGTGCTTCGCTCCTGGCCAGACCGTCATCGACGTGGGTATCAACTTTGCTGATGGCAAGCTGTGCGGCGATGTCGATTACGACGTCGTGGAGCCCATCGTCCATGCCATCACTCCTGTTCCTGGCGGTACGGGCTCGGTGACCACCAACACCACCATGGAGCATGTGGTGGTTGCGGCGGAGGTTGCTGCGGGCATCCGTTAGCGTTCGTTGCGGCCTTTGCAATCCTTTTGGCTCATGGCACCGTCAGCCGCCGTGATGCCGTGCTAGGATTTGGGCATGCTTACGAATGAACATATCTCATCGGCCAGCGCCCCTGTGGGTGCTGGCTTTGTTTTTCTGGCCACGTCTTCGTCGGTCGAGGAAACCCGCCATATTGGACAGGCTTTGGGCCAGGCGGCTCATCCTGGGACCGTCATTGCTCTTGAAGGTGACTTGGGCGCCGGCAAGACCCATTTCACGCAGGGCGTGGCACAGGGTCTTGGCATTCATGCGGAAGTGACCAGTCCTACCTTTAATCTGCTGGTGGGCTACGACAAGGGCCGTCTGCCCCTGTTTCACTTCGACCTTTATCGTTTGGAGGAGCGGGCGCAGCTTGAGGACCTGGGTTATTATGACGTGCTTGACCAAGACGGCGTGTGCTGCATCGAGTGGTCGGAGCGCTTCCCCGAAACCCTGCCTGAGGACGTGCTTGTGGTTCGCCTTACGCGTAACGAAGATGACACGCGTTCCGTCTCTGTTTTGGCGAAGGGGCAAGATTCCGAAGCCTGTCTTCGGAGGTGGAGTCAGCTGCTGGAAGGTGTTTCAGCCGAGGAGCTCGTGACCAAGCCTGCAAAGACGGTAGTTCAGGAGGAGGGCGCTGCTGCCGCTTGTCCTGGAGCCGCTTCGCTGCCCGTTCTTCCTGATCGGTGCGAAGGTGGTCCGCGCAATTTCGTGTTGGCGCTCGATACTTCCAACGAAATCATTGCCTTGGGCCTAGGAGAGCTCGATCGCGAAAGCCATAGAATTACGTTTGTCTCCCACTGCCAGACTCCCGCCTTCAGGGCTTCGAACACCAAACTCATTTCTTGTGTGGAGGCCTTGCTTGCCGAAGCGGGCATCGCCTCGTCTCAGGTGGCCAGCGTGATTTGCGGGCGAGGCCCCGGGTCCTTCACTGGTGTGCGTATTTGCCTGGCTACGGCAAAGGGCCTGGCTATGGGCTTGGGTGCTAGTTTGTATGGCGTGTCTACTCTGGATGCGCAAGCGTGGGAGGCCCATGCGCGAGGCTACCGTGGCCAGCTGGTAGTCGTGGGTGATGCCATGCGCAAGGAAGTCTATCCTGTCAGCTTTGACGTTCTTGACTCGGGTCCCGAGCGTCTCAATCCCGACAAGGTTTGCAAGGCGGCATGCGCTGCTCAAGAACTAGGTACGGGTGCATCTGAGCGTTTGATCACGGGCGATGCCCTGCACAAATATGCTGAGCTGTTTGAGGCTTGCGGTGTCTTTGCGCCCGAATCGGACTGGATGCCTACGGGCAGGGGCCTTTTGCTGTGCGCTCAGGCCCTCTGGGACAAAGGTTCCTTCGATCCTGACGACCGTTTCCTGGGCAATCCCTTGACCCTGCTTCCTGTGTACACGCGCCTGTCTGATGCTGAAGAGCACGAGCGTCAGCGTTTTGCCAAGCCTGCCCCCGTCGACCTGGTCACGGGCGTTCAAGGCGAAGGGCCCGCCAGCTCTGAGGCGGGGGAGCAGACCTGCGGAAAATCCCTTGAGGGGTCCGATGGTGCAGTGGCTGTGGAGACCCTTCGTTGCCAGCCCCTCGAGGCGGTATGGTGCCAGGAGGTTGCCCGTCTGGAATCTCAGGTGATGGGCAGCGATGCTTGGCGTGCTTCTCAGGTTGCTGATGACTTGTCGCAAGCAGATCGCAGCTGGTGGGCATGTTTTGCCTGCTCTGAGCCTGACGCCCGTGTGGTCACGCGGGACAATGCCCAACTGGTTGGCTACGCCGGAGGCTGGATCGTCGATGGCCAGTTGCAGATTCTAAAGGTCGCCTCCGACCCTGCCTTGCGTCGTCGAGGTATTGCCCGCAATCTGCTTGCCCATCTTGCCGACGACGCGCGTGACCTGGGTGCCACCGAGGCTACGCTTGAGGTTCGTGCCTCAAACGTGGGCGCCCATGCCTTCTACGAATCGCTTGGCATGAAAAAGCTTGGCAAGCGCCCCCGCTATTACTCTGACCGCGAGGACGCCTTTGTCTTCATGGGTCCGCTGCCCCACGTGGGTCGCGATGTTGCAGGCATGAACCTTTTGGTTAACGAGGGCGCCCAGGCCCAGGCTGCCCAGGCATCCGGGTCGGTCATCGGTGGGGGTACCCTTCCTGATACCTTGATCCTGGCAATTGAGAGCTCTTGTGACGAAACGGCGGTCGCCATCGTTGATGGCGATGGGTCTATCGTTGCTGACGTGGTCGCCAGCCAGATTGACTTCCATTCCCGCTTTGGCGGTGTGGTTCCCGAAATTGCCAGCCGCAAGCACATCGAGGCCATCGGTGGCGTGGTTCAGGAGTGCATGGACCAGGCACGTGCGACTCTGGGCGTGCCCGAGCTGTCCTATTCGCAGCTTTCGGCCATTGGCGTTACGTATGCGCCAGGTTTGCTGGGTGCGCTTGTGGTGGGCGTCGCCTTTGCCAAGGGCTTGGCGTGGAGCGCAGGGGTTCCCCTGGTGGGCGTGAATCATCTTGAGGGTCATCTTTATGCCAACAAGATGGCCCGACCCGACATCACGCCTCCTATGGTGGTGTCGCTCGTGAGCGGTGGTCACACCATGCTGGTCCACGTAAAGGACTGGGGTTGTTACGAAACCCTTGGCTCCACTTTGGACGATGCGGTGGGCGAGGCCTTCGACAAGGTGGCGAAAGCAATGGGGCTTGGATATCCGGGCGGCCCTCTGATTACCAAGCTTGCGTCCACGGGCGACCCGCGTGCTATTCGCTTCCCTCGTGCCATGCTGCATTCGGGCGACTATTCCTTCAGTCTTTCGGGTCTGAAGACGGCCGTCATGACCTATCTGCAGAAAGAAGAGCGCGCGGGGCACGTCGTCAATCAGCACGATGTTGCTGCTAGCTTCCAGGCTGCCGTGGTGGACGTGCAGGTGGCGAAGGCCAAGACCGCTCTTGAGCAGACCGGCGCAAAGGAATTATGCCTGGGTGGTGGTGTTGCCGCCAATCCAGTATTGCGTGCAGGATATGAGGAAATGTGCGCAAAGATGGGCGTTCGCCTGACCTTGCCTCCGCTTAAGGCCTGCACTGACAACGCCAGCATGATTGCCCTGGTTGCCCTTGAGCGCTTCCGTCAGGGCAAGTTCATGGGAATGGATGCCGATGCCCAGGCCCATGTCTCTCTCGACGAGCCCTACTAAGCCATAGGCCAAATGACGCCTTGTCATCGAAGGTGAATTCATTTCAACGCTAAACGCGAACATGCCCCCAACTCCCGTGTGGAGGAGGGGG
Source organism: Coriobacteriia bacterium (assembly GCA_030537255.1). Classification (GTDB taxonomy): domain Bacteria; phylum Actinomycetota; class Coriobacteriia; order Coriobacteriales; family Eggerthellaceae; genus Anaerotardibacter. The sequence goes on from JAUNOE010000017.1 coordinate 6,421, forward strand.
CATGTTCGCGTTGCTTGGCTTTGTGATGCCTGAGCGTGTCGTTGGTCGCGGTGGCGAGTCCCTATCGGTGGTTTTCGCTCTCTTTGTGTTCGTTGCGTCAAACACATTGTGGCGACCTCGGTAGCTTCTTGGCGACTAGGATTCTTGGGCACCCATATCTGCGCAATCTGCGCCGCTGACGATTTCGTTGATTTCGGTGGTAATGGCGCCCTGTCGAATGCGGTTGTGCTGCTGCTTCAAGGAATCAATCATGTCATCGGCATTTTCGGTCGCATTCTTCATGGCCATATGGCGGGCGCTCTGCTCCGCCGAGGCGGAGTCGATCAACGCATAGAAGAAGTAGCCGGAAAGGTACTCTGGCAGCAGGTTGTCAAGGACAGTGGTTTCGTCAGGCTCGAATTCGATCATGCCTTCGGAATAGTTAGGGTCGTCATCGGTTTCGGTAATAGCCTTCTTCAGGCTGGGCCAGTATTCGTCTGGCACGAAGTGCTCTAGGTTGATGGGCACCACGTAGTCTTCGGTGAGCTCTTGTTCGGCAGCATTCTTTACGTGATTGAACAGGCAGATGACTTTGTCAACCTTGCCGGAAAGATAGCTTTCCTGGGCATAGTCGGCAAGCGCCTCGGCTTCTTCTACGCGGGGGTCCGCCGAAAGGTCCCGAAACGCCATGATGGGTTTTACGCCCCTGAACTTGAAGTAGGAAATGCCCTTCTTGCCACAGACGGCAATCTGCACGTTCTGGTCTTGGGCTTCTCGTTCCTTCATGATTTGCTCGGCGCGGCGTAAGACGTTGGCGTTGAAGCCGCCGGCTAGGCCACGGTCAGAAACGATGCAAACGATAAGCGTGGTCCGTACTTCGTCGTGGGGAAGACGAGCGGTGGTCTTGCCCATGATGGACAGGTTTCCCAGCAGCTCTTCCATGGAGTAGGCGTAGGGGGTTGCGGCATCGACCTTGCGCTGAGCGCGCCTAATTTTCGTGCGCGACACCATTTCCATGGTATGCGTGATCTGCCTGGTGGATTCTACAGAAGCGATGCGTCGTTCGATGTCGTGCAAGGTGGCCATGTGCTCACTCTTCTCTGAAATACGGTAACGACCTCGATTCTACTCGCCCGGTTTTGCCAGGTAATAAAGCAAAGGCCGCAGATTGTCCATCTGCGGCCTAGGTGTTGCATTTTGGCTTGTGAAATTTGTGCCTTGTGTGAAGCGGGCTAGCTTCGCGCCTTGTAGGCGATGTGGATGGCGGCTACGCCAAAGGTGACATTGTGCCATTCGACCCGCTCGAACCCAGCGTTTTCCAGCATCTTTGCGAAGCCCTGCTGGTTGGGGAAGGCGCTGATGGACTTGCCTAGGTACACAAAGCCCGAGGCGTCACCGGTGATCAGCTTGCCCCAGAAGGGCAGGCCCACCTTGCGATAGAGGTCGTAGCCCGCCTTCATGACGGGATTGGGAGGCGTGCTGAACTCAAGCACGCACAAAGCGCCGCCAGGCTTGAGGACGCGGTACATTTCGGAGAGGGCCTGTTCTCGCTTGGGCATGTTGCGGATGCCGTAGCTCATGGTGATGACGTCGAACTGGTCGTCATCGCAGTGGATGTCCTGGCCATCGACTACGCAAAGTTCCACGGGGACGCCTTGGTTTTCGCCGGCATCAAGGCGCGCCTGGGCAACCTCGAGCATTGCGGGCGTGTAGTCGGAAAGAATGACGGCACCAGGACGTTTGCGTTCGCAGGCGGTGAAGGTGACGTCGCCCGTGCCGCCTGCCACGTCAAGCATGAGCGTTTCAGGTGTGATGGGTGCCAGGTCGATGAGCTTGCGCAGCCAGGAACGGTATTGGCCGAAGCTGGAGCACAGGTTGAAGCGCTCATACTTCCAGGCGATGTCGGTGAAGATCTTCTTCACGCGCGTGGAGGAAATGTCGGCCTCGGCTTCCTTGCCGGTGGCGGTGTCAATGGAGTGGGTGGGGGTGTCGGGCATGGTGTCTTCCGTGCTTTCTTGCTGTTATAACGGCTTGTTTCGATGAGCAAGCCGTCCCATTATAGCCTGTTGGTGAAGGCTCCCTTCGCCCATTGACCGAAGACCAGGTGAACCTGGTAAGGTGATGCGATACTTTAACGATTGTGAATCCAACTAGAAAGCGTTGTTGATATGGCGCAAAAAAACAAAAAGAGCCAAAAGGTAAGCAAGCAGCAGCTCGAAGAGCGCATCAGGAAGGCGGAGGAGCGTCAGGCGGCGGCAGAAGCTGCCCAGAAGAGGCGCGAACTGCTCAAGCGTATCGGCATCGCTGCGGTCGCCATCATTTTGGTGCTGGCCCTTTCCCTGCCCACTATGGGCCTTATGGTGCTCGGTGGTGGTGGAGCCTAAGAGAGGCAATCACCTCCTTGCTTGCCTGTTTGAAAGGGCTAATGGGGCCTGAGCTGGCTGTGGTTCTTCTGTAGCGCGGTCTGCTCGGCCCTTCTTCCTGCCTCCCTGTGGGGTTGGTTGGGCCCACGAAGTTAAAGCGATTCGTGTAGATGGGATGGTCCCGTGTTCGGTATCGGTGGATTTGAGCTATTTCTGATCTTGCTGTTCGCCTTTTTGGTGTTTGGCCCCGATAAGCTCCCCGAGATGGCCCGTACGGCAGGCGAGCTGATTGCTCGTTTCCGCCAGGCCCAGGAAGAAATGAATAGCGTGGTTCGCAGTGAGCTTCTGGAAAAGGATGCTCCCAAGTCGGGCAACAAGCCTTCGGCCACGCGTCGCAATGCCACCGCGACGGCAAAGCCTGCCCCCAAGTCGGCAGCGGGGGCCACTTCCCAGGAAGACGACGATTTCGTCGATGCCCCCAACCGGGTTGTTCGGGCCGTTGACGAGGCAACGGACGCCGCCAAGGAATCGGCTCGTCAGGCACGTGCCGAAAAGAGCCAGGCCACCGAGTCCTTTGCCGAGCGCAAGGCGCGTTACGAATACGAGCGAAGGCAGGCAAATCGCAAGGCCATGCGTGCTCGAGCTGCCGAAGCGGAGGAAGTGGCGGACAAGCTTCCGAGCGCTGCTGAACTGTACGGCACCGTGCCGCCTCGTCCCAAGCCCCGTCCGCAAGCTGCGGAATCTGCCAGCACTGCCGACCCCCAGGCGCAGGCTGCCCCGGTTGAGTCCCCCGTGAAGGAAGGCGAATAGGAATGCCTATCGGACCTGCTCGCATGTCATTGATGGATCACCTGGGCGAACTGCGCATGCGCTTGGTGCGCATCGTAGTCAGTCTTCTGATTGCCTGCCTGGTGTTCTACATGGCCACTCCCACCATCGCCCAGTTCTTGTTGGCTCCCGTCGCCGACTTCATGCCCCAGGATGCCAACGGCAACGCCTTGCTTAATGTGCTGGGTGCCTTTGACGCTTTTGCGGTGCGCTTCTCCATTTCGCTGTGGGCCGCCCTGGTAGCGACCATGCCTATCATCCTGTGGCAGGTCATGGCTTTCTTCCTGCCGGCCTTGAAGCCCAAGGAGCGCAAATGGTTCGTCCCCACCTTTTTTGCGGCGGTCGCCCTGTTCATCTTTGGCAACGTGTTTTGCTATTGCGTCATCCTGCACCCCGCCTTCGAGTGGCTGACCGATCAGGCATCGGGTTTTGCGGCGGTTCTTCCCGAGGCCGGTTCGTGGGTTGACATTATCATCAAGTTCGAAATCGGTTTTGGCCTTGGCTTCGAGATGCCCTTGCTGGTGTTCTACCTGGTCATGTTCAATATCATTCCTTACGAAAAGCTTCGTTCCAGTTGGCGTGGCGTGTACGTGGGCTTGTTGGTGTTCAGCGCCATGGTCACGCCCGACGCTTCGCCGGTTACCATGGGCTTGATGTTTGCGGCCATGATTGGCCTTTACGAAATCAGCCTCCTTGTTGCCCGTGTTGCCCTCAGGCGTCGCCAAAAGAGTGCCGAGGCTCGTAAGCTCAAGGAAGAAGAGGAAGCTGCCGAGGCTCGAGAAGAGATTCGTGCTGCCAAGCGTTCCTTTGACGAACATCTGTGGGGCACCGAGGAAGAGCAGGCTGCCCTTGATCATGAGGCGAAGGCCGAAAAGGCTCGCCGCGCAGAAGAGCGCGCCGAGGCCAAGCGCGTCCGTGCCGAGCAGGAAGAGCTTGATGCTCGTATGAAGGCCGCCAGCGATGCTGCCTGGGCCAAGCACGACGAGGCCGCCAGGGCTGACGTCAGCAAGGACGAGGAGTAGTCGCCATGCATGAAATGGGATTGGTTGCCGGCATTCTTGATTCCGTGGTTCCCACGGCACGTCAGGCGGGTGCCGAGCGCATTACCAAGGTGAGTCTTTCGGTGGGCGAAATGACCGAAGTCATCGAGGAGGCCATGGTGTTCGCCTTCGAGGCTCTGACCGAGGGCACCATTGCCGAAGGTGCCGAGCTTGACCTCACCATCATTCCTCCCAAGAGCATCTGCCTGGAATGTGGCAACGAATATGACCACGATCGTCTGCATGTGACCTGCCCTGCATGTGGCAGCGCCTTTACTCAGCTCGTTCAGGGCAAGGAAATGCAGATCGACTCGATCGAGGTCGATCTGCCCGATTCTGAAGAAGATCAAGACTAGCCAACCAAAGGCGCATCGCGGTGGTTCGTCAGAGCCCCCCTTTGAGCCACCAACGATAGGAGTGACGTCATGGCTCACATCGATTTGAAGCAGCCCATTCTTGACAAGAACGACCGACTGGCCAAAGAGAATCGCGCCTTGTTTGCGGAAAAGAAGGTGTTCGTCGTCGACCTTCTGGCCTCTCCCGGCTCGGGCAAGACCTCTACCATCCTGGCCACCATCAATGCCTTGCGTGACGAGTTCAACATCGCCGTCATCGAGGGAGACATTGCCTCATCGGTCGACTCCGAGAAAATCAAAGAGCACGGCATCCCGGCAGTGCAGATCAACACCGGTGGTGCTTGCCATTTGGAGTCCGACATGATTCGTCGTGCCGTTGAGGTGCTTGATCTTGACAACCTGGACCTCATCATCCTGGAAAACGTGGGCAATCTGGTGTGCCCCACTGACTTTGACCTGGGCGAAAACATGAAGGCCATGATTCTTTCGGTACCCGAAGGCGACGATAAGCCCCTGAAGTACCCCGGCGTGTTCCAGGCTGCTTCGGCCATCATCCTGAATAAGGTCGACACGCTTCCCGTCTTCGACTTCAATGAGGAGCTTTTCCGCGATCACATTGCCAATTTGAACCCACAGGCGCCCTTGTTCCCCATCAGCGCAACCAAGGGGGACGGCGTGGATGCCTGGGCTTCTTGGCTTGCTGGGAAGATTCGCGCTCTGAAGGCTTCCTAGGAGCAGATGTCGTGCCCCAGCCTGCCAGATGGCGTGCTGGGGCATTTTGTTGCCAAGACGGACCGTTTTGCTTCGTGGGCATCCTTGAGCTTGCGTCGGCGTCTTGGGCTCGCTGCAATTTGGGTGGCAGGAGCGGAAACGGCAAGGAAACTTCGTCGGGGGATACTGGGCACAAAGGCAGATTGTCTGAACCACGCAGGAATAACCGTGCAGGAAAGGGGAGCAGTGCTGTGGAGCTTGCTCAGAAATACGAATTGGCCCTGGAGGCGTTGAAGAGCTATGTAGCCAAGGCGGGCTTTACCGATGTCGTGCTGGGCCTTTCGGGTGGCATTGATTCGTCGCTTACCGCCACGATGTGCGTCGAAGCTTTCGGTGCTCAGCATGTTCACGGTTTCATGCTTCCTGGCCCCTATTCCACCGACCATTCCCTTATCGATGCGGAGGATTTGGCTCGCAATCTGGGCATCGAAACTCAGGTTATCAGCATTCTGGAGCCCTATCGTGGCTTTGAGGCTGCACTTGAGTCGGCTCTGGGTGGCTCCCTTTCGGGTCTGGCGTCCGAAAACACCCAGGCTCGCTGTCGTATGGTCAGCCTGATGGCCATCTCTAATGCCAAGAATTGGCTGCTCATCAATACGGGCAACAAGTCGGAGGCCTGCATGGGCTTTTCCACCTTGTATGGAGATACCGCCGGCGCTTTTGCCCCTCTGGGTGGGTTCTACAAGACCGATGTCTTTGCGCTTTCTCGCTGGGTGAACCAGCGTGCCATCGAGCAGGGGAGCGTGGCGCCCATCCCCGAGCATGTCCTGGTGAAGCCCCCTTCGGCGGAGCTTTCCCCTGATGCCAAGGACGAAGAGGTCATGGGAATCGAATACGACGTGCTTGACCGGATCCTGATCGCCCATTATGAGCAGGGATTGTCCATCGACGAGGTGGCTGCCCAGGGCTTTGACGCCGAGCAGGTGGCCTACGTTGTCAAACGTACTGATGGCTTTGCCTTCAAGCGCGCCATGGAACCCCCGTTCCCCGAGGCTCACTTCTACGCATAGACGTCGCATGCTGCGCAAGATGGGTATCTAAGCGCCCCTCACTCACATTTTCTTCACGTTCAGTTGCATCGGAATTCGAGGCTGCTAAGATGCATTTAGCACTCGAAAGCTCGGAGTGCTAAATGCAAGGGCACCGATGTGGCTGGGCGTTTTTCATTGCCTTGTTGTCCAGGCGCATGCGTGAGGTCCTTGTTCGCAACTGCGGTAACGTGCACCTGCCGTACATAAGCAGGTGATGGAAACGAAAGGAAGTGCGTTATGCATCTTCAGCCTTTGGGCGATCGCATCGTCATCAAGCGCGACGAAGCACAGGAGACCACGGCAGGCGGCCTGTATCTGGCTGCCGACTCCAAGGAAAAGCCCCAGACTGGCAGCGTTATTGCTGTGGGCCCTGGCAAGCTTAACGACAAGGGTGAGTATCTGCCCATGCCTGTCGAGGTCGGCGATCACGTGGTCTACGGCAAGTTCGGTGGTACCGAAATCGACATCGACGGCGAGACCGTTCTGATTGTTCGCGCCGAGGACATTTACGGCAAGTTCATTGTTGACTAGCCTCTTCCGCAGATAGCTGCATTTCTTTTCAAGAAAGGACTTTTGCATTATGGCAAAGGACATTTTGTTTGATACCGACGCCCGTTCTGGCATGGCTGCTGGCGTCAAGAAGCTCGCCGACGCCGTCAAGGTCACCCTTGGCCCCAAGGGTCGCTACGTTGCCCTTGAGCGTTCTTTCGGTGCTCCCATGATCACCAACGACGGTGTCACCGTCGCACGTGAGGTCGAGCTGGAGGATCCCGTGGAGAACATGGGTGCCCAGTTGGTCCGCGAAGCATCCGTCAAGACCAACGACGTTGCAGGCGACGGCACCACCACCGCAACCCTTCTGGCCGACGTCATCGTCTCCGAGGGCCTGCGCAACATCACCGCTGGTGCTGATCCCCTGTCCGTGCGCCGCGGCATCGAGAAGGCAACCGACGCCGTCGTTGCTGCTTTGAAGGAAAACGCCCAGGAGGTCAACACCACCGAGCAGATCGCCAACGTTGGCACCATTTCTGCTGGAGATGCCGTCATCGGTGCAAAGATCGCTGAGGCCATGGACGCCGTAGGCAAGGATGGCGCCATCTCCGTCGAGGATTCTCAGACCTTCGGCATGGATCTCGAAATCGTCAAGGGCATGCAGTATGACCGTGGCTACATTTCTCCCTACATGGCCACTGACACCGAGCGCATGGAGGCTGTCCTTACCGATCCCTACATCCTGCTCACCGACCTCAAGATTTCTTCCATCCAGGACATGGTTCCCCTGCTCGAGGCAATCATGAAGTCCGGTCGTCCTCTGCTCATCGTCGCAGAAGACGTCGACGGTGAAGCCCTGGGTACCCTGCTGCTGAACAAGCTGCGTGGCACCCTGAACGTCGTCTGCATCAAGGCTCCTGGCTTTGGCGAGCGTCGCTCTCGCATCCTCGAGGACATTGCAGTCGTCACCAACGGCAAGGTTGTCTCCAAGGACTTCGGCATGACGCTTGCCGACGTCACCCCTGAGGCTCTGGGTACTGCAAAGACCGTCAAGGTCACCAAGGACGCTACCGTCATCGTCGACGGTGCTGGCGACCAGGCCGCCATCGATGCTCGCGTTGCTTCCATGCGTGCCGAGTACGATCGCCTGGAGTCCGACTTCGACCGCGAGAAGCTCCAGGAGCGCCTGGCAAAGCTCTCCGGTGGCGTTGCCGTCCTGAAGGTTGGCGCTGCAACCGAGTCCGAACTCAAGGAAAAGAAGTCCCGCATCGAAGACGCCCTGCAGGCAACTCGTGCTGCTGTCGAGGAGGGCATTGTCGCAGGCGGCGGCGTCGCGCTGCTCAACTGCACCTCTGCCCTTGATGCTGTTCAGACTGCAAACGACGACGAGGTCGTTGGCGTGAACACCGTTCGCAAGGCTCTGGAGGCTCCCGTCCGCGCCATCGCCAAGAACGCTGGCTTCGAAGGCTCCGTCGTTGTCGAGAAGGTCAAGCACATGGAGGCTGGTTGCGGCGTGAACTTCGCCGATGGTACCGAGGGCGACATGATTGCCATGGGCGTCAATGACCCTGTGAAGGTCACCCGTACGGCCCTGCAGTCTGCGGCTTCCGTTGCTGGCCTGATTCTTATCACCGAGGCTACCATCAACGAGATCCCCAAGGAGGGTCCCGACCTGTCCGCACTCGCTGGCGCAGGTGCCGGCATGGGCGGCATGATGTAAAAAGCCTGCCATTTCGGCACGCTTTTATAGCCTGAACTCTTAGGTTGATTTGGCTTGGCTCCCCGCCTGACGTATTCAGGTGGGGAGCCAAGTCTTTTTTGACCCTTCTTTCGTGTGTCGTTATGGGCGAAGGAAGGGTTTGCTTATTTGGTTTCTTTCTTTTTTGGCATCAGGTCAGGGACTGCCGCGGGGCGTCCTTGGCTTTGGTGGCTCATTCAGCTACCCCTCGCGCTTGTTTGCCTTGTTTTGCGAACCCGTCCAAGGGGGATAGCGACACATTTGTCCTCAAGGCACGTGCCAAAGTGCTGTGATGAGGGTATTATGCTCGGGATACAAATCGTGGTAGAGGAGCAGTCCTCATCAGTAGCTTCCATCGGGCCGCACGGGCGGTTGGCAGGCAAGGGCCTGCAGGGGTGAAAGGGTTGACTGCCGAAGCGTTGCTGCCGAATCCCTTCATAGGGCGGCACGCTGGGGTGCATGAGAACATCATGTTCACTGTCGCTATGGCTTCGACAATGCGGAGGGCTGCCAGATTGGTGATGCGGGCATGTGTGCGCGCATTGTCTGGGTGTGCTCCGCCACTATTGGAAAGGACACATCTATGGAGTTCGTGAACACCGCGTGGGCGCTTCTGCCCCCTCTGGTGGCCATCGTCTTGGCATTGCTTACCAAGGAGGTGTATACCTCCCTGTTTGTGGGTATCGTCACGGGTGCTCTGTTGGTGGCGGGCTTTGCCCCCACGGGTACGCTCGACACCATTGTCAACGAGGGCCTGATTCCCTCGGTTTCCGACAATGCAGGCATCTTCATCTTCCTGGTCGTGCTGGGCATCATGGTTGCCCTGGTCAATTCCGCTGGTGGCGCTGATGCCTTTGGTCGTTGGGCTGCAAAGCACATCAAGGGCCGCATCGGCACTCAGATTGCCTCCTTCGTGCTGGGCGTGCTTATCTTCATCGATGACTACTTCAACTGCCTTACTGTTGGTTCGGTCATGCGCCCCCTGACGGACTCCAAGAACGTCTCGCGCGCCAAGCTTGCCTTCATCATTGATGCCACTGCAGCTCCCATCTGCATGATTGCGCCTGTTTCTTCTTGGGCTGCTGCCGTTTCCGGCGTTGCTGCCGACCTGAATGTCAACGGCATCGACCTGTTCGTGTCGGCCATCCCCTTCAATTTTTATTCGCTGCTGATGATCGTCTTCGTCATTGGCCTGGTGTTCCTGAACTTCGATTACGGTCCCATGGCCAAAGCCGAAATCGCTGCCTATCGTGATGGCGAGCTGGGATCCCTTGGCAACGACGAGGTCACCTTTAAGGAGAAGGCCAACCTGTGGGACATGCTTTTGCCCATCATCCTTCTGATCATCTTCTGCGTGGCTGGCATGCTCTATGTCGGCGGCTTCTTCGGTGGTGACTACGATGGTGACGTGGTTGGTGCCTTCGGTAACACCGATGCCTTCCAGGCTCTTCCCTGGGGCTCCCTTATCGCTTTGGCGCTGAGCTTCATCTACCTGCTGGTTCGTCGCGTGCTCACTTTCAATGAGGCCACGGCTTGCTTCACCAATGGCTTCAACGCTATGGTTCCCGCCATTTTGGTTTTGACCTTGGCCGTTGCCCTGAAGAACATGACCTCACTTCTGGGCGCTGCTACGTTTGTTGCTGGCTTTGTGGGTGGCCTTGCTCCTGGCTTGTACGCCATGCTTCCTGCGATTATCTTCCTGGTGGCCGTGTTCCTGGCCTTCTCCACGGGTACGTCTTGGGGTACTTTCGGCATTCTGATCCCCATCGTGCTTCCCGTGTTTGCCAACGACCCCACGCTGCTTACCATCGGCATCTCCGCCTGCCTTGCTGGCGCTGTTGCTGGTGACCACTGCTCGCCCATCTCCGACACTACGGTTATGGCGTCAGCTGGTGCAAACGTGAATCACATTGTCCATGTCAACACGCAGCTGCCTTACGTCATCACGGTTGCTGTCGTCTCCTTCTTCATGTTCATCCTGGCTGGTTTTGTGAAGAGTGCGGCCATTTGTCTGCCCATCGGCGTTGTTCTGATTCTGGTGGTGCTGGTGGTGCTGAAGAAGACCATCGGCACGTCCATGGCCGATATCGAACCCCAGGCAAGCGCCAAGTAGCTTTGCTGGAGTTCTGTGCATTTGCCCTTTTGCTTGTGGCGCATACCTTCTGTCCTGGTTTTGCGGGGGAACAGCAGAGGTTGATCGGGCTGGCTTGATGCCCGCGTGCAACTGGATGCGCACACCTTGGCGACTGGGCTTACAATTGCCTGGTAAGCTTTAGACCTTTTCCGGGGATCCCGAGCTTGTTAGTTCGGGATCCCCTTTCATTTTGAAAGTGCGGTACCCAACGTGATCGAGCCCATCGCCTCTCTGGAAGACGAACGTCTTGATGCCTACCTGCGTCTAACTGAGGTGCAGTTGCGCAACAAGCTGGAACCCGAAAAGGGCATCTTCATCGCTGAGTCGGAAAAGGTCATCGATCGTGCCTTGGCGGCTGGCTACGAGCCTTTGAGCATGCTGGTCCCTGATCATAAGCTGGCAGGGCTTTCGGTGCTTATCGATCGCGTGCAGGCTGCTGCCTGTGCTCATGCTTCCAAGCGAGCTGATGACGGAGACGGAAAGCGCACTTTTGAGGTACCGGTGTTCGTTGCGCCCGCTGAGCAGATCGCTCGGATTACGGGCTACGAGCTGACCCGTGGCGTCTTGTGTGCCATGCGTCGTCCTCAGCTTCCTAGCGTCGAGAAGCTTCTGGAGGGGGCGCACCGCGTGGCTGTTCTGGAGGACATCACCAACCATACCAACGTAGGTGCCATCTTTCGTAGCGCCGCTGCGCTGAATGTGGATGCCGTGCTGGTTACGCCGGGTTGCTGCGATCCTTTGTATCGCAGGGCGGTTCGCGTCTCCATGGGTACCGTGTTCCAGGTGCCGTGGACTCGTATTGGCTCTGAGGTGGGGGAGTGGCCTACTCCCGGTATGGAGCGCCTGCGCTCGCTGGGTTTCAAGACCGCGGCCCTGGCCCTGAAGGATGATTCGGTTTCCCTGGACGACGAAAGGCTCAACGCTGAAGACAAGCTTGCCCTGGTCTTTGGCACCGAAGGTGACGGTCTGTGCGACGAAACCATTGCCCAGTGTGACTGCACGGTGAAGATCCCCATGTCCCATGGAGTCGACTCCCTCAACGTTGCTGCGGCGAGTGCCGTTACCTTTTGGCAATTGCGTCGATAGGGCGGGAGTCGTACGGGCCGATCGGGGCATGACCTTCGCAGGATGACTTTTCGGGCGCTGATCTTCGTGGGAATGCGGCCAGTTTCGTTAAGCTGTGGAGGAGCACTCGTTACCCAATTTGTGAAGTATGTCTAAATTGAGTGCCAGGGAGACCTCTGAGGCTTGATATCGATATGACATATGTGTACGTGAACGGGCATTCACGCAAAAGCCCTGTTATAGTCCTGCCCCATGGAACTTATTATTGACATTCTCATGGACGCACTGGTCGATACGGCCAAGCTGCTGCCCTTTCTGTTCATCACCTACTTCGTCATGGAGCTAATTGAAGGCGTTGCGGAGGAAAAGTCTGAAGACATGGTCCGGCGTGCGGGCTTCTTCGGTCCCTTGGTCGGCTCGCTTCTGGGAGCCTTCCCGCAGTGCGGATTCTCTGCTGCTGCGGCGACGCTCTACGCAGGGCGCGTCATTACGCTCGGTACGTTGTTTGCGGTGTTCCTGGCAACTTCCGACGAGATGATCCCCATTTTCATTGCCGAGCAGGTGGATCCGTCGTTGCTGTTTAAGGTTCTGGCCTGCAAGGTGGTTGTTGGCATGGCTATGGGCTTTGCAGTCGATGCCGTTCTTCGTCTGCGTCGTAGGACGCCCGAGCATCTGCATATTCACGAGCTGTGCGAGCAGGAGCATTGCGAATGTGGACAGGGCCCCTTGCTGAGCGCCGTGAAGCACACCGCTCAGGTCACCGTGTTCATCTTTCTTATTACCTTGGTCCTTTCTGCCACGATGGAGATTGTGGGCACGGACGCCATCAGTGCTTTCCTTTCCGGCAATCCCGCCTTTGCGGTGTGCATGTCAGGTGTGGTGGGCCTTATTCCCAATTGCGCTGCCAGCGTGGTTATCTGCGAACTGTTCCTGGAAGGTGGCCTTTCTGCGGGCGCTTTGATGGCAGGTCTTCTGTCGGCTGCGGGCATTGGCCTGTTGGTGCTGTGTCGCGAAAATCGCCATGCTAAAGAGAACTTGGCGATCATTGCCCTCTTGTGCCTGATGGGCATTGTCGTCGGCTTTGTCTTTGATGGCGTAGGTATCGTGTTCTAGTCCTGGAGCTGGTATCTTTTTCTGTCGCACCTATTTGTTTTACGCATGTCGCTGGAGGACACATGAATCGTCTTGAGTTGCTTGATGGCCAACTTACTGAAGAACGTAAGCGCTGGCTGGTGGGTTTGGTTACGCATGAAACGGTGATCGACCCCATCGACATCATGCCGGTGCGCATGCGCTATCTCGAGATTCTGTCTGAAAGCATTCTGAACGACGATGGGTCGCTTATCGAAGAGACCTTGTTTGCTGACGGCTATTATTTTAGTGAGCTTGATCATGACCCCGAGTTGGGTGATGTCGTCATCTTCGGATTGGCTGTGGCCTCTCGTGCTGGCGGCCCTCGCTGCATGCTGACCTTGGGTAGCTTTTACTACCTGGGTACTTTTGGTATTCCCCAGAACTATCACGAGGCGGCATCGTTGTACGCTTCGGCCATGGAGCTTGGCGAGCCTCAGGCGGCAGTCAATCTGGGTTATTGCTATGAATTTGGCCGTACTGGCGTTACCAACTATGAAAAGGCCTTTCACTGCTATTTGCGTGCGGCCCTTTTGGCCAACAATCCCGAAGGCATCTATAAAGTGGGCGACTTCTATCACAGGGGTCGCTTCGTTACCCGTGACGATGCCATGGCCATGATGCTTTACCGTCGCAGCTATGAGCTTGCCGAAAAGGAGCAGAATTCTGGCGTTTGCGCCCAGGCGAGCTTTCGTATCGCCGAGATGATGCAGAATGTGCCCCTGCCTTCCGACGAGGCACTGCTCAGCATGCTGGATATGTACATGGAAGCTGAAGTTGGTATGCGTCGCGAGGTGGCGGCGGGAGCGGAGTATTACCGCTCCCGCATGGAGCTGTGCGTGAAGCGTCAGCAAGAAATTCGTGAGACCATCGAAGCGCGTTCTCGCGACGGCGTAAGCTTCAGCATCTACGACAAGTAGCATGTTTCGCGGCGCCTGCTGCTCAGGCTCGCTGCCGTGTCGAATGGCTGATTGGGGACCTCCGTATCAAAGCGGGGGTCCTTTTTGCTTTTGAAGGGGACATCCCACAAACTCTTTCGACGTATCAATAGGATTGCTGGTATCTGGGTCGAAAAATTCCATTTATTGCATTGACCAAAAGTTGCATGAAGTGTACTTTTCTACTGTTAGTTAACCATGATTAACTCTAAAAGGGCCAAGCGGCAAGGACGTTTGAGGCTTGGCACCCACCGCAGGGACGCTTGCCGTGGGTTCGGAAAGAGAGGAGTTCTTATGCCACTCACTATGGGAACGATTGGCGAGCGCTATATCGTCAAGCGCATTAACGGGCGCTCCGAGATTCATCGCTTCCTCGAAGGTCTGGGCCTAGTTCCCGGAACTGAGGTCGGCGTTGTGTCCCGGAACGACAGCGGACTTATCGTCAACGTCAAGGAATCCCGCATTGCCCTTGGCATTGATGTGGCAAACAGGATCCTCGTATAGGACGCGACGTAAGAAAGGACGGATGAGTGAAGACGTTGAAGCAAGTTGCCATCGGCGATTCTGCCAAGGTGGTCAAGCTGCATGGTCAAGGTGCAACCAAGCGTCGCATCATGGATATGGGCATCACGCGTGGTACTCAGGTTCACGTGCGCAAGGTGGCTCCCCTGGGCGACCCCATTGAGGTGACCGTCAGGGGCTTCGAGCTTTCCCTGCGCAAGGATGATGCCGACATGATCGAGGTCGAGTAACCCCTCACATCGACCGAGTGTTTTCGTCAGTTGGTCTGGGAGACCTGTCTTTCCCGTGATGGAAGGCGGCTTCCGGCGGGGGTAGCCCACTGGTGGCGCGGTCCTCGGTAGCCAGCTGGTATGCGGCCAAGTGCCGCTTTTGTTTGAACTGCAAGTTAGCCGCATCTAACCTCCTGGATGCATCCGGGATTGATGCGGGCCGTCTTTACGGCGGAACACCAAGACAAGGAGCATGACAGTGGCAACACGCATTGCCCTTGCCGGCAACCACAATGCTGGCAAGACCACCCTGTTCAACCTGCTCACGGGCGCCAACCAGTATGTTGGCAACTGGCCCGGTGTCACGGTTGAAAAGAAGGAAGGCAAGCTCAGGTCTTCCTTTGGTGTCAAGGAAGAAGTGGTCATCACTGACCTTCCGGGCATCTACTCGCTTTCTCCCTACACCATGGAGGAGGTCGTCACCCGAACTTACCTGCTTGACGAGGCTCCCGAAGCCATCATCAATATCGTTGACGGTACCAACCTGGAGCGTAACCTGTATCTGACCACTCAGCTTGCCGAGCTGGGCATTCCCATGGTCGTTGCCATCAACATGATGGACGAGGTGCGCAAGCGTGGCGACGAGATCGATACCGTCAAGCTCTCTGAGCGCTTGGGCATGCCCGTGGTGGAGATTTCTGCGCTCAAGAACGAGGGCATCCAGGGTGTTGTCAGCGCAACGCTGGCCCACAATGAGGCCGGCTCTCTGGTAGGAACCACCTTCGAAGAGGGCGTCGAGGCTGCATTGGCCAAGATTGATGCGCTTCTTCCCGAATCGGTTTCTGACGAGCATCGTCGCTGGTATGACATCAAACTCTTCGAGCGTGACGAAAAGGTTATCGAGTCCCTGGGCTTGTCCGATGACGGTAAGGCCGAAATCGAATCCATCGTTACCGCATGCGAGGACGCTGCCGACGACGATTCCGAGAGCCTCATTACCAGCGGTCGCTATGATCGCATCGAGGGCATCGTCGATGGCGCCCTTATGGTGAAGAGCAAGGGCAAACTGACCACCTCCGACAAGATCGACCGTGTGGTTACCAATCGTATCCTGGGTCTGCCCATCTTTGTGGTGGTCATGTTCCTGGTCTACTACATCTCCGTTTCCACGGTTGGTACCGTGGCAACCGACTGGGCCAACGACGGCGTCTTTGGCGATGGCTGGTTCCTGGATCCTTCCCCCATTGTCCAGGTTGATGGCGCGCAGGCTGCTTTCGACGAGGTTCAGGGTGAATACGACGACGCTTGTGCCGTTCTGGACGCAGGCGTTGGCGGAGAGTATGACGCCTATGATGACGAGACGGGTGAAAACGAAGTCGTCAAGGTTGACCAAGACACCTACGATGACGCCTTGTCGGTGGTTGAAGGCTACGGCGAAAACGCTGACGAATATGGCGAAGCGGGCCCTGATCCTTCCGACTTCGGTATCTGGGTTCCCGGTATCCCCGTCCTCCTGGACAACTTCTTTGACTCTATCAACTTCGACAAGGACAGCTTCGTCTACGCGCTGATCATGGACGGCATCGTTGCTGGCGTTGGCGCCGTTCTGGGCTTCGTACCCCAGATGATGATTCTGTTCATCCTGCTGGCTATCCTGGAAAGCTGCGGTTACCTGGCAC
>JAUNOE010000017.1:22706-24927 GCA_030537255.1 Coriobacteriia bacterium
CTTTGTTCTGGACCGCATCTTCCGAAGGTGTGGTCTTTCCGGCAAGTCCTTCATTCCTCTGCTGATTGGTTCTGGCTGCGGCGTTCCTGGCATTATGGCATCTCGTACCATCGAGAATCTGGCCGATCGACGCATGACCATCATGACGGTTACCTTCATTCCTTGTGGTGCAAAGCTGCCCGTCATTGCCCTGTTCGCAGGTGCGATTTATGGCGGCGCCTGGTGGGTTGCTCCGAGTGCCTACTTCTTGGGCATTCTGACGGTTCTGTGTTCTGGCATCATTCTGAAGAAGACCAAGCCCTTTGCAGGCGAGGCAGCACCCTTCGTCATGGAGCTTCCTGCCTACCATCTGCCTACCGTTGGCGGAGTGCTTCGCAGCATGTGGGAGCGTGCCTGGGCGTTCATCAAGAAGGCCTGCACCATCTTGCTGCTTGCCTGCATCCTGATCTGGTTCTGCTCCACGTATGGCTTTGAGAACGGCGAATTCTGTATGGTTTCCTCCACGAATTACTCCATCCTGGCTGCCATTGGTTCTGCCTTTGCTTGGCTGTTTGTTCCCCTGGGCTTTGGCGACTGGCAGGCAGCTGCTGCCTCCCTTTCCGGACTGGCCGCCAAGGAGGATATCGTGGCAACGTTGGGCATCCTGTATGCCGGCGACAATGGCCTGTGGTTCGAGAACTTCGCCAATGGCTATGGTCCCGCTGCCGCCTATGCGTTCCTGGCATTCAACCTCATCTGCGTGCCTTGCTTCGCGGCTCTGACCGCTGCTGCTCGTGAGCATAATTCCAAGAAGTGGTTCTGGGCGCAGGTTGGTTACCAGATGGGTGTCGCATGGCTCATCGCTCTGTGGGTGTTCAACTTCGCAGGTCTGGCAACGGGCGAGGCAAGCCTTGGTATCTGGACCGTGCTTGCGGTGGTCACCTTCATTGGCTTCCTGTATCTGCTCTTCCGCCCCAATAAGTACAAGGGCGTCAAGGCGCAGAATGCCGTTCAGGCTCACCTGAAGGGCGAGACCGATTAGGCTAGCCTAGCCGACTTCGGTCCGATGCTTCGGAGCTCCGGGGTCTGACATTCGGGTATCCCGGTTGGCTACCTTAGGGTGGCTGGCCGGGATCCCGGGGTTTTGGTAGGGCATCCTAATTCGCCCGCAAAGGGCACGATGGCGCCTTCAGGCCGGGATTCCGGACTTTTGATGGGATGTTCGAAACCAAGGTGATGCGGTCATTGTGCTTTCTTGACCGAGACCCCAGGCTTTTGGTGGGACGTTCGAATCAAGAGCTGGGAGCCTCGGCGTTGGCTACCTAGCTTGAGTGCTGGTGGATTGCTCTCATCCAGTTGGGTTTATTAAGCCGTTGGTTTGGATTCTCGGTAACCAAGTGAGATTTTGGAGCTTAGGGCTGTCAGCAGAATTCTTAGGAACCGGTTCTCGAGATTTTGCTGGATGCTTTGCCCCCCCCTGACGTTATCCGGCTTCGGTTTGTTTTTGCTGAAACGACCGGATGCGTGCTTGCTCGCTTTTGTTAAGCAGGTACGCATCTTGACGTTTTGCTTGTTGTTAAATGTGCTGGTTTCGGTCGAAAGGAGAACCTGATGGGTTTTATTGATTCGTTTGCTGGGGCTCTGGGAACCACGCCTTCAACCATCGTGGTCGGCCTGGTTATTCTGCTTGTTTGCGTCTTGATCGTTCGAGCCGAGGTCAAAAGGCGCAAGCATGGTGGAGCTTGTGCTGGTTGTGCTGGATGTTCGAGCGGAAGCGCGCCATCTTCTTGCCCAAGCTGCTCTATTGATGTCGATGCTCTTGAGACAGCCGTCAAGAAGGCCGAGGAAAACGGTTGCGATGGTGCAAAGCGCAAGGGAAGCGAATAGGCTTCGTCGTCCGTTCCTTTTGCTATTTGTAGGGGAATTGCTTTTCCGCTGTTGTGCCGTCTGGCGACGAGCGGCCTTATTTCGAGACCAGGGCCAAGGCCAAGCTTAGGCACCTTGCGGAAGGAAGGCAGTGTGTCGCGGGAATCGATGCTCGGCTCCTGTCCTTCATTCATTTATCGTTACGTAGCGGTAAGCGTTTTTGCTGTTGCGCAAATAGGCGACCGTAGCGAGTTGAGGAATTGGTTGTTGTTTTTGCCGTGCCGATTGTGGTGGGTAGCTGAAGAGGCAGTTCTGGTTCTTCTTCCGAGCTTCGCTGCGGGCATATTCCGAGAGTAGAATCGTGATCGTAATCGCG
>JAUNOE010000077.1:0-1070 GCA_030537255.1 Coriobacteriia bacterium
GACTATAAACCAAAAGGAGATTTTCTTTGGGGTGAGCTTTGGTAGGGGTAACAAAACGACTGCCTAGTCCGGCAGCAGGAATGATTGCCTTCATTAGAACTAAAACCTCCTGATGAGTTCAGACGAGCACCATCTTACCAAGCAACGACAAGGCCTGCCATGATAGGCAGGCGTATGCGCCCCAAACCATCACTCCATCCAGGCAAATAGATATTGGCCCACAATCGAGCAGCAACTCGCCTCAACAAACAATAACTAGGGAAGACGGAGATGCGCAGAAACCAAGAAGGCGCAGACCCCATCACGAAGCAATGATCTAGGCCACAAAGGACCACGGATCGGAAATGTCCACACCCCGGGCGATAAGGCAGGCATCGCGAGCGATTTCCGCCTCTTCGTCTGTTGGGATGACCAGCACCTCAACTTGGGAATCATCTGCCGAGATACGACGATCACCCGAAGCTTCAGCATTGTTGCGCTCCTGGTCAATGCGAATGCCAAAGGGCTCCAAACCTCGAAAGATGAGACGGCGAGCATACGAGTCGTTTTCACCCACACCTGCAGTACACACAATGACATCGACGCCTGCAAGCTCAAAGAAGTAGGCACCGATCATGCGACGAATCGAAGTCAGGAAAATGTCGTAAGCGAGCTCAGCCTGGTCATCGCCTACGGCAACGGCCTCCTTGAGCCTACGCAAGTCCCCGGAAACGCCAGAGACTCCCAGCATGCCCGATTCGCGATTAAGAATCTGATCCATCTCGAAAGGCGACAAGCCCTCCTTTTCCATGATGGCAGTGATGATAGCTGGGTCAACGGAACCGGAACGCGTACCCATCATAATGCCGTCAAGCGGGGTATAGCCCATGGAAGTGTCCATGCTGACACCATGGTCAATGGCGCAAAGAGAAGCACCCGCGCCCAGATGACAGGTAATCATCTTGAGATCACGCGGCGTCTTTCCTAGGAACTGGGCAGCACGACGAGAGACGTACTTATGAGACATGCCATGAAAGCCAAAACGACGGATGCCATAGTCAGCGTAATAACGATACGGAATGGGATATACG
>JAUNOE010000077.1:1080-5547 GCA_030537255.1 Coriobacteriia bacterium
CAGAATTTCCGCCGCGCGCTGCGAAACAAAATCATGGCTGGTGCCGTGGAAGCCATAGCGGCGCACCTTGTACTTTTCATAATACTCATAGGGAAGGCCGTAAATATAGGCCTTCTTCGGCATGGTCTGATGAAAGGCCGTATCAAAGGAAGCGACCTCCAAAACACTCCCAAACAGCTGCTGACAACGACGAATGACCGCAAGCGCAGGCGGATTGTGCAAGGGAGCCAGATGGGCATGTTCCTCGATGGCGTCAATCACATCATCGTCGATCACGACAGAACACGAGAAGAGCTCACCACCATGAGCGATGCGATGACCAACGGCATCGACCTCCGCCAGCGATGAGAGAGGAGCGTCAGGGCCCACCAAGCGCTCAAGCACCAAATCCAGCGCAGACGTAAGCGTCGGGGCCACGACACCAGTTTCAAGGGTGCCCCGCACATCGGTGAAGGTCATTCGGGCATGCTCGGTTCGAACGGATTCCACCACGCCTTGGGCTTCAACCATGCCCTCTTCAGGCTTGAGCAACTTGAATTTCAGGGAGCTGGAACCCGCATTGAACACAAGCACCCTCATGCGCTCACCTCCTCGGCATAACGGGATTCAATCAGACGGATAACCTCATCGAGCTTGTCATTGTCCACAGGCTTGACCAAGTATCCCATGGGATCAACACCGAAAGGCTCGTCCTGAACGTCAGAAAACGCCGTCATGTAAATGAGCATGGGAACCTTTGCCAATTCGGGTAAGGCTTTAGGCAAAAGCAAGGTGTTGGCACCGGAAATGTTGTGGTCAATAAACGCAACATCGATGCGCTTATCACGCATCTTAGCAATGCCCTCCTGAAGACACACCGCCTCCGCCACCACCTTAATACGACCGGTGCGTTCGAGCTGGTTAGTGAGCTCCACGCGAGCGGGAGCCTCGTCATCAACGATGATTGCCTCAAAAATCATTGCTCTGATTCCCTTTCTCGGAGCCAAGGGGCTTGCCCTCAAAACAAAGAAAGGCCCTGACGAGGGCCTTTCAAGAATAATCTGGTGGAGATGACGGGGATCGAACCCGCGACCTCGGCATTGCGAACGCCGCGCTCTCCCAGCTGAGCTACATCCCCAGTGCAAAAGACAGTCTACTCGCACCCTTGCGGGCAGACAAGACGCTAGTTTTCAACGGCAGGAGCAGAAGCCTCGTCTTCGTGGCCATCATCAATGAAGCTGCCTTCGAAGATGGGTTCGCCATTGCGGTACAGCTCAACCATTCCGGTCAGAACGTCAACGTACTGATACGACTGACGGGCATTGGAACCGCGCTTACGCTTGACTTCCATGATGAAGAGCTGAGGGTGAACCTGCATCAGGGCACCTTCGCTCTCGACGATCTTCGAACGACCCTTGTTGGCACGTTCGTGCATCGTTTCTCCTACTTTCTGTGATTGCGTTTCACGGATAGTGTCAATGATTCGAGCCTGCATTTCGAGATCCATAAGGTGTTACTTCCATTCATCGCATACAAGTGTAATGTTTGAACTATACGCCAAGTTGCGCTCGTTGGTCAAGATAAGCCTGACCAAGTGCCAAGTAGGTTTCTAGGGGAAGCGATTCGCCGCGGTCCTTGGGACTTACGCCGGCCTGTTCGAAAATAGAGGGCAACAACTCGACGACGTCGGTTGCAGCGTTTGCTGGATTGCCAAAGAAGGTCTTGCAGCTATTGGAAATCGTCTTTCGCCTGGTGGCAAAGGCGGCATCGGCCATCAAGCATGCTGCGTCACGAAGTTCGCGGGGTATGTCATCCCTCTTTCGGTCCATGCGAATAACCGCGCTCTTCACCCGAGGTGGCGGGAAGAAGTTGCCCTCGCTCACGGGAAAGCGGTCAACATAGTTGGCATACAGACCCAATTTAACGGTATAGGCACCATAATTCTTGGTGCCGAGCTTCGCCGCCATTCGATCAGCCACCTCGGCCTGCACCATGACGGTGCAGCTCTCAAGGGACTGGTAGCGCTGAAAGTAGTCAAGCACGATGGTTGCGCCAACCGCATACGGCAAGTTGCTGACCAACTTATTGGGAGCAAGACGCTCACCAGCCACTTCGGGCATCTGATCGGGGCCGACACCCAAGGCGTCACCCGAAATGAGAGAGAAGGAATCCTTCCAATCGGCACAAGTCTCAAACAAGACACGGGGAAGGTCTGTATCCATCTCGATGGATACCACCTTACCAGCTCGCTGAAGGAGGGCGACAGTCAGAGTGCCAATACCAGGGCCCACTTCAACCACAACGTCATCGGAATCCAACTCGGCCAGATCGCATATGTGACGGACGATTCCATCGTTTACCAGGAAATGCTGTCCTAGGGCCTTCTTCGTCATCAGGCCATGACGCTCAAGCACGCGTCGAGTCTCGCCCACATTGGCAAGACGAGAAAGAGCTTGCATGAAGCCTCCTTACAATACGAACAGATCTTCGGGAGTGTTGGGCTGCGCCTCAGGACCGATAAACGACTGCACATGCTGAAGTCGCAGGTCGGCCAGGCTCAAGGCACTTTTGCAGCAAGTTACCACGGGTTCGAAGCCATGAGGGTCACCACCCTCCCCTACGACATACAGCACCATAGGACGCTTGTCGGGAAGTGGCTCGCCCGCATCCTTGATTCTCATACGGCGGTAGAACAAAGGCTGCAAGCGATCGAGCATCGCCTTCAATTGTGAAGGAGGACCAGAGAAATAGACTGGGCTGATGACATAGACCTCGCCGACGGAAAGCAAACGACCGATAAGCTCCCCCATCTCGTCAGAGAACACGCACTCGCCAGCACCTTCACAGTAGTCGCACCCGATGCAACCACGAACAGGAGTGTCACAGGTGCGAAAAACCGAAATGTCGGTTACTCCCTTCGCCTTAAGAGCACCCAGCAAGAGCTTTTCGACCCGAGCGCTGCGTCCCCTTGCCCGCGGCGAGCCATTTATGACAAGGGCGCTTGGCATGGGAAGGGTCCTTGATTCAAGAAGCTCTGGGCATTTTCGGCAAAAGCTTTAAGCGCACGCGTTTCGTCAATTCCCCGATGCGAAGCAACCACGCTGGCAAGCCTTTCGGCATTGAACGCAACGTAATCAGGCAAACAGGCAACCCCACGCAAAGGCACGGGTGTCATATAGGGACTATCCGTTTCCGTGAGAAGCCTGTCCAACGGGACGCAACAAGCGCCCGCACGAGCATCGTCGCCATTAGCAAAGGTGATAGGGCCACCATAGGCAATCCAACAACCTGCTTCTACCCAAGGCTTGACTTCGTCAGGGGAAAGGCTGCAGCAATGAAGAAGCACGCCCTTCTCGGGAAAGCCTTCTTCGGAAAGGATCTCGAGCGCTTCGTCATGCGCTTCACGCACATGCAGCGCAACAGGCATGGATAGCTCATGAGCAAGACGGAGCTGACGCCTAAAACACTCACGCTGAGTTTCATGCGGAGACAGGTCGTAGTGATAGTCCAAGCCAATTTCGCCGATGACGGCAACACGGGAGTCCTTGCAACGTTCGCGAATCAGGCCCTCTACTTCATCGGTATAGAGGCGCGCGTTATGAGGATGGCAGCCAATACCGATATGAACCTTAGGGACCGAAGGCACCTTTCCCTGCTCCAAAGTGTCCTCTCCCACAACCATAGAACACGAGCCACCCGAAGAGATCGCAAAGGCTTCGTTCCAACGCCCTAGATATTCGGTCTCATCCACCGTGTCCATGACGCCGGGAAGAGCAAAGTCCTGGCTCATGCCCACAAGGAAAGCAGCCTTGTTTCGTGCATCAGCAATCCACGAATCCAGTGCGTCAAACGTGATGTCGTAGGACTCTGTTGGGTCGGAAATAGTACAAAGCTCCCCCACTCCCAGACAGGCAGCACGAGCAAGCGCATAGGCAGGATCGGAAAGCGTATCCAGATGACAATGCGTGTCCACCACTGGGCACACAAGCACGGGGGCTGGCATCCGGCGCCACTTGTCCTTCTTGCGCTTTTGCCAATAGCCTAGGTCCTGCCAGGGAGTTTCGGGGAAATCAGCCATGTGTCTAGTTATCCTCGAGCTTCAGACGAGGGAACAAGGCCTCACCCTTTGTGACGGCATTGCCAGCAGGCAAGCCGCCCCAAGCGGCGGCGGTGGCGCCATCAACGACGTCCGTGGCACGGCCCAGGTCGAGGCGAGCATACAGCTCGTCAGAAGTATTAGGCATGAAGGGACTCAGCAGCAGGGCGCTGATACGGCAAGCCTCGAGCGCGTTGTACAGAACGGCGGCAAGCTCGCCACGGGTCTCTTCGGACTTAGCGAGATTCCAAGGGGCATTTTCCTCGACATAGAGATTTGCGCGGTGCACGAGCTCCATGATCTCATGCGTAGCACCACCAAAATCAACGCGCTCAAGGCAGGCAGCGTAGCGTTCAAAGAGACCATTCGCAATGCCCTTCAGAGGATTGCCC
>JAUNOE010000018.1 GCA_030537255.1 Coriobacteriia bacterium
AGGCGCAAGCCTGCTCGACGCAGGTGCAGCATCGCTCGACGCAGGCGCAGGTGACGCCCTGGCAGGCGCAAAGCAGCTCAAGGCCGGCATCGAACAGGTGAATGCAGGCGCACAAGACTCCCAGGCAGGTGCAAAGCAGCTTGCCGCTGGCGCAGGTCAGCTCTACCAAGGTCTTCAGAGCCTCAATAGCAAGGAAAGCGGCCTTCCTGCCGCCAAAGCGGGTGCCGAATCTGTCAGCGCAGGTGCGGCCGAGCTCTCTAAGGCCGCCGATGGTGCGGTTTCCGGCATCAAGAGCGCTGCGAATTCGCTGGGTACAGGTGCATCTAAGCTGGGTACAGGAGCAAAGGACCTTGGTGAAGGCGCCAGCGCTCTGGGCAAGGGCGCTTCTGCCCTTGACGGCAGCTCCGATGCCGTCGGCAAGGTAACGTCGGCCCTGAATACCACTTCCTCCAAGGCATCTGCCGCTCAGGAAAGCGCAAACAGTGCCCAGAACTCTGCAAATGAGGCCGCTTCTTCCGCAGACTCTGCCGCCAACAAGGCCGATTCCGCCAAGGGCTCCCTGAACGACGCTCTTTCGGATCTCTCTGGAATCGACGTCCATGAAAACGAAGAGGGCGAACTCGTCATCTCCAAGAGCGACTATGACAAGATTTCCCAGGCCAAGAGCTCAGTGAGCTCCGCAAAGGAAAAGCTCGGTGACGCGTCCGACGCAGCAAGCAGGGCCAAGAGCAAGGCACAGTCCGCCGCCGCAAGCGCCGACTCCGCCGAATCCCGCGCCAAGGAAGCCACTTCCAGCGCCGCAGGCATCAAGAACAAGGTCGACGCTGCCAAGGACAGCATCAATGACGCAAAGTCCGCCGTTTCTTCCGCCCAGAAGAGCGCAGGCAGCGCCGCCTCCGCTTCAGGCTCTGCTGCAAAGGAAACGGGTAGCACCGTCCAGGGTCTTGCAAGCAAGAGTGACCAGCTCGACACCATGCAGAGCAGCCTGGGCCAGCTTTCTGCCGGCGCCAAGAGCGTGGCCAACGGTCTGGGCAAGGCAAGCTCCGCGCTTGACGGCCAGATTGTCCCCGGTGCCGCACAGGTCAAGGGCGGCCTTGACCAGCTCTCTGGCAACGAAGGCCTGGGCAAACTCACCGCAGGCACCGAACAACTCTCCCAAGGCGCAACGAGCCTGGTGGGTGGCTCCGGAAGCTCTTCTCGTGCCGCAAGCGGTCTGACTGCGCTTTCCGCAGGTGCAAGCTCGCTGCATGATGGACTGGACACCCTGGTTGGCACCAGCGGCTCCTCTTCTTCCGAGGCAAGCGGCCTAACCGCCCTGGCTGCAGGTGCCGCAAGCTTGAGCTCCGGTTCGGGCGACCTTTCCTCTGGCATGAACAAGCTGAACAGCGCTTCCCCCACCTTGGTCGAGGGTATCAAGCAGCTTGCCGCAGGCACCAATACGCTGGCTGCCAGCATGCCTACCGCAGAGCAGGGAGCGGGAACCCTTTCGTCCGGCACCAAGAAGCTTGCTGCTGGCTCTGAAAGCCTGACCGAAGGCCTCTCCGATGCCAAGAGCGGCTCCTCCAAACTCGCCGAGGGCCTCTCTTCGGCAACCGAGCAGATGGACTACTCCGCTGACGAAATCACCGCAAAGAAGCAGATGATGTCCAAGCCCGTCGAGCTCAGCAACCAGCAGGTCGACGCCTCCGACCAGGCCCACGCCCTTCCCTGGGCTGCCTTCGCAGGCATCGCGGCAGCAGTCGCTGCCATCCTGGCCGCAGCCGTTGCCTTCCTGAACAAGCGCCGCCGCGAACACTAAGCACGCAAGGAGAACCCATGAGCACCACTTCCAACATCCGCATCGTCACCGATTCGGCCTGCGACATCAGCCCTGAAGAGGCTCGCACGCTCGACATCGACGTGCTGCCCCTGAAGACGGTCTTCACCGACGGCGAGTACCGTGACGGCATTGACCTTTCCGCGCAGGCATTCTTCGACAAGCTGATCGAGACCAACGAGATGCCCTCCACCTGCCAGGTCTCCCCCTTTGCCTTCGACGAAGCCTTCCGCTCCGCCCTGGCAAATGACCAGGTGGTCGTCTGCGTAAGCCTGGGCAACAAGCTTTCCGGAACGATTCAAAGCGCCTTCATCGCACGTCAGGGTCTGAGCTCCGAAGAGCAACAGCGCATTCATATCGTGGACACCGAAAACGTGACCATCGGCGAACAGCTGCTGGTACGCCTGGCCGTCCAGCTGCGCGACGCCGGACGCACGGCCGAAGAAATCGTGGCCGAGGTGGAACGTCAGCGTAAGAACGTCCGCGTGGTAGGCCTCCTTGACACGCTGGAATACCTGAAGAAGGGTGGCCGCATTTCCTCGAGCGCCGCACTGGTGGGCGGCCTGCTGTCCATCAAGCCCGTCATCTGTGTCGAAGACGGCGAAGTGAAGGTCATCGGCAAGGCCCGAGGCTCGAAGAACGGTCAGAACCAGCTGGTCGAGGCCGTCCATCGCTATGGCGGCGTCGATACTAGCATGCCCTTCCGACTGGCCTACAGCGGTGACGGCGACCGTCTGCTGAAGAAATACTGGGCCGACAACGGTCATCTGTACGAAGGCTGGACGGGCGAACCTCCCGTGACCAGCATCGGTGCCGTCATCGGCACGCATGTCGGCCCAGGCGCCATTGCCGTTTCGTTCTTCTCCAAGAACTAACTGGCCGGCCTGGTGCCCGAGCTCTGAGGCGCCCTTTCGCGATGTCCGCAGGCCCGTCGACGCTTGGCGCCGGCCAGGCAGAAGCTGATCTGCGACAAAGAAGCAGGGGCGCCGACGTGAAGGATGTTTGGTTCTGGCCAAGTGCCCCACCCCAGCGACATCCTTCTCTGCCGACGAACCCAGATGCCTGGGTGTCCAGCCCTGGGAGCTACCCGATGTTGGCGGTATCCCAAAGCTGGACACCCTAGGTGCCAGCCCCCTTTTGACCAGGCGTCGGTTGGGGAATCGACCCTGGATCTGTGTGAACCATTGGGATTGGGAGGGGCCATCCCACTGAGCCCGTTTTCGCTCCGACGAAGGCGGGCTCTTCTTGTAGATGCCAAACCCACGGAGCATCCAAAAACCAGCGGGGAAGACGCAGAGCCGAGAGCCCTTCGGATGACCATCCTTGGGCGAACGGACGGACGCCTGCCAGCAACCTATCGGCCACCCGCCAGCTGCCTGCCAGCCAGCCACCCGCTAGCCACCCGCCTGCCACCTACTAGGCACCGTGCCGACTTCCTGCAGATGGGAGCATCGTACCTGCTAGCCACCTGCATGCAGCGCTGCAAATTGGAAGGCATGCACGAACCACGCCACGTTGAACACCTACCGCTCCCCTATGCTGCTGCAAATTGGGAGGCATGCGATCGCCCCCTGGAAATAGGCTCTCGTGCACGATTCTTCGTCATCAGAAACGGCCATTTCGAACACGACCGACCAAAAGAAGCAAAATAGAGCCCGCTATCACGACTAAGTCCCATTAACAAAGACTTTTCGCGATCAAAATCGTTCACGAAAGACAATTTGCAGAGCCGGTTCGCACGAAAGCTAAAAAGTAGCAGCAACCAAAGCCGGCAACAATCAGGACCAGCAGGGACACGGAGCCGAGGGCCGCCCGAAGGGGGTAGTAACCAGGGCCAACAGCAACCAGGGCCGGGCAACCAAGGCCAGCAGCGGGCAACCACGACCCACGAAGGCGCCCAACCAAAGCCGAAAGAAGGCAAGCCGACCCAACCAAAGCCCTAGCCAAAAGCAACAAAAAAGCCCGCCAGCATCTCAGCTGGCGGGCTTTCGCTACTGCCTTAACTTCGTCACTGCTTTAAAAAAGCTAGCAAGTTTCTGGCTCGGGATACTCGACGCCAAAGGTCTCGACGGTGACCTTCTGCATGCGCTGATCCTTGAGGGGCTTGTCCTGGAAGTTGCGCTCGGCGGCAACGATCTCATCGGCGACCTCCATGCCTTCGATGACCTTGCCAAAGCCGGCATACTGGCCATCCAGGTGAGGAGCGTCGGCAACCATGACGAAGAACTGAGAGCCTGCGGAATTGGGCATCATGGAGCGAGCCATGGAAAGAACGCCGCGGGTATGCTTCAGGTCGTTCGCAAAGCCATTAGATGCAAAGTCGCCATGGATGGAATAGCCAGGACCACCCGTGCCGCGGCCCAGAGGATCGCCGCCCTGAATCATGAAGCCAGGAATGACGCGATGGAAAATGACGCCGTCGTAAAAGCCCTTGTTAATCAGGGAGATGAAGTTGTTGACGGTGTTGGGAGCAATCTCGGGGTAGAGCTCGGCCTTGATGGTGCCGCCGTTCTCCATCTCGATAGTGACGATGGGATTCTGTGCCATGAAGATCTCCTTGAATACGAGTACGTGTCATCGCACCCAGCCCAAAGCAAGGCCGAGGCGAACTTGGCCATTATCCCACAAGAAGAAGAGGCGCTTGCGCCAGGTCAGGCACCGGTCACAACATCTAGACTTTCCAGGTCGTTTAAGGCAACACCAGTATCGGCAAACTTGGCATTGATCTTTTCCAGGCGGCGCAGCTGAAGTTTCTTCTGCTTGAGCAGTTCGTCACGCTTTGCCCGCTCGAAGAAACGAAGGTGCAGCAAGCGCTGATTTAGGCCCCGATACCTAATCAGGGCATCCTTGAACTCAAGATCGTAGTCTTCCTGCAGCACGTCCAGGCGGCGTTGGTGCTCCTGTTCCTGACGCTCGGCCATCTTTCCGGGTAGGGCGGCAGCTATTTCCTCAACCGCAGAAACGCGCCCCTTCAAAGAAGAAAGCTGCGCCTCAAGATTGGCACATGCCGAGCGAAAGGCCTCCAGGCATGCAGCGCAGCTGGGCCCTTCCTGTACATACTCCTCCCGCGAAGGATCCCCCTGGACTGCTCCTCCCGTTTCAGGGACGGACGCACCCACACAGAACGCCTCGCCCGCAGACGAACGTCCCGGCGCCTGAGAGACCGAGGCTTTGTGCGCCTGCGGAGCCACAGCCCCATACGTACCCGAAGCTCCATGCGCGCCTGCGTCCTCAAGAGCACCCAGCGCCTGGCGTCCGCCCGAAACCCCGTGCATATCCAGAGCCTGATGCGCACCTGCAAACTCGAGCCATTTCGAGCCATCCGCCAATACGCTATCCAGGGTACTGACCTGCGTCTTTAGGGGGCGAAACTCCCCCAGCAACTGCTTCGCAGGCTTGCGCACCTCGGCACAAAGGTCCTCGTCATCCACGCCCTGATAGCGCGTCATGCGCGAAACGCCACGTTCTAGGCGGCAAAGGCTGACGTACAGGTCCCTGACCCGCTTCTGCATTTGGATCAACTCCGCCGTCTGTTCCGCATCCAGGTCGTCCTTGGGAGAAGGAACATGCAAGACAAAACGAGGGCACACCAAGCCACCCTGCGCAGGTGCGGTGCCGCTGGGCATCTCGGCCAAGCGACCAGCAGATGCCGCCCAATCAGTAACATCACGCCAAGCTTGGCAGCCATCTTGACGCGGAACGGTGTTCCAGCGGCTCTTCCAATTGACGCAGTCCAGGCACGTAACGCCATCGCCGTGTTCGTTGGTGCCCATCTTCGCCGCACTCCTTCTTCCGGTGCCCTGGCATAAGGGCACGAAAATACCTCGGGACTCATAGTATCCCGAGGTATTGCACGAGCAAAAGAAGTTGCCACGAAATCCGCCCTACCACCCTGGCAATGGCTAGTCCTCAAACTTGGCGTCAAGGAAGAGAACCAGAGTGGGTGCCAAGAACGAAATAAGTGCGAGCAAGACGGTTTCCATGACAATTCCTTTCGTAGCGGGTTGGTATGTTTGGAATACTACGGAAGAAGAAAAAAGTGGGTGTACCAATAAAGGCACACCCACTTCCCTTCTCCAACAGGATCGGCAAGCGTTAAAAACGCCTAGCTTTCAAACCAGGTTCCGCAGGTCTTGAAATTGCTTCCATCCCAGTTCTGACGATACAGCACCGTGTTGTCGGCCGAGGGATCGGAATCATCATCAGAGACAATGGCGCTGATGTAGATGATCTGGGTGTCGTCCGCATACTGAACATCCAGGTAGTAGGGACTTCCCTTTTCCACCTTGTAGGACGTAGTCTCACCCGTGGTCACGTCAAAGCGAGTGACTTCGTCTTCAGGATTGGTCACGAACACGCCAAACTGGTCAACCTGCAGGGAGGTCATGGTATCCGCCACGGAATCGTAGCCCGTCTTGAACACGGCAAGCTTGTTCAGGTCAGCATCGTAGGTGGTCACATAACGGCCGCGATCGTCGGCAATCAGAAGCCTGCCTTCGTGATCAACGGAGCACATATGGGAGGAAACGCCACCCTTGTACACCTTGACCTCGTCAGAAAGATCAAGGCTGGCGCAGTAGGCATTACGGGCACCAAAGTCGGTAGGTTCCGCCTTGACGTAGTACAGCTTGCTAGAGCTTGCCGCGATGACCTGGACATCCTTCTTTTCGGAAAGAGGAACTGGGCTGGCACCCTTGGTACCAAGGTCAAGCTTCACCCAGTAGTCAGAATTCTTGTCCCAAGAGTTGTCGGGATCAGCCATGTTTTCGTCATAGTGCTCATAGACCAAGCAGCCGTCCACCACGTAGAAGCGCGACTGAGGCGCCAGGTCCTTGGAAAGCACGGTGTCTTCCGAGCCATCGAGCTTGCAGCAGTGCAAATCAACGGGAGAGTCGCCACCCGTTCCCGCGGGAACCCCTGCGTAATACACCTTGTCCTGGCAAATCAGAAAGTCGCTGGTTTCCACGGGAATCTTCGTTGCGCCCTCTATTTCCGCCTTGGTGGAAGGAACGTAGCCAAAGCCCGCGTAATAGAGCGTTCCGTTCACGGATGCAACGGTCCCCGACGTGTAGGTTGCCTCTTTCTGATCCTTGCCCGACGTGCCGCTGCAGGCGCACAACGCCAACGCGCACGCAAGCACCAGGATGGCCGCAGAGGCCAAGGTAGCTAGCCGCTTCATGGGATCCTCCCCTCCGTAGCGTTTTTTAGATAGCTCCACTCTAACCTTCTTCGAGCGAGTGGTGAACGCCTTGCGGACGCTCGGATTCAGGAAGCACCTGATCAAGGGCGCGCACCCACCACACCACCTGGTCAGAACCCCCGTTTTGGGCAACTCGATGTTCTAGGAACATCTGGGTTTCATGGCCCCCAAAACGCACGTCAAACACCATGGTGCGCCGGCCGTGATGCACAGGCCCGAAGCTCCCCGTGCGAATGACCTCGTCCACAAGAAAGCGGCGCCCATCCTTCCACAGCACGACAACAGGCTCAAGCGTGCCATCACGCCCAAACCTGGCCACGACGTCCACCCGTTCTCGGTGAACGCGCACCATCTTCCCGTCTTTCACCCTGTGCTCCATGCATGCTATCATCGAACAGATGTTCGTAATGATAAAGACTTGAAATCGCCAGGGAGGGATGCAATGGAAGAAGGCCCGCTGCGCTACGCCTGCATCGACCTGAAAACCTTTTATGCGAGCGTTGAATGCGCCGACCGTGGGCTGGACCCTTTCCAGGAAAAGCTGGTGGTGGCCGACCCCACCCGAGGCCCCGGCACCATCTGCCTAGCCATCACGCCTGCCCTGAAGGCCCTTGGCGTCAAGAATCGCTGCCGCGTGTTCGAGATCCCCAAGGACATTGACTACATCATGGCCACGCCACGCATGGCTCGCTACCTGGAGGTAGCCGGCCAGGTGAACGCCATCTACGCCCGGCACCTCGCCCCCGCAGACATGCATATCTATTCGGTAGACGAATGCTTTCTTGACCTAGGGCCCTACCTGCGGCGCGCCAAAACTGATGCCCGCGGCATAGTGAGCCAGCTGATGCGGGAGGTCCTCGCCGAAACGGGCGTGACAGCAACCGCAGGTCTCGGCACCAACCTGTTTTTGGCCAAGGTGGCACTCGACATCCTGGCAAAGCACGCATCCGACGGCATCGCTGCCCTGGACGAAGCGGCGTTTCGAAAAAAGCTCTGGTTCCATCGTCCCCTTACCGACATCTGGGGCATCGGACCCGGCACCGAGCGAAGACTTCGGCGCAAAGGCATCACCGACTTAGCGGGCGTCTGCGCTATCGGGAAAGACTGGCTCATCCGCGAATTCGGCATCAAGGGCGAATGGCTGTTGGATCACGCCTGGGGGCAAGAGCCCTGCACCATGGCCGACGTCCACGCCCACAGGCCCGTGTCGCATTCGCTTTCCAGTGGCCAGGTGCTCATGCGCGACTACTCTAAGGCCGAGGCGCGAATAGTGCTCCGGGAGATGGCGCTCGCTGCCGTACTTGACCTCAGGTCACGTGCGCTTTCCTGCGGCACCGTGTCCCTATGGGTTGGCTACGCCCGAGCCCTACCCGTGGGCAACAAACTGGCGGCAGGAGCAAACGGCCGGACGAAGCTGCCCACACGAACCAGCATCAGCTCAGACATCCTGCCGGCACTGCTTGCATTATTCGACCAGCGCGTATCGGCAGACGCCGCCATACGCCGCATCTCTCTTTCGCTGGACTCGGTGGCTCCCGCCCAGGGTGACCAGCCCTCGCTGTTCGCTCCCAAGGACGAAGAGCGCCAGCGCGCCATCGAGGAGGCCATGGTGGCCGTGCGATCAAGGTTTGGGAAGAACTCCCTGCTCACGGGCACCAGCTTATACGACTGTTCCACCATGCAGGAACGCAACCAGCAAATAGGAGGCCATCGTGCCTGACGCAGAAGAAGTCATCGGGTTCGAAGAAGCGGAGCATCGCGCCGCCGTGCTCGAGGACATACGACGCACCGTGCTGCGCGACGGAGTGCACCATGCAAGCCACGACCCCCACCGAGCAGTGCAGTTCATGCCCTTCAAAGCCTTAGACGGATTTGACGAAATCGAACCCGGTGCGTCCCGTCCGCGCGCAGAAAGGCCCCGCGACTCGCACGGAGGCGGGGTACACAGGGCCACATGATAAAATGAGCATATCAGCGAACGGCCGGAGGTGCCATCCATGACACGTACCACCCGGCATCACCAGATGCCGCCGACCACAAGCACCCATCAAGGGGACCACGGATCCGCAGACGCGCACCCGAAAACCGATACCGCACCCGAAGGGCCGGCAGGGCAACTACGCCCCGCCGGCCCTTCACGCTTTCAGGAAGGAGACTGAAATGGGTACCAGAGCAAGAGAGAGAGGCCTCAGCATCCTGGCATGCCTGGCGCTGGCATTTGCGCTAGCGTTGGCACTGACGGGTACCGCATATGCGGCAGACGAGAACGCCGAGACCAAGTACATCGACAAGATCAGCCTCAGCTTCACCACCGACAAGGCCTGCGCGGGCCTGAAGGAGGGCGACCTCTTCAGGGAGCTCCGTAACGCGAGCCTGGCCGACGGGACGGAGGAGACCGCCCGCATCAAGGACGTCGTCCTGTACGCCTACACCGAGCCCAACCTGGGCGGCACCTACGACCAGATAGGCAGCAGCGCGGTCACCACGGCCATCGACCCCAAGCGCCACTACTACGCCCTCTTCCAGGTCGAGGCCAACAGGTCCGCGGGCTACGACTTCAAGCACGAAGGCAACGACTTCGACACCTCTTCGGTGACCTGGACGGCCAACGGCAAGCCCGCCGACGGAACCGTCAACCAGTACTACAACGAATACCTCGGTGCAGTCAGCATCTACGTCCCCATCGAGATCACCTGCGACCACAAGTCCACCACCACCCATATTGAGAACCAGACTCAAGCCACCACCACCAAGGACGGCGCTTATGACAAGGTGACCTGCTGCGACGCCTGTGACAAGGAGCTCGCACGCACCCACGTCACCATCCCCCGCGCCTCCACTATCTCCCTGGCCGGGACCAGCTTCACCTACACCGGCAAAGCCTTCGCCCCCGCCGTCACCGTGAAGGACTCCAAGAGCAAGACGCTGACCAAGGGCACCGACTACACCGTGAGCTACGCCTCTGGCAGGACTGCCGTTGGCTCCTATGCGGTCAAGGTGTCCCTGAAGGGTAACTATTCTGGCGAAAAGCAGCTGAGCTTCAACGTAGTTCCCAAGAAGGCCTCCGTAAAGAAGCTTTCCGCCAAGAAAAAATCCCTGACCGTGACGATGGGTGCCAAGCCTACGGCCACGGCGGGCACTGGCTACCAGGTGGCCTACAAGCAGAAGGGCACCAGCAAGTGGAAGACGGTGAACACCAGCAAGCAGACCACCAAGATCAAAAAGCTCAAGAAGGGTAAGAAGTACTACGTAAAGGCCCGCGCCTACAAGAAGGTCGGCAACGCCACCTACTACGGCGCCTACAGCAAGGCCAAGTTGAGCAAGAAGGTCAAATAGCCCACTGACGGAATAGCAATCACCGATCGACAAGAAAGAGGGCCCGCGGCAGATGCCGCGGGCCCTCTTTGACCTGTGCAAAGTTTTCAGGCGCGGAAGCTCGAAGAATTTACGCGCCCATGGGAAGCCCCTCTTCGGCTGGCTTCGTCCTGACTGGAACCTATCCCTCTATTCCCACTACTTCTTGACGTGCTTGCCCTTCTTGCGGCGGAAAAGCACGGCCGCAGCGACAACTTGTGAGGGACATTAGGGGGACTTGTGGGATGCTCTTCATTTCGCCCATGAAAAGCAAACAGGCCATCAACCGAAAACGGCTGATGGCCTGGTAATTCACATGGTGCCGACGGGGAGACTCGAACTCCCGACCCACGCATTACGAATGCGTTGCTCTACCAACTGAGCCACGTCGGCAAAATGCGAAAGTTAGTATACCTGACCCCACAAGGCTTTAGCAAGAAAAACCCTACAACGCTTCAAAACAAATCCCCGCTTACCTCAAAACACGCCAGCGAACATCCCGCCAAGCTGGCTCCCACAAGCAAGCTATACGTCTTCGCGATAACGGACATCCCACTGGTCAGGCACGTAGAAACGCCGCTTGTTCTGACAAATGGTCATGGCTACCCGACCTTCGTTCACCAGATACACCAGATGGGCAAAGGTCTCGCCCAACGAGTAGAACTTCTGGTCAAGCGACCATTCGTCCCAATCTCCATGCTTCCAAGAAGCAGAGCGAGCGATGTCAATGATGCTGGCATGTCCACTTGCCACCAGCCCATAAAGCTCCTCCAGGCGATTAGCATGGAATTCCTTCAAGTAATCAACGCGATCGGCCAGGCCCGTAAAGACATCGCCATGACCCGGCAGGATAAGCTCTACGTCCAGGTCGCGCACCTTGTCCAAAGACGAGATGAACTCATGCAAGGCATCGTACGAGGCCACCCAGCTCATGATAGTGGGCGTAATACGCTCAAGCACATGGTCGCCGCTGATCAAAAGCTTGTACTTTGGTTCGTACAGGCAAATATGCCAATCGTCATGACCGGGCGTGGTGATCACATGAAAGTGGTAGTCACCATTGTGATACACATCGCCATCGGCCAGATAGAACAGGTCAGGCTGGCTGCGCAAAGGAAGAAGCTCGGCCGACACCTCAAACTGCGAAGCGTCGCGCGCTTGCTGACCAGCGTCGAATTCTCCTGGGTCAACCAGATGACGCAACAAGGGGTTATACACCGTGGATTGCATGTTCATGTGGTTCTTGACCTCTTGGAAGGAATGCATGTTCGCATAGATGCGAATCCACCTTCGCCAGATGCGATCAAGGTTGCCCGTGTGGTCGGGATGCGAATGCGTCAGAACGATTTCGACCGTCTCCCAGCTACGACCAAGGCGCGTCAGGGCCTCGTCGAGCGCCTGTTCGCAATCAGGGTGATTGAAGCCCACGTCGATGATGGTGGTCTTATCGGGGCCCAGCACGAAGTAAGAATTGCACGCCACCAAAGGATTGTCGGGTAGCGGAACCTTCACGTTGTACAGGTTGGGACGAATCTCCCTTATGAAAACCGGCTCTGTCATAGCTCCCCCCTTCATCGCATGCAACATTCCTATTGTATCGCTGGCGGGTTCAGGGAGGAGCACGCTTCGGCTACGACCAGCGATAGTGCCCCGTTATGTCAGTCGACCACTCCAAAAAGTCCTCTTCATAAGCTGTCTGGACGGGCATCAGGTGAATAACGTAGGGCACGCCGCGCTCATTGCGCCTATCCGAGATGACACCGATATGCTTGGCAAACGTAACGATGTCGCCACCCTGCCACTCTCCCGTACAGGACAAGTCGGTGGTCAGGCTCTTGGCGTGGCGGTCCAAATATACCTGCAGGTTTTTCACTCGTCGGAAGTCGATGTTCGGGTCTGGCTCGGAAATGCCGTAGGCACTGGGGGCGCCTTCGATGTCCTTATTCACCAGATCCCGCAAGTCGTAACCGGCCGCACGAAGCGCAAAGCCCACAACATCGGTGCAAACCCCTTGATTGTCCGTAGGGTATCCGCCCTGATAATACTTACTCCCATACTTGGGCTTGCTGGCCACGTAGTCCTTGGCACCCTGAAGAATGTCGACCTGATCATCGACGCCATCAGCATCGGCATCAACGCTGCTATGCACCTGCTCTAAGTTCTGGCCCTCTTGTGGCTGAACGGGTCCGCTTACTTCCTTAGGAGAAAGAGCAAAATGCCAAACCAAAAAGCCTGCAAGCAGCAACGCCAGTAGAACAACCACCAACCGCAAGCAGGAACGAACTCCTCGCCTGGCTGTCATGTGCACCTTCGTCATCCCAATCACCTCTTTCCAGCTATTCAGTCATCACAATTATGCTGAAGAAGGCCGTGGACAGACCTTATGGAATGTTGCAATCCCGTGTCTACAAAAACCATAGTACCTGGTCAGCTTATTTTTTTGAAAAAGTGAATGGCTAGACAAACCCAACCAATTCTCGCAAGCTAACAAACAGGAGGACGAATGGCACCACGCTCACACGGATTGCAACCCCGAGACAGGAGACCCAGTGGAACAGTACGATCCAAACAATGAGCCGCCGAAAGGCCAGCCACCCCGCGGCCCACTGGCCTCTGGCGCAATCTCGGTGCTGTGGCTTGCCTGGCTCGTCCTGTTGGTTGGCACCCCATTCTTCATCGAAGCGCATCACCTGCCTTCGGTGTTTTCTTCTGCCTACGCTTTTATTGCTTTGGGAATGACTGCCGGAGCCCTTGCCGCTTGGCTCCTGGAAACACAGCTCTCCGAAAAGCACAAGACGGCAGCCAGAAAGGCCTCGTTTGTCATGGGGCTGACCATCACTTTTGTCTTGGTTGTTCCCGAATGGTATTTCCACCTACGAGCCTTTGCGGGCTTTGCGCTCCCCATGGAGAAAATCGCACCCTATGCGCCCCTCATGGTGATCTTCGCCGATGTACCACAAGCTCCCTTTGGCAACTTGGCGATGCTGCATCACGTGCTCTTGTTCGCCGCAGGATTATGCTGCGTCCTTGCAGGAGTGACAAGCCCCAAGCTCCCAGCACCCACCGATGGCAGCTCCACCAAAAAAGAAGCAACCGACCAAAAGAAGCAAGCAGGCCTGCTCGCTGGGCTATTTGCGTGCGGGCTTTTGCATCCCGGCGTCTGGGGGTGCCTCGCTCACACCTACGGGAGCAATTGGAACGACGCGGTCATGCATGACCTCCTAGGGTTTATGGGCTCCTCGATTTTCGCCATTGCGATCAGCATTGGCCTGGCCCTCATTCTGCAACGGGGAAACCGAAAACTAGGAATCCCCGCTTCCTCTGCGCTTGCCGCCTTTGCATTGGGGGAGCTCGCCTGGAATCTCATTGCTCGCTGTGGCAACGCCATCGAAAACGTCATCCTTGTCGCGCCCGTTGCTTCCCTGTTCCTTGCGGCGCTCGAGGTCTTTCTTCTGTTCCTGCTCTTTCGCACTAAGTCGCAAGCGGAGACCCCTGAAACCCCCTCAAGCCAAGAAGCTCCATCAGACCAGCAAGGCACCATCCGGATAGACATTCTTTTCGAAGAAAAAGGTCTTACCGACCGAGAAAAGCAAGCGGTCGGCCTTGCCCTTGAAGGCCTGAATTCCAACGAATCCGCAGAAATCATCGGTGTCAAGGCATCCACGGTTCGCACGTACCTGCACCGTGCCTACCAGAAGCTCGAAATAGAGAGCCTTGACGAGATCCGCCCGAGCAGCCGCAACGAGCAAACGCAAGCCACCGCACCCAAGGAAGCAACAACCGGACAAACGGCGAGCGGGGGAGCCAACGTACCCGCAAAGCTTGCTGCCAAGACGGACAAGCAGACACCTCGAATGCAGCGGATGCAAAGCTTGGGTACTCCCCTCTTCGTCTTGCTGGCAGGTCTGTTCTTGCTACCGCACCAGTACGTAGGAACCGTCAGCAGTTGGAATTCGAGCCACAGCGTTGTCATCGGATGTGGCCTTGGCCTAATGATGGCAGGCGGGTTCGCTTACCTGACACATTCAATCGCCCCAAAGGAAGAGGCCTTGACCGCAGTCAAAAAGCTCTGTCTGCTGCTTCTTTTCCTTTCGGGCAGCGCTCTCACGTTCGTTCAATACGCCTTCGCCCATCAGATGCTGCCGTTGAGCCAAAGCATCCAACTGTTTCTCCTTGGCGCCGCGGCCCTGTCTTTTGGATTCCTTCTGGGATACTCCGCACCCTTCAGGCCCCAGCAAGCAACCAGCAAGTCTTGGATTTCGAAAGCCGTCTATCTGCTTGTTCTGGCTCTTCTCCTCGCTAGCTATCTCAACGATTCAATCTGGGCAATACTCTGTATCGTTTCCCTTGTCGCATACGTGTGCTCGATAGCTCTGGAACCAGCGAAAAAGCAGTACGACTCCCTCGCACGACCATCCAAACAAGCCTCCTTGCCCAACCAGGACAAGGTCCTCTTTACGTTGGCGGCTCTGCCGTTTGGCGTAATAGCAGGAGAGCTTTGGCGCGGTCTGCAGAACCCCCTGCTCTTGGCGACCTATATCGTTTTTCTTGCTGTTGCTTTTGCTCTGATGGCAGCCAACAACAAGAAGCGAATCACTCTAACGCCTACCAAAATGCTTGGCCTTGTTGTCCTTGTCGGCATTGCCCTAGTGGCTGACGTCCCCCATGCGCTACTGATTCTGTGCGCCCTCGAGCTCTTGCAAATCACGTTGGTCGAAGAAGCACGCCCCTTCGTCACCCTTGGCATTGGAGCGGGCTTCTCCTTGGGACGCCTGGGCTTTGATACGTGGCGAGACTTCCTGGGAGCAAACTTTTCCACCGCGGAAAACTTCGGCACGAGCGTTGCCTCTGCGGCACTTGCCCCTGCCCTCATGGTGCTCATAGCCGCCATTGGCCTGGCTAGCCTTCTGTATCTGAGCAGTCTTTATGCGAGGAAGGCGGCAGCGCCGTCAAACCCAAACAAAGAAGAATGCGACGTCCTGCTCTTACGTAGCAAAGGCATCAACGAGTTGGAGGCCTCGATTCTGGCAAAAATCGCCCAAGACATGACGGGACCCCAAATTGCCCGGTCGCTCCATTATTCGCTCGGTACCATCAATTCGCTCAGGGCCCATGGCTACCGAACGCTCGGCGTGCATAGCAAACAGGAGTTGAGGGACCTGCTGGATCGAAGATAGCGAATTTCGTAAGCGGGCAAAAGTGAAACCCCATCTGCCTACGAAGCCAACTACAGCATCGATCCAAACAGCAAATTGATCTATGCCCGAAAATTCCTATTGCAATAGGAATTCTGCTAGCTGCTACCACCGAAGACGGAATACGAATCGTCAACGTCATCGACTGGCTGCTAAAAGAACGGAGGGGGACGATAAAAATCAAAATCCTGCGACGAAAAACATGGGGCTAAAGCACTACTTCGCCGTACGGCCCCTCGCACTCATAAGGGCAATGGACGCCATCACCAGCGCGATGCCGGCAACCGTCGCGGCATCGAAGGCTTCCCCAAAGAAGCAGGCGCTGATGAGGGCCGTAGCAACCATTTCGACGGAAGCGAAGATGGGGACCTTGCTGGTTTCGCGCATCTTCAAAATCCCCTTGTAATACACAAGGTAGGCCAGGGACGTGGGGACAAGCGCCAGCACAAATCCATAGCCCAGCACTTCAGGGTCCATAAGCGACGCATCATCCCAGGGTTGAAACAAGACCCCCACTGTAAGGGTGGCGAACAGATAGCTGTAGGCGCTCATCACATACGTGTTGGTGGCGGGCCCGGAAAGGCGCGTGATGATGGCGGCAATGCCATAGGTGAACGCTGAGGCAATGCCGCAAAGCACGCCCAGCACCGAAAGGGTGGAAAGGTCCAAGCGTCCATGCGTTGCCGCAAGGGAGCAGCCCAAAACGTTAATGCCAAGAGCCGCGACCTTACGAACCGTAAGACCTTCATGCAACACAAGCACAGAAGCGAGCACCGTGAACACCGGCGCACCGTTCAGCAGCACGGCGCTGACAGTTATGCCCGCATGCTTGATGGCCAGGCCATAGGCAACGTTGTACAGACCATTTGAAACCACGCCGAGCGCAATGCAGGCAACAAGACTGCGCCTGCTTATCCGAAAAGCACCAGGCCCAAAACGAAACAGCGTGATTGCTGCCATTATCACAAAAGCCATGCCCATACGGACAAAACTCATCACGGGAGCGGTTGCGCCGGCATATTCCATCAGTTTCACCAGGGGACCAACGAGCCCCCACAGTATCCCCGCAAGAAGAATCTGAAACGTAGCCGTCGCTTCACTTCCCAGCTTCGTCACCGCAATCCTCCTCTGCCGTTTTCCTATTCGTGGCCATGAACAGGAACGTCGATGCCGTCGATGATAGCAGGCAGCCTGGGGCTCCTTTTGGACGCGGCGGTATCGGCAAGGCCCAAAGGAACCAAGATGCCAATTAGAACATGGGCAACGACTCAATCAACTGAAACCTTGGCCTCCCTGCGTCCCTACCTTTTTCCTAGCGGTTATCCACCTTTTCGGGATAGAGGTCATGTTGGGTCAGACGTTGCCAGGCCACTTCTTCCCACTTGGTGCCAGGCTTGCCGTAATTGCAATACGGGTCGATGCTGATGCCGCCACGCGGGGTGAACTTGCCCCAGACTTCGATATAGCGCGGATCCATCAGTGCCACCAGGTCCTTCATGATCTTGTTGACGCAATCCTCGTGGAAGTCGCCATGATTGCGGAAGCTGAACAGGTACAGCTTCAGACTCTTGGACTCCACCATGCGCACGTCGGGCACGTAAGAAATGTAGATCGTGGCAAAGTCGGGCTGACCCGTAATAGGACACAGACTGGTAAATTCGGGGCAATTGAACTTAACGAAGTAGTCGTTGCCGGGGTGCTTGTTTTCGAAGGTCTCAAGCAAGCCAGGATCGTAATCGGTGGGATAGCTTACGTTCTGGTTTCCCAAAAGCTGCAGGCCTTCGTCGGCGCGTGCTTCGTTGGTCATGGAATCTCCTTGTTGTCGGGTTCGGCCTAATGACAGGTGCGCCTAGCGCAACAGCGGGTCAATGGTGCCGTTCAGCTCGAAGGCACGTTGGCGATCGATGCACGTACCACACACGCCACAGGGCTTATCGGAGCCTTCGTAGCAACTCCAGGTAAGCTCATAGGGAACGCCCAGACGAAGGCCTTCGCGCACGATGTCAGCCTTGGACCACTGGACGAAGGGAGCCTCGAGCTCCAGCTCTCCGCCCGTGCCCTGGTTGATGGCTTCGGCCATGGCATCGACAAACTCCTGCGAGCAGTCAGGGTAGGCATTGCCCGCCCAGTCATCATGATGAGCGCCATAGTACAGACGGCAGCACCCCAGGCTCAAGGCCATGCTGGCTGCCGAAGATAGAAACAGCCCGTTGCGGAACGGAACGTAGGTGCTCACTGGAGCGCCATCGGTTTCCACCAGCTGGTCAGCGTAACTTTCTTCGGGGATTTCCTCGGTCGAATGCTCCAGCAGGGAGCAATTGCTGTCAGTGAAAATGGACGATAGATCCAGAAAACGCTGCTCGACGCCATAATGCGCAGCCACAGCCTTTGCGCTGGCGATTTCCTTCGCATGCTTCTGGCCATAGCTGATGCTCAAAGCCACCACGTTTTCCGACCCATAACGCTCGCAGGCCATGGCCAGCAGAGTGGTCGAGTCCACGCCGCCGCTGCACAGTACCAGCGCTTTTTCCTTCTTGTTTGCTTCTTCGTTCATACGTGTATTTGCTTTCTGTTCAATGTGACCTGATTGATGCGGCTAGCTTTGCCTCTTTAGTGTGACCGCATCTGGCGGCCCTACACGCCGCGGTCCTGCTTGGGCCAAATAATCTTGTGAAGCTGCAGCTGCACACGCGCCTTAAGGAGACCCCTCTCCTGCAGATACGCCACGATGCGCGCCGGATCAATCTCGCCGGCAACGGGACTGAGCAACACGCTGCAACGATCAACAAGCTCCCAATCCTCAATGACGACTCTTGCCGCCTTCAAGTCCTCTTCAGACCCGACGACAAACTTCACGCAGTCGTCGGGGCCGAGAAGCTCATAGTTAGAAGCGATCATCCGCCCATCCATACCTGAGCTGGGCGACTTGCAATCAAGGGTGAATCCAATGCGACTCTTCTTGCCTTGCGCATAAAGCTCGCTGCGCAAAGCAGCCAGCGAGGACAAGTTAACCGCGCCGTTGGTCTCAAGCTCAACGAAGCAGTCAGTACCATCAACCAGACAGCGCAGCAGTTCAGGCAGCAAGGGTTGCAGGGTGGGTTCACCCCCAGTCAGCGTGACGCAGGGCGTTGCCTGTTCCTGCACGAACGCAAGAATCTCTTGAGGCGTCATCTGCTCGGAGGGACAATCGGCCTCGCAAGCCCACTTCGTATCACAGTAGGAGCAGGCAAGGTTGCAGCCAACAAAGCGCACGAAGGTGCTGAACTGCCCCACGTGCAGGCCTTCGCCGTTCACACTGACAAAGCGCTCCGCGACAGGCATGGCGGCCACTGCGCGCAGCCCCTGTTTGCTCTCAAGGCTCATTTCTGGCGTTCCACCTGATAGATGGCGCAATTGTTAGGAGTCTCGTAGACGTCAACCTGGCTTACGGGCAAACCCTTCTCCAGCAGCTGTTCGGCAAAGTAGCGGGCAAGGTTTTCGGCAGTAGTGCGGAAGGGAAGCATGGAAAGCTTGAATTCCTCTTCCTCAAGGCAAGTGACAGTCTTCTCCATCAGCGAGCCTTCCTCCACCAGGAAGGAGTGGTCGAAGGCCTCGGTAAGATCACGCAAGGCGTTCTTGAAGTCACCAAAGTCGATGACCATGTCCTTCATCTGGCCTTCGGCCTGCAATTTGTCAGTTGCCAGATAGGCCACGACACGCCAGCG
Organism: Coriobacteriia bacterium; assembly: GCA_030537255.1. Lineage (GTDB taxonomy): Bacteria > Actinomycetota > Coriobacteriia > Coriobacteriales > Eggerthellaceae > Anaerotardibacter. Next base: position 19,270 of record JAUNOE010000018.1, read on the forward strand.
GTGACCATGTAGGTTTTCGCACTTGCCATCGTAATCGGTAAGGAAATGCGCCGCGTCAAAGCAGCTTTCGGTCCTCAAGCCGTACATAGGGGTCCTTTCCCTCAAAGGCCTCCCGAAAACCGGCAAGAAGACAATGGCACGTGGCAAGTCCCTCCCGGAACCGGTCCTGGAGATTTGTCCCGGGAGCCGACCTCTGAACCCACCCCGAAAACCAGCCCCGGAGCACGCATTAGCCCACCCACGTGACACGCATTGGGCGGCGTACAGGGCTATCGCAAGGACAAGCCAGCGCCACACGAGCCGCGCTCAATGACCGCACCTTCTTCATACCTAGTTTTGTTTAACGACAGGAGGCTTTCGAACTGTCTCTCAAATTGCCGCAAGTATAGCAAAGCTAAATGACGAGCCCCATTTTCTTAGCTTCGTGCGTCAATTCTGCACGGAAATCGGGGTGAGCAATGGAGATCAGTCGCTTTGCGCGCGTTTCCAGGTCCGCCCAACGTAGATCGGCAATACCGTATTCGGTTGCTACGTACTGCAGATCGTTACGCAAGGAGGTCACCGCACTGCCTGGTGCCAGGATGGGGGCAATCTTTGAAACGGGGCCCTTCTTGGTATGCGCCACGCTCGTGACGGCGATGAATCCCCTGCCGCCCTCCGAATGCTTGACGCCGCGAACGAAGTCGAACTGGCCGCCACTTGCGCTGTACTGGCGCGAACCAATGGATTCAGCGCACACCTGGCCCGTCAGGTCGATAGAAACTGCCGTGTTGATGCTGACCAGGTTGTCGTTCTTGGCGATAACGTTGGGATTGCACACCATGTTGTAACTGCGGAACTGCACCTCGGGGTTTTCGTTGATGTAGTCATACAGACGCTGGCTGCCCGTGGAGTAGCCACCCACGGAAACGCCCGGCATGAACGACTTGCGCGAATTGTCGATGACACCGGCCTGCTGAAGGCCAACAAGCACGTCGGAATACATCTCGGTATGACAGCCCAGATGACGCTTTGACTTCAGGCTCTCACCGATGGCGTCGGAGATTCCGCCAATTCCCAGCTGGACGGTGTCGCCATCGTTCACGCGCTCGGTCACCAGCTCGGCAACCTTGAGCTCTTCTGAAGTCGGCGCCACCACCGGCACGACATCGAGAGCTTCGGGTTGCAGCACAAAGGCGTCAATCTGCGACACGTGGTAGTCATGAGTGTCACCAAATACGCGAGGCAAATTAGGATTCACGCAGGCGATGATGCGCTTTGCGCTACGCACGCCGCCGGGAACAAAACCCACAGGGCCGATGTTGCAGTAGCCCTTTTCGTTGGGTGGGGTCATCTGAACGATGGCGTAATCCAAGTTCTGGGCCGCAAGCATGCTCCACACGTCGCTGAAATGGACGGGGACATGAGAAACGCAGCGTCCAAAACCCGCCCTTTCGTTGGGGCCGGCAAAGTAGGTGTGGTATCTGAACACATCAGGCGAAAGCACGTCCATGAGGTTCAGATCGATCGAGCCGTTCATCCAGTTTGCCCAAATGTCGATACCCGAAAGGCCCTCTTCGCGCACGCGGCGCAAGAGCTCGTTAACGACGGTATTAGGCACATGCAGACCGCCGAAATAGATGCGCTGACCACCCGTGACATGTTGCTCAAACAGCTGATCAAGAGAAATCTGCTTGGCGGCGTACTCCCCGCGCCAATTTGCCTCCGCCTCAGCACCTACCAGAACCTCGCTCCACGCCATTCCAACCCCTCCTAATTGGATTTGCCCGGAAGTGCCCAATGGCGCCTCCGTGAACTCGCTCAGAAAACCATATCATGGACAACCGCACGGTAGCGAAACCAGAATCGCTGGCCTCTTTGGCAAATTTGCCCTCATTTGTACGATTGAAAAGGACAAAACGGAGTCTCTGATTTGTTCACAAGGTTGCCGACACAGATGCCGAGCCGCTGACCTGGGTTTATTCATTTAAGGCTCCATTGCCAGAGATGCCCTACGCAAATACGGGCCCGGCAAGTCGTACAAATGCGGCGATTTTTGCCATAAGCCACCCCAAATCTGGTTTTGCCTCCCAAAATCAGATCGAAGCAGGCCAGGTCGAGCCAAACCAGGCTGGAGCAGGTCGAGCAAAGCGAGCTAGGCCAAGCTACGCCGCGCCAGGTCGAGCCAAACAAAACCGGCCAGACCAACCGAACAATAAGGCAAAATGTCCAAAAAACAAGGTGGCACCCGACCGAAATCGGGTGCCACCCAAGCATCAAACGCGACCACCAAGGCTTAGTAGCGATTGTCAAAGATGCGCTTTGTCTTCTTTTCGGAGCGCGGCAGATAACCCACGGGGACGCCCTTGGGGTTGGGGGTCATGCCCAACTTGCCCTTGAACAGCAGCTTCATGTTTTCCTCGATAGTGGTGCAAGCATCGCCGACCGCCTCGGTCTCAAAGAAGACGGTCATGATGTCCCTGCCGTCAACGTGGTCGATCATGACCTGATACTCAGAGGAGGCGCCATCGGTAAAGGCGATGATTTCCTCGATCTGTGCGGGGAACATGTTGACGCCCTTGACCTTGACCATGTCATCAGTACGACCCGTAATGATGTCAATGCGAGGATGCTTTGAGCCGCACTCGCATTCGCCGGGAACGACGCGCGAAAGGTCATGCGTACGGAAGCGGATAAGGGGAGCACCCTCCTTCTGCAACGTGGTAAGCACGATTTCGCCAACCTCGCCATCAGGAACGGGATCGCCCGTCTTGGGATCAACGATCTCAAGGAACACAAAATCAGACCAAATATGCATGGCGCTGTCAGCCTTGCAGTTGATGCCAATGCCAGGGCCATAGACCTCGGTCAAACCGTAGATGTCGTACAGGTCGACGTTGAGCTCCTCGGAGATGCGGCGGCGCATCTTCTTGCCCCAACGCTCGGATCCGATGACGCCCTTCTTCAGTGCAAGCTTGTCACGCACGCCCTGCTTTTCGATCTCTTCGGCAAGCAGCAGCGCATACGAGCTAGTTGCGCACAAGACAGTGGACTGCAGGTCTTCCATCATCTGCAGCTGCTTCTTGGTGTTGCCGGGACCCATGGGGATAGCCATGGCGCCAAGGCGCTCACAGCCCAACTGGAAACCGATGCCTGCAGTCCACAGGCCGTAACCCGGGGTGATCTGGATGCGATCCTCGGGAGTGATTCCCGCAAATTCATAGCAACGAGCAACCTGGATTGCCCAATCGTCGACGTCCTTCTGGGTGTAGGGAATGATGACCGGCGTACCCGTGGTGCCCGAAGACGAATGGATGCGAACGATCTTCTCGGAGGGAACCGCAGCCACTCCCAGGGGATATGCCTCACGAAGATCGCCCTTGTCAGTGAAGGGGAGCTTGCGGAAGTCTTCGAGCGTCTTGATCTGGTCAAGGTCGAAGTCGGCGAGCTTCTTGGCGTAGAAGGGGCTGCGCTCCTTGATGGTTGCGAGCTGCTTCAGGATAATTTCAAACTGCTGTTCCTGCGTCAGTTCCATGACTTGCTCTTTTCTGATGAAGGAGCTCACGAGCCCCAAATTGCGGGTTTGCCCCCTACCATACGACAGCTTTGTTGCTGGATGGGGTCCGATTCGGTGATGACGGCGCCCCTAGCTGGCTTCGGTTCCCAGTTTCTGGGAAACGTAGCTCTGGGCAAGGTCGATTGCTTCCATGTTCATTTCGACAAAGCGGGGCTTCACGCAGGCTCGAACGGCCTGGCGCATCTCATCGATCCCCAGCTGGCCAGCCAGCGTATTGCCAGCATAGGGGCCCTCGGCAGACACCGCTGCCAGGGTGATGGCCAACATGACGATGTTGAGAGCCTTGCGTGAACCCAGCTTGCCGCACAGTTCCTGATCGTCGACAACCAGAAGGTTCACGCCCTGACGCCTAAGCTCGGCAATGATGGCATCAGCATCGTAGGGGGCAGCCTTGAGGTCTGCCGTTGCAGGGGGCTGACCCGTTGTCGCCGTAACCAGCAAGCCGCCCTTACGAAGAAGGGGCAGATTACGAGCGCCTTCTCCAGGCTCAAGGGCGATCAGCACGTCAACCGAGGCCTTTGCGGGCAAAGGCGAATGGACCTGCTCCCCCTTGTTGCCCATACGCACGTGGCTGGTGACGTCGCCGCCACGCTGCGCCATGCCCATGGTTTCACAGGTACGAACCTGCCAACCGCGAGCCAGGGCGGCTTCGGCCAAAATGCGCGCGGCCAGAACGGAGCCCTGACCACCAATGCCGGCAATGGAGATATTAATCACGAAGGCCACCTTCCTCGGGGGCGTCTGCAGGCACCTGGTCGCGCAGCTCGGGTTCAATGCCGTAGATGCCGTTTTCATAAGGCGCAGGCGCAGCAAAGCGAGGCTCATCTGCATGCTCGCGACGGCCGGAGCAGTCAAGCGCTCCGGAGCGGCACAGGTCGGTGCACAAGCCGCAGCCTACACATAAACTTGCGTCGATGCGCGGCCTCTGGCCCTCAAAATCCCAGCTCAGAGCAGGACATCCGATAGCGCTGCAGCACAACTTGCAGCCCGTACAAGCTTCTTCGTCGAGGGTGACGGGGGCATCGGGCGCCACCAAGGCCGTGCAAGGACTCTGGAAGATGACGGCAGAAGGACCCTCGAAGTCGATAGCCCGCTTTGCCGCGGCGATGGATTCGTCCAGGTACAGAGGATTGACGCGCAGCACGCACTCGACGCCGAGCGCTCGCAACACCGCCTCGATGCTGATGGGCTTGGTCTTGGGGCCCATCAGCGTATTGCCCGTGCCAGGATGGGGCTGCGAGCCCGTCATGGCCGTGGTGGCGTTGTCCAGGATGCAGATGGTGATGTCGTGCTGGTTGTACACGGCGTTCGCCACGCCGGTCATGCCACTGGCAAAGAAGGTGGAGTCACCTACGAAGGCGACCGCCTTGCAGCCAGGCTCGACCGTCGCAAAGCCCTGGGCCTGGGTGATACCAGCACCCATGCACAGGCAGGTGTCCACGGCATCCAGCGGTTGGGCATTACCCAGGGTGTAGCAGCCAATGTCGCCACACATACGCACGTTAGAGCGCTTTCCTGCCGCACGCTTCACGGCATAGAAGGCACCGCGATGAGGGCAGCCGGCGCACAAGATGGGCGGACGCACCGCCAGCAAAGGATCAAGCTGAGCCTGCGATTCCGCAGCCTGCCCAAGGTCCAAATCAGCCAAGATCAAGGAGCTCAGGCGATTCTTGGCCCAATCCGCCTCGCAAGCGCCCTCATCCAGCTTGCGCAAATGCTCAGCGCCAGCGCTTACCAGGTCGCCTTCGTCACGGAAGGGCTGGTCATCGGGGTCAATCTCGGAAAAACGGAGCCAGGCAGCCCGGGCACAGCCCTTCTGCACAGCTTCGGTGAAGCTCACGTGGAACTCGTCTTCTTCAGGATCAGTCCAAGGAACGAGACACACGCCCGCACGCAGATGCACGTCGAAGAACAAAGCCAGGAGACGCAGGATGTCGGTGGTGTCGTTTTCGCAACGCGTGCGCGTACTGCCATCCAACTTGCCAAATACGTCATAGGGAAGCTGGAACTTGCCGGCAAGCTTCAGCATCTCGTCTTCCAGCACATGATCGAGCTC
>JAUNOE010000078.1:0-3170 GCA_030537255.1 Coriobacteriia bacterium
TGTCATGCTTCAATTCATGCTGGTCACCGGATGAGCGAGAGGCCGCTGACGAACCCGCTTTCGAAGCGGCTTGTCCCACTTCCTCTACTGCGTCACCGCTAATCTTTCCCGTGTCATAGTCAATGGTGCAACCCTTCATGGCATTGAACACCTCAACGTGTTCGTCAATAGAGCCATCATCGCTTTTGATGTCAACATAGACACTCCGGCAGACCAGTTCGTCGCCTTTGTATACCGGCGTTGCGCGATAGTACACCCAGCCAGAATGATGCAACCTCAGGTATTCGAGAGCTTGGGTTTCGGTGTACTGCATCCCGCCTGGCTGCTGCTGAGAGTTGTTTCCGACATTCTGGGTCCTGGTGCCCGTCACCAAATTGTCAGGCCCAGCATGGCCGCCCAAGCAATCGGCCAAAAGATGGCTACGATTCCAAGCGTAACCACGATAGGTACGGCCATTGGACAACTTGACCGAGACCTTCTTCTGATGACCCCAGCCCGAAATTTCGTTACATTCGTCGGTCATGGACTCACGCCAACCCGCCGACTGCTTGACCATGTCGTAGGTCACCTTGGCAACTACGCGACGAGTCCTGCCCAGCGAATCAGGGTCGGAAAGGATTGTTTCTCCCTCAGAAACCGAAACCGACGTGTTGGCACGACCCCAAACCTTGTAGTACAGAGGGTACTTCTTGAACGACCAGGAATGCGCAACATAGCTCTTGGAAGACGATCCTGCCTTGGACGCCTTATTGCCCTGGTCCTTGGCCTGCGAAGGAGCTGGTGCCTCATCCTCCTTGCCTGCATCGGCATTCTGGGACGAATCGGCTTCCTCGGATGAACCAAGATTGGCTTCGGCGGATGATTGATCAGGTTGAACAGCAGGCTCTGAATCCGCTGGTGATAGGTCGGAAGAGCAGCCCAGCAGAGCAAAGCCGTTTCCAAGCAGGCAGATCGACACCAGTAAAGCCACGCAGGCCTGCGAAACGCATTTCTTGATCGAATTTGGCACGATCACTCCCCCGCCTTACGCAATAAAGGCAATTCCTTGCCGTAGAGCAAGCCTGCAAAAGCATGCTCGAACAATCATTGAAACGCTTTGAATTCAACTCCTCGGAAGCATCATCGGTCAAGGACTCGGCACATACCGGTCAGATCAACGGAACAGTTCCGTATAAACGCGTTCATCATCGTTTGCAACATCGTGTGTCTTGTCACCTGTTGGAAGAGCTGTATACTTGCGTGATCTTCCTAGGTGTCTTGTCACAAGAATTGTCACAACTGGCTCTTTCGACAAGCACACCAAGAACCCCCAAGCAGGTCAACAAGAGGAGTGACACAAGCAATAATGGACACGCAAGATAAGAAGGAAGGGCTCCTAGCCCGCAAAGGAATCGAGATTTCGGTTCAACGCTACCTGATTGACGCCCTAGGCGCCATGGCACAAGGCCTGTTTGCCTCGCTGCTCATGGGTACCATTCTGTCCACCCTAGGCACTCAGCTCGGCATCGAGATGCTGGTGAGCATTGGCGACTTCGCCAAAAGCGCAGCTGGACCCGCAATGGCCGTTGCCATTGGCTATGCCTTGCGCTGCCCCTCACTGGTTCTGTTCAGCTTGGTCGCCGTGGGATCTGCCGCCAACACGCTTGGCGGAGCTGGTGGCCCCTTGGCGGTCTTGGTGATCGCAATTGTTGCCAGCGAATGCGGAAAGCTCGTTTCCGGCTCCACCAAGATAGACATCTTGGTCACCCCATTCGTCACCATCGTCGTTGGCTGCCTGCTTTCCACGGCAATCGCTCCTACCATTGGGGCCGCTGCCAGCTCGCTCGGCGCACTAATCATGTGGGCAACCGAACTTCAGCCCTTCCTGATGGGCATCATCGTCTCCGTCATTGTGGGCGTTGCTCTAACCCTTCCCATTTCTTCAGCTGCAATCTGTGCCGCGCTTAGCCTGACAGGCCTTGCTGGCGGTGCTGCTGTTGCTGGATGCTGTGCCCAGATGGTCGGCTTTGCCGTAATGAGCTTCAAGGAAAATCGCTGGGGCGGCATCGTAAGCCAGGGCATCGGCACATCGATGCTCCAGATGGGCAACATCGTGCGCAATCCCCGCATCTGGATTCCGCCCACGCTTGCCTCCGCCATCACGGGTCCTATCGCCACCTGCGTGTTTGGCCTCACGATGAACGGTGCTGCCATCTCCAGCGGTATGGGCACCTGTGGCCTCGTTGGACCCATTGGTGTCTATACAGGATGGCTGGCAGACATCTCCGCAGGCACCATGAGCGCAATTACGGCCTTTGACTGGATCGGCCTGATTCTCATCTGCTTCGTCCTGCCTGCCGTGCTTAGCTTCGCTTTTGGTCAGCTGTTGCGTAAAATTGGCTGGATCAAGGAAGGCGATCTCACGCTGAAATCAGCCGACGAAATGGCACGAAGCACCAAGGAGTAAGCATGAGCGGTAGCGAACGTAGGCAGGAAATCGTACGCATCCTGAAAGGCTCAGACGTTGCCGTATCTGGCCAGAAGCTCAGTGAGCAGCTCAGCGTAAGCCGTCAGGTCATCGTACAGGACGTTGCCCTGCTTCGCGCCGCAGGACACCCCATCAGCTCCACCAACCGCGGATACGTATTTGGTGGAGCTGCTCAGGTAATTCGCCTTTTCAAGGTCAAACACGGCACAAGCCAAATTGAGGAAGAGATGAACGCAGTGGTCGACTGCGGCGGATGCCTGGTGGATGTCGCGGTCAACCATCGCACTTACGGCCTAATCAATGCTCCGCTTGACGTCAAGAACCGCCGCGACGTCAAGCGCTTCCTCTCCGACCTGGAACAGGGCGTCTCACAGCCACTCTCGGCGCTAACTGATGGCTACCACTTTCACCACATCAGTGCGGAATCCGACGAGGTACTTGACGAAATCAAAGCCGAGCTGGACAACCGAGGCCTCTCGGCACCCTTCACCGACTACGAGATGAAATTCCTCTAAGAAGCAGGTTCGGCCCAAGGCTGCGAACAAGAGCTGATACCGACAGTCAATCCGTTCATATCACCAAAAACCGCACAAGGCCAAAAATCACAAACAAGGCCAGGAGCCACAAGCTGGGAACTCCAACATAGCCGAACCGCCTCCCATTTCTTGATTGCCAGAAAGGGGAGATTTTTTTATGCCTGGAG
>JAUNOE010000078.1:3180-5538 GCA_030537255.1 Coriobacteriia bacterium
CAGCTCAACCCGCAGACAAAACCCCACTACCTATCCCTTACGAGCTGCACCGTCTCCTTGCTCGACGAAATCAGAGTCCTTGCTCGGAGTGGCATCTACCTCTTCTTTGGAAGAGCCCTTGCCACGACGGTACGGACGCGTGTGTCCAGGCTTATGAAAAGTAGGCTCATCACCTATTAACGACTGATAAAACGGCAAATCGCCCAAATGGAGGGAAAAGCAGTCCCTCTTCCAGAACAGCCACGAAGCAACCACAATAAGAATCAGCGCAACCATGACCGTGTTGTAATACACGAATTCAAAGCCAGCGATAAGCGTAAGCACCGTAATGGCAAAAGCCCACGCAAGACGCTGCCTGAACACCAGGCCGATGGCGATCGCCAACAAAACAAGGCCAGACAGGACAAGTGCCTGACCTGCGAACATGTTGCCAATATCAATCCACTGAACAAGCAAGCTGTAGGGCGCAGAAAGCTGCGGCAGTAAGGCCATGATCAGGTTGACTACCGCAATGACACCTACGATGGTTCCACCAATCCAACCGGCTTCACGAGCTCGCTCGTTTTCGGTTGGATTCTTTTTTCCCTTAAAGAAACCAGACTGGGAAAGCATGACCGCACCAATGCAGAAGGGAATCCAGAAGATGATGCCACGATAGACCAAACTGATGGCCGTTGCCGCCGTAAGATCGCAACCAGCACCGCACAGCACGGCCACAATGGCCGCCTCAACGACACCAACGCCTTGGGGCGTAGGACTCAAAAGAACCGAGATCGTGGCCAGCGCAAAAGCAGCAATCATGGGACCTACCTGCTCGTAGCCAAAAGCGAAACCAATGGCAATCAGGCAGAACATGTTGAGCAGAGCGGAAGCCGTTGCATACATGACCGTAATCATGGCTCCACGGGGATTACCTGCGAGAACACGCGCATTACGGCTGAAGGAATCGGCATTGGACTTGCCCCACCCCTCGACCAAGTCACGCTTGAACACGCGCAAAACCTTGCGCGCAGCCTTTTCGATGACCTCAAACAAACCACGCAAGAGCTGGGGTTGCACATATCCCAGGACATAGAGACTAACCAAGGCAACCAGCACCAAGAACAGCAAGAGTGCGCCAACGACAAAAACGAAGTTGATCATGCCGCTGATCATCATGGAGACAAAGCCGATAACCGAAATCGCAAACACTGCGACGTACCAGCCAATCTGGGAAAGAATGGCGCCACTTGTTGCGGTGCCGACATCCATTCCCTTACGGCGAGCATCGTCAATGATGAAGGCGACACCCGTAGCGCCACCGAACATGCAGAAGGTGTTGATGAATACCAAGCTGAAGATGAGGATCACGTTGTGACCGATGCCCGTTGGATGCTCTACGGCCTCAAAGGCGGCGTTATAGGAGATAGCCTGCACCACGTAACGAGCAAGCATGATGAAGCAAGCGACCACCAAGGGGATCAAGGCGCCACCCTGGACCGCATTCATGATTTCCTTGAGGTAATCCATGTTGGCAACGATCACGCAGGCGCAAATAATGCCCACGAGAATGATCAGAGCCTTCTTCACATGAACCTCCGGGTCTCGGCGAAAACAAACAGGGATCTACCCACAAGGCAAAGGTACCAACACAAGGCCAGCGAATGCCAACGTCGCAAGATTTTACCATGAGCTTCCAAAGTGCCCCAAGCTTCACCATCTGCACAGAGCATCCACACTGAATGGAGATTTGACGTTTGCAAACACCAGTCTAGGGAAATGCCAAATTACAGACCGTATTCTTAGCCTAGTTTCAAGAATGCATCCACAAGGACGTCAATGAAGAAATCCGAAGCACTAAAGACACTGGGCCTCTCAGAGGGCGCCACGGCCGAAGACATCAAAAAGGCACACCGCAAGCTTGCCATCGAAAACCATCCCGACCGCTTTGGTCAGGATGCCGAAGCTCGCTCCCAAGCCGAAGAGCGCATGAAACTCATCAACGAAGCCCGAGACGTACTCGAAAGCGGCAAATGGGAGCCAGAAAACGCAAGCTACGGCTCCCCCTTCGTTTATGACCCGTTCTCGACCGGACAGGCAACGCGCCCAGGCTCCACGGGATCGGTCCAAAACCCCTTCGATGATTTCCCCTTCGGCAACGGCAGCTTCGTATGGACCACGTACTCAAGCGACGGAACCACGCACACCTACACGTCCAACGTTGGCGGAAACGGGCACCCATATGGCCAGGCAAACAAGGGGTCTAACGAGCAGAATCCCTTCCAGGACTTCCCCTTTGGCGGGCCCTTCAACAGCGAAAACCCCTTTGCAGGGACGCCCTTCGAAGGAAGCCCCTTCGAGTCCTTCTTCGCCACAAAG
>JAUNOE010000079.1 GCA_030537255.1 Coriobacteriia bacterium
CACATGCTGCGGGTAAACCCACCAAACCTGGTCGCGCATGCTGCGGGAACCTACCGAGTCCGATCGCACATGCTGCGGACAAGCTTCCGCATGCAACCTCAAATGCGGCAAGCGAATTCGCTACGCTCGTGCTTGTGCGCATGGTCTTGCGCGGTGCGACAGGCCCACTGAGCCAAGACCTAGCCGCGTAATCCTTGTGTAATAGCATCAAGCACCTGGCTTCTCTGGAGGGGCCGATGGGATCAGGGCAAGCCCATTGGGCCTCGTCGTCTAGCGCAGGCGGTCAGAAGAAAGCAGGGTTGGCTCTCCGAGTCGACAGAGTTCGTCGTCGGTTTGTACTCGATTCAGACCCTCATTGATGCACCACATGATGATTGCGTCACGCCGGATCTTGCACCACAGCTCGGAGACTCCGACGTACCGAAGCAGCCGTTGCGTTTCGCGCAGATTGCAGCGAAGTCCAAAAGCTAACATGATGGCGCGGTCGCGGCCCGGTTTGCTTTTCCCCGAAAAAATGTCGTAGACGAAGGTGATGTTGATGCCCGAGTCGTTCGCAACGGTGGATCGCTTGAGCTTGCGGGATTCGAGGAGCTCAAACAGATATGAAGTGAGCTCCCGGTTTTCGACCTCTTCGTTGTTCAGATATGCGTCAAGGGAACGCGTAGAAAGTAGACGCTCTAGAAGGTCTTCGGTAAGAACGGGCTTGTCCTGGTTGGGCTTGCGATCAACGCTATCCGTGGTAGGGGCGGTGCTATCTTCTCTTTTGCTGAACGTAGCATTCATTGGTGCACCTTTCTTGGCTCTGCGATCCACTTGCGTAAACATCGTTTGAGAGCAATAGGATAGCTCAGAGGGAGTAAGCTCTGGGTGTTGTTTGGAGTCGGTTCGGGGACCTTATTCTTACTCCCATGAACGACATGCATGTTTTATGGCTTGGAGCCCGAATGTGGTTCGAGGGGTTGAAAGACGACTTAAGCGGGTCGGATTGTGGCGGTGTTGGCAGCGAATTCTGCAATGGCGTGTACGGTGTTGTTTTGCAGATCGATTGGTAACCTTTACGAATTTGAGCGGTATGCGTATTCCGGCGTCATGCCGCCAGGTGCACGCTGTACTCGTGTCGTCAGCCCCGCATCGCCAGTGTGCTAAATGACTGCGTCGTCAAGTACGCCCTGGCTTCCGGTCTTCTGGTGCTCCATGGATACCCTGCGTCCTGACGTACTGCGGGCGTACAGCCCCCAACCATGCCTCGGAGACTCTGCCCCCAGCCCCGCCGCGGATCCCTTGACACCGATCGCATTGTGGATTTGCTGCCTCCGCTCTGCCCTGGTTCACCTTTAGTTTGCCACCCCGCGTGAATTTCAGTTGTCAGCTCAATTTTCAGTTGCCAACTGAGGAACAGCCCGCTAGCTGCGGATAGAATTTCCACTACGCAACAACAGAACTCACTTCCGGTGGGCCGAATCGATGGAGGATTCCGTGAACGACAGCCAGGTCATGCATGCATTGCATCTTGAGGACTCCTACCATGTCGAAAAGGTGCTTGCCAATGGCGCATGTGGAGTGACTGAGCTTGTTACCATCGAGGGTGCAGGCCCCTTCGTCAGGAAGAAGATTCCCTTGGAGTTTGCGCGACGTCGGGTGTGGTCAGCTCTATCTGACTGCGACAGCTCTCGCTTGCCTAAGGTTGAGTCGACCTATGAGCTGCCCGACTATTTTGTGGTTGTCTATGATTTTGTTCCAGGTGAAAGCCTGGATTCGTATTTGCAGAAGAACGGTCCGCTGTCTTGTGATGAGGCAATGGAGCTCACCTGTCAGGTGTGCGAAGCAGTTCAGGCGCTTCACGAACAGGGTATTATTCATCGCGACATTACACCTGCAAACATCCTTGTTTGTGCTGATGGTGCGCATCTTCTTGACCTTGGCATTGCCCGAATGAGGAAGGATGGCGCTTCACGTGATACGGCACCTTTGGGCACATGGGATTTTGCCTCGCCCGAGCAGTTTGGTTTTGTCCAGAGCGACGTTCGGTCAGATGTGTATTCGATAGGGCGTGTCCTTGCGTGCGCCTTGACCGGCTTGCGTCCGAGTGACGAAGGCTACGATGAGGCTCTTTGCAATGAATCCACCGTTCCGGTTGGTGTAAGAGCTGTCATCAGGCGGGCATGTTCGTTTGAGCCAAGTGCTCGCTTCCAGTCGGCGGCCGAGATGGCCCAGGCTCTTGACTGTTTGCGTAACGGTCGGCCCTTGCCTACGAGTGCTGTTGGTTGTTCTGGCTCTGCTGCTACTGACGGAGGTGTTCGGCTTTCGGCAAATGCGCAAGGTACCGCAGGTGTCGTTTCGGATCCTGCTTCAAACCCGCTGTTGGGGGCTTCGGCCAATGGGAGGTCGGAAGCTTGGCAGCGCTCTGATGCGGCAAAGACTGATGGGGTGGATAAGGCGGCTGGCACAAGGCGGCCTGGTGGAACGGTAGGCGGCAAGCCAGGGCGGGCGTCGGGAAGGCTGAATAAGACCACGAAGGTTGCTCTGGCGATTTGTGGCGCGGCGCTAGCTTTCGGCTTGATTGTCGGTACCATCGGCACCCAGGTGACACCCAATACCGAGCTCGGATCTATTTTGTTGAAGTGGTTCTCGATCCCAGTTCCAGCTCAAAGTGACTCCGTCCAAGGGGAATCTGCCCAGGATGCGGGCGGATCCGATTCATCTGGAGTTGAGTCTGGGTCAGCGAGTGATGGAGGTCCAGGTGCGTCTTCGAGCGCTGCCAGCAAAGGCTCGCCTGAAGGGAGTTCATCTGATAGTACTAGTTCATCCGGTGGTGCCTCTTCCGGTGCAGTAGGCGCATCGGACGCGACGAATGCCTCGCATGCGGCCTTTCTCTTCCTGAAACTCAAGGAGTCTGGTTGGTCGGTTGGTTCCGAAGGCGTTAGTTACATCGCTGGCGTTAAGAATACAAATGCGTCAGATGCCATCGAGTTTCCTGCCGTCAGGGTGACGGCTTATGGCAATGAGGGCGAGGTCCTGTTTTCGGATGAGCTGGTCGGAAACGTGATTAGGCCTGGTGAGACGGTCTATCTGTCTGGGTTTGAATCGGATTGCGAAAAGCCCTCCAGGTTGAAGTTTGATCTTGCCGAGTTGAGTAGTCAGGAACTGTGTGATGGCGATTCCTGCAGCAGCTTTTCTGTTAAGAATGTCTCGAGGGCTCGCAACGATGCGGGGGAGCGGGTGTTTACTGGCGAGCTGTGCCTGAAGAAGGCGAGGGCCAATAGCCAGTCTGCCGAAGGGGCTCGCGTGACGGTGGTTTTGCGCGATGCGAAAGGCAAGATAGCTGGCTATCAGGAGGTTTTCGTCGATGGCGTTGGCCAAGGCTTCACCTCATTCGAAACTCAGTCGATGGGCTCTGTTGGGTTCGAGGACTACGATGTCCACGTTCAGAGCTGGTAGACTCTGCGCGCTTTAGCCGGGGTGTCGATTTCCATGAGGTTTATGGGTGATTGGCGGTTCTTTTTGGCCGGTTATGCCCAAGCCCTGCTTTCAAAGATGAACTGCAAGGTAGGAACGTAGGGTGGCGCCGTGGAGAATGGACGCAAGGCAGGGCCAGGCCACACTGGGACAAACCCGACCTAGCCAGGCCCGGCTAAGACAGACCCGATGTGGGCTCGACCCAACCCAGTCGGGCTCGACCCGTCGGGCGCGACCGAGCCGCGCTTTACTCAGCGGGCGCGACCGAGCCGCGCTCGATTAAGGCGGACCCGACGGGCGTGACCTTGCATAGGTTGGCCAACCGTGACCTAATGTGCAGGCTTGTCTATAGCCCCAGGATGTCTCGCTTCTTCGCGTCAAATTCTTCTTGGCTCAAGATGCCCATATCTAGCAGATCCTTGAGCTTCTTCAGGGTCTCTACCTTATCGTCAAAGGAATCCGCACTATTCTCGCTTGATTGCTTTGTCTGCTTGCTTTGTGCATGGGCAGGCTCCTGCTGATTCGTGGAATCCGAGTGCTGCGCAGGCCCAAAGCCTTCGCCGGCCATTGTTGCTTCGGCGGGCTTTGCCTGCGAGGCGTTCACCGGATTCATTCCTTGGGCAAGGTTCATGCCGAACAGCATGCCGCCACCTTCTCCGAGGCCATGTTTCAGAACGCCTTGGGCTATCGTCTGCTGTGCAGCAACGTTTGCCGCATGTTCGGATACGCCTTCGTAGGCTGCCACCGACATCTTCTTTTCCGCATAGCCACGAATGAGTTCGCGGGATTCGTCGGAAAGCTCGATGTTTTCGATAGCGACAGAGGCCAAGGCCAGGCCGTAGCGTTCGGGCCAGGTGCCCGCATTCTTCTTTTCTGTTGCGATGACCTGCGCGATCTCGTTCGTCAGTCCCGGAAGCTGCGAAATGCGATACTCCGCAGAAAGCTGATTTACGGCTTGGATGAACGAGTGCAGGAACTCGGTCACCAGCTGCTCGCGTTCCTTGGGCTTTTTGAGGGAGTAGCGATACGTGTTTGCTGGGATGAACTGCTGCACCAATTTTACGGGGTCGGTAACGCGTATGGCAAGAGAGCCAAATCCGAATACCTCCAGGTCAGCCCCATAGAAGCCATCGTGATAGACCAAGGGTCCACGTGTGCCGAATTTGATCCCACGAACTTCGCGCAGATTGATGAAGGCCACGCGCTTTTCCTGGGGCGACATTCCTGAGTAACCGAAGCGTTCCACGGTGTTGCTGATAAGGATGTGAACGATTCCTGCGGTTTGGCGATCCTGCTGGTTGAATACGCTGAGTTCGCCGTTTTGGTATACGTAGCTGCCGGGTTCCGTGATGACGGTTTCGATGCCGCCTGAACTGAGGACAAAAGCCGCCGTGTTTTCAGGGACGAAGATTTGCGACCCGTTGCTTAGGACGTCGTTGGAGCCATAGTTTGCGCCTCGTCCGTTTTGCGATTGCTTTCGGATTCCGGGAGCAACAAGCGTGAGTTCATCGAAGGGTCCTGCCGTGACGATGTCTTTCCATTGGTCTTGGAACATCCCTCCAATGGAGTCGAAAGCTGCATCAAATATTCCCATGTTGGTCTCCTAGAGGGTTTGGGTGGTTCCACAGTATTCGCAGGTCACTTCACGTCCCGGTTGTCCTGAAAGGGGTGCATGACAGCCAAGGCATACCATCCTGCTTGAGGTCGAGGTCTTGCTTGGTTCGGGCTTCTTTTCATCGATGGGGGCATTGCCCGCCACGCTGGTCATGACTGCGCCGATACTGCCCACTATGCTTCCTGCCAGTCCGCCGCCCAATGCGGTCGCAATGCCTCGTGCCCCTTCGGCCAGGGACGACACTTGTTCAACTACGGCATCCTTTTGGGCAATTCCTTCGATGTTTCCCTGGGCAGCCTGCTTGATTGCGTCGGCCCACTTCTTGGCTGCGGGGGGATTATTGCTGAAAACAAGAGAGACCGTTTCGTCTTCGAAGGGGATGTGAAGGACTCTTTCGTCACGAATGCTCAC
>JAUNOE010000080.1 GCA_030537255.1 Coriobacteriia bacterium
TCCAAGCAAAGCAGGGGACGGGGGGCCACCAGCATCTTAGCCAAAGCCAAACGGCACTTCTCGCCACCAGACAAGACGGCGACCTTTTTATCAACGTCATCATCACGGAACAAGAAGGACCCCAAGAGCGTACGAACCTGGGAAATGCTCCAGCCCGGAGCAACGGAATCCAACTCCTGAAACACCGTGTTGTTGGGATTGAGCTCTTCGAGCTGATGCTGCGCAAAATAAGTTTTCGTAACGTGAGCTCCGTAAGAAATAGAGCCACCATCACAATCAAGAGCGCCTGCAATCATCTTGAGCAGAGTCGACTTGCCGGCACCATTAGGACCAACGAGCGCAACCTTTTCACCTCGATATAATTTGAGGTTCAAATCGTCATAGATGTGCTTGTCACCAAATGACTTGCTGACGCCATCAACATCAACCACCAGCTCACCCGTACGGGGAGGTTGTTGAAAATTAAAATGAACGGTCTTTTTCTCTTCGGGAAGACGGATGACTTCCATCTTCTCGAGCTTCTTGACACGATCCTGGACCTGCTTAGCCTTGGTAGCCTTGTAACGGAATCGCTCAATGAACGCTTCCATTTTCTGAATTTCATCCTGCTGCTTAGCGGCTTGCTCGCGCAGACGCTCAAGCCACTCTTCGCGTTGCTTCAAGTAGGAAGAGTAGTTGCCGGTATAGACCTTCACTTCACCATGATCGATTTCGGCAACGCGACTCACCATATTGTCTAGAAACTCACGGTCATGACTAACCACAAGGACCGTGCCTTCATAGCCACGCAGAAAGCCTTCAAGCCATTTAACGCTTTCGAGGTCGAGGTGATTGGTAGGTTCATCAAGAAGAAGTACTTCTGGATTACGTGTCAACAACTTCGCCAAAGCGATGCGCATCTGCCAACCACCACTGTATTCGGCGGTTGAGCGGGTCATATCCTCTTCGCCAAAGCCCAGTCCAAATAGAACAGAACGCACACGGGCATGCAAAGAATAGCCACCCATTGACTCATACAGGTCGCGCGCCTTGCCATACGCCGCAAGATCGGAATCGCTCGGATTGGAACCCAGACGTGATTCAAGCTCAAGCATGCGCTGCTCTTGCTCGACCACCTCATGTTGCGCACTCATGACCTCATCGAAAATAGGGTTGTCACCCATCTCGATCGCCTCCTGCTCGAGGTAACCAACACGGGCACCCTTGGCAAACAGGACACGGCCGGAATCAGACTGCTCCCGCCCAGAAATAATGTTGAGCATCGTGGTCTTGCCAGCACCATTGGAACCAACGAAGGCCATACGATCGTGGTCCTCCAGACGCAGGGAAACGTTCTCGAAGAGAACCCTCGTACCAAAGGACTTAGTAATCTTTTCCAATTGCAATATCATGGCAAACCATTCTAACTGAGCTGACGCCACAAACAGATGCAGGCATTCAAGGCACACATCAAATGACTCCCCTACCCGCAAAGGCAAAAGGGAGTCGATTTGGAAATATGACAGACCGCTTGGGTCCTAGTCAAGATAGAGGCAATCGTCCGAGGAGCGATCAAGGGCGTGATCCCTAACGTAATCAATAAAGTGGTCAACGCAATAGGGACGATAGTTCTTGGTGCTATATGCCATATAGATGGTGTGATACAGAGGCCTCCGATCCTCAAGACTGCGATAGAAAGGCAAGCAAACCACTCCGTGGATATTAGTAAGGAAGAAGGTGTCCATCATGATGGCAACCTCATTACCACTTGCCGCAATTCCAGCGAGAATGGATTCGTCATCGTAGATATAACGAACGTTTTCAATATCGAGTTCATCCAGAAGACTCTTGATAGACTGACCGACCGGCAGACATTCTCGGTAGCTAATCAAGTCGAGACCTTCAAGATCCTGAGGACACACGAAACCCTTGTCCGCAAGCTCGGAGTCGTCATTGACCACTACCACCAATTGCTGGCGGGCAACCGGCACATACTCGACGTTGTCGATATGCACATCCTTTGCGCAAAAGACAACGTCATGAGAACTCGAAGTCAAGCCTTCCAAAAGATTGAGAGAAGGAGCCTGACTCAAGCTGAAATCATAATCATGGTCACTCGAAGAACGATAGCCCTTCAAGAGCAGGGGTACGTAGTCAGTTTGAAGCGTGATGATGCAACCCATGTCAATGGTGCCTCCGTCACTTTCCCCCGAATAGCCTTTCATAATGGCAATGCCCTTATCAAGCTGCTCCAGGGAAGCCGTGACATAGGTCAGGAATTCGGCACCATACTTCGTCAGTTCAACATTGCGGCCAGACTTCTGGAACAGAGAAACACCAAGCTCGGATTCAAGGGAAGAAATGGACCCAGAAAGCGTGGGCTGAGTAATAAATAGCTCCTTAGCAGCACGCGTGTAGTGCTGAAGTTCCGCCAACTTGCGAAAGTAATACAACTGAGAAAGGTTCATGACTCCCCCACTAAATAGCGACTAAGGGTCTCCAGCAACAGCCACCAGGGCCCGCTGTTTGCACAGCAATAATTAGTATAGACCAAACCTATACATGAACCCATTACCAATAGGAAGGGACCCGCCGAAGCGAGTCCCTTAAATGTAGACATATGTCCGTATGGAGATTAGCCCTCGCGGTACTGAACGCCAGAACCGAACTGAGGATACTCCCACTTCTGCAGAATAGTCTTACCGCAGATCATGCGGCAGGTACCACACTCCAGGCAGCCAGCGTAGTCGAAGATGGGCTCTTCGGAACCGTCTGCAGGAATCTTGTACAAAGCGGCAGGGCAGCACATGACAAGCTTCATGTACTCAGGATCGGAAACCTTGACACCCTCACGAATGACGATATGGGCATTCTCCTCGTCGACGACCATCTTGTTCTTAGCAAGCTTTTCATCAACGTTAACAGTGATAACGGGGTTACTCACAGTGCCTTCACTCCCTTCATGGCAACGCCGGCGAGCTTGAACAGGCCAGCCTTCTTGACTGCGGGCATAGCCATGCCCATGACGTGCTTACGGGGCTGACCATCGACAATGAACAGGGGGTTCATGATGTCACGGATCATCTCAGGATAACCACGGAACATGCCAGGCGCAGACTCCAGGAAGTGAGGTGCCTTAGCATACATCTTCATGTCGCGCATGACGAAGGAAGCATCGAGCATCTGCTTGTAGCATGCCAGACCAGCCTTGGAGGTGTCACCAGCATCGAGCGCCTTGATAGCTGCCTGACCAGCAATGTCACCAGAAGCAACAGCCAGGTCCATACCACGAACAGTGTAGCCGAGATTCATGCACAGCATAGCAGCGTCGCCTGCGACGATAACGCCGTCACCGACGATCTCGGGCATCATTTCGAGGCCACCCTCAGGAACGACGTGACCAGAGTACTCAACGAGCTCGCCACCAGCAATGAGGGGCTTGATCTCGGGCTTGTTCTTGAAGTCCTCGAGCATCTGATAAACAGGCTTCTCCTGCTTCAGAACCTCAGACATGGTAGCAACGATGCCCAGGGAGATAGACTCCTTGTTGGCATACACGAAGACGCCACCAATGATGCCGTTGGAGCAGTCACCAGCAAAGAGCCAAGAGGCACCCTCACCAGGCTCGCACAGGAAGCGGGACTCGATAGTCTCAGCAGGAAGCTTCCAGACTTCCTTGGCACCGACAGCAACCTGATGGATTGCAGGAGCGGACTTGGAAAGACCAGCCTTAGAGGTCAACAGAGAGTTGACACCGTCGGCAAGGATGACCAAAGAAGCGGTCATGGGCTCGGCCTCTTCGCCTTCGCCAACCAGGATACCCTGGACCTTACCATTGTTGATAATGAGGTCATTGACGGTCATGTCGTAAATGATCTCAGCGCCAGCATTCTCAGCCTGCTCGGCGAGCCACTGATCAAAGGGAGCACGCAGAACAGTGTAGGACTCCTGACCAGCCTTCTTCAGATCTTCGGAAGTATAGTCGATCGTGAAGTTAGCATCGGGAGCAATAAGGGAAATGCGCTCGTGAGCGACCTTACGCTGAAGAGGAGCTTCCTCGTAGTTAGGGAAGACCTTCTTCAAAGAATGGGTGTAGATACGGCCGCCGGTCATGTTCTTAGCGCCAGCATAGTTACCGCGCTCGAGAACCAGGACAGCCTTGCCAGCGGATGCGAGCTGATATGCGGCGACACAGCCAGCGCAACCAGCGCCAACGATGATAACGTCGAAATCAGGCTCGAATACTTCGTCAGCCATGTTTCTCCTTCCTGGGTGTGAACCATTGCGTGGACCACCCAGCGGGGCATCCACACAAAGTTGAAATATATCTGATTTTGTCTGTCTTGTGAAGAAAATGCACAACAAACTTGTACCGATGTGACCAAATTGGTGTCAATTGGCATGGGATATCACCCTGATGCAACTTAGCATGCACCAGCAAAAGCCCAGTACCTAAAAACTCAGTAGCCATAATGCACGAATCAAGAGACCGACAATCACGTTGATTGATCAAGCCCAAAGCGAAAGTGCTGCCTGGCATGGAGTTGCCAAGCATATAAGCATGCGATTCAAACCACGCAATCGAATTGCTGAACACCGCAGCAACGAGCGCCTTATAGAACCTCTGAGATTTGGTCTTGTATCAGTCCAATATCGAAGACGAGAAGCCGGCCAAAGTCAGCCAAATTCGCAGATTTGCCAAAGCCTACAAGCAACAAACTGAAGCGAAGACCTCAAAACCGGATCAAAGCATACGAATCAGCAAGTTAGCACCAAACTCATGCTCAAGAGACCCAAGATCGAAGTAGCCGTTACCCCCAATCCATAAACACGAGACCTCACAAGCACTGATAACCCCACCAAAACGCTCAAGATGGAGGGAGCAAGGCGGACATGCGCGACTCAGAATGATAGATTGCGACAAACTCAACGAAAACAAAAAAGGAGGAGGCATACGCCTCCTCCAAAAGTACTCTATTTACTATGTGCTTACAGAGCAGCAGTAAGAGCGGGGACAACCTCGTAGAGATCGCCAACGAAGCCAAGGTCGCACTGCTTGAAGACAGGTGCGTTGGCATCCTTGTTAACAGCGATGATGGTCTCAGCGCCAGAAACGCCGACCATGTGCTGCTGCTGACCGGAGATACCCAGAGCGAAGTAAGCCTTGGGAGCCAGGACCTGACCAGAAACGCCGATGTAGAGGTTGCGAGCCATCCAGTCAACGTTCTCAGCCAGGGGACGAGAGCAGCCGACTTCGCCGTTGACCTTAGCAGCAAGGTCACGAGCGAGCTGGAGGTCTTCCTCAGCCTGGAAGCCACGACCAGCACCGACGACAACGTCGAACTTGGAGAGGTCGGCGCCGCCAGCAGCGACGGGCTCGGTACCGGTGACGGTCAGAGCAGCTGCAGGTGCAGTGTAAGCGATAGTCTCGACAACGTC